>JBPCLZ010000086.1:0-110821 GCA_051002775.1 Pyrinomonadaceae bacterium | reverse complement strand
GGCCGGCGCTCAACTTCATCGAATAATGAGTTGAAGAGTGGTTGGCTCATCGCAGGGATGAAGGATGAAGGATGAGGGAGGAAAAGTAAACCCGGCACTCGGCGAGCGTCGTTTGGTTTTATGCAAGCCGTCGTAAAGCCGTAATCACAGTAAACAATCTACAAAGTTACGGAGTCGCCACGCCCACCACCGGACTTAACCTGACGTACGCGCCGTCGCGATTCGCGCGCACACGTACGCGCGGGCTCATCGAGGAACGGGCATTGGAAGCGTAGGTGATCGTGTAGGCGGTGCGGAGTTGGACCACAACGTCGTCATAGGCGCGCTGCAAATCTTCCAGCCGGTGAATTGGATAGTAAACGCCACCAGATGCCTGTGCGAGTTTCTTGCCTTCTTCGTCTGCTCGCGTGGTCAGTGTCAGATAACGCGTGCGCAGGGGATCGATTGTTACTTCGGGTTTAGGCACGCTGCCTTCCGGAATCAAGCCTGACGGAACGTATAACGGGTAGACCAGTGCGCCTGACTCAACCAGCGCTTCAAGAATCGCAGGAAACGGCACAAACGATCTGTTGTCGTCGCCGTCAGAAAGAACCACGATGGCTGTTCGTTCGCCACGAAGTCTTTTGACCGGATCGGCTAAGACATAACCAAGGGCGTCGTAAAGCGCAGTCGCGCCGCCGGCATCGATGTCTTCAAGTTTCCTCGAGAGCAGCCGGCGATCGGTAGTGAAGTCCGAAATTACCTGAATGTCATCGCGAAAACTAATAATTGCTATGCGATCCTGAGGGCTGGCCGTATTCAAAAAGTCGCGCGCGGCCTTACGAATGAAGTCGATCCGTTCTTCCACGCTGCCTGAAACGTCCAACAGTAGAATAAGATTAAACGGTTCGTTGGTTGGCACCACCTGCTTCACTTCACGCTCGATGCCGTTCTCATAAACTGTGAAGTCTGACACTTTCATACCGCCGATCGCGCGGCCGTTGCGGTCCGTGACGCTGGCGTTGAAACGCATCAGTTGCGACGACAAGGCGCTGACGAACTGACCGGGCGCTGAACGCTTGACCAACTCCGGCTGCTTTTCAGGCGGCGGCAGGGTCTTCGCGTAATCGCCAAACATTTTCGGCGACACTTTGCGAATTGCATCGGTCAATTGACTATCACCGCTGCGCACAATCGCGCGCGCTGCATCAGTGAGCGGGCGTTCGCGCAAGTCGGGTGGCACCATCGCCGGGTCAACATTAAGCAGAATTACGCCGCGTTGAGTGAGCAACGAAAGCTGGACCCGCTCCTCTTTTTCAGGCTTCTCGTTGCCCAGCTTGCCGGAAATAGTGAAAACGCCGGCGGCCTTTTCTTTCACTTCCGGCAATTCGACATCACTCAAAAAGCGTGGCCGGCTTGCGCTCCAAATGAAATTAAATTTCACCGCATCAAGTGGCACGTCCGCATGAATGGTGCCCGTGTTAGTGCTCACTTCAGCCGATTCTAAATTGCCAACCACATCAACGGCTCCCGCTTCGCTCTCGATTTTCACCTTCGTCCGCGCAGGCACGTGGACCACAATATCGATCCGGTCCTTTTCGCGCCGGTCTCGCACTGTAATGTTTACTTCGCCGCCTTTACCTGACGTGACGACGTCTGTTTGATCTATCAAGGCGCCTGCAGAACTGGCTTCGATCTTAACTTTTTTTTGCAGGTCGTCCTTAACGATCACACTGACCCGCCCATTGCGACTCTTCACCGAAACCGAAGTCTTGTCTCCAGTTGTCACTTCGTGACGATAACTTTGTGCGCTTGCCGCGACCGCCGAACAGACGAGCAGCAGCATCAGCAGGCCGATAAGCTTCTTCTTGTGACTGTGGATGCGAACCGGAATGGGGGCGGGCGAACTCAAGTAATGCATAGGCAGCGATCTTGCAGGAGCTAGTGGCGCGGGTCAAGCCGCCTCACGACGCCCGGTTAGGGCCTGGTAGTTGATAATCGCGACTGATCAGCTATCATGCTTGTCCACCCCTAAATCTTGAACTGAACGAATCGCCTGCGGTTAGGGAACCGGCGAATGATGTCTCAAATATCACAAGTGCAGGAACAAAAGCTGTTCATTCGTAACCTGGTGACGCGCGATCCGCTGGCCGGACTTGCCGAGGACGTGCGGCGTGGGCTCTCTGCCCAACCAAAACGTTTTCTGCCCAAGTACTTCTATGACGAGCTTGGCTCGCAACTCTTCGAAGCCATCTGTCTTTTGCCCGAGTATTACCTGACGCGCGCTGAGAACGAGATTCTCGATCATTACGCCGACGAGATTGTAAGTTCAGTTGCGGAACCGACAACGTTGATCGAGATGGGCAGCGGCAGTGCGTCTAAAACACGGCTGATAATCGAAGCGCTGCTGCGAAAACAAGATGAGTTGTTGTTCATGCCCGTCGATATTTCGGCGACGGCCCTCGAGAGCAGCTCGCGGATCCTGTTGCAATCATATCCGCGCTTGAAAATCGAAGCTTATGCCGCGGACTACTTTGCCGCGCTTTCTGACTTGCAACACAAACCGCGGAAACGAACCCTGGCGCTCTTTCTCGGATCAAACATCAGCAACTTCGACGTCGATGAAGCTCTAAAGTTCTTGCGCGCGTTGCGGCTGGTACTGAATGAAGGCGACGCGCTTCTGTTGGGGGCAGACTTAAAAAAGGACAAGGCCGTCCTGGAAGCCGCTTACAACGACGCACTGGGTGTGACTGCTGCATTTAATCTAAATGTATTGGCGCGCATCAACCGCGAGCTGGGCGGGGAATTTGATCTCCGCGCGTTTGCGCATCGGGCCTTTTACAACGAAGCAGCCGGACGAGTTGAGATCTACATTGAAAGTTGTTGCGAACAGAGCGTGCGCATCAGCAAGCTCGATATGCAGGTACAGTTTGCAGCCGGTGAACAGATTCATACCGAGAACTCTTACAAGTACGACCTTTCTGATATTGGAAAACTAGCTGCGGAGACAGGTTTCACGCGCGCGCACACCTGGCAAGATCGGGCCGAGCGCTTTAGCAGCAATTTGCTGCTGGCAGTTTAGGAATACAAGACAGGATTTACAGAATTGACAAGATTAATAAAAAGGTTAGTCCCAATGTTTTGCGGAATCCTGTTCATCTTGTAAATGCTATCTAATAGTTCTTATCTTCCCGAGAATGTCGCAAGCGTCTGACAATCCCCTGGTTGAATTTCGCGATGTAAGTTTCTCGCACGCCTCCGCTGTTGCCCCAATTATTTCTCATCTCACTTTCTCTGTAGCGCCCGGCGAGACACTGGTCCTTCTCGGTGAATCAGGCTGCGGTAAGACAACAACTCTAAAGCTCATCAACCGTCTCTTGATGCCGGACGTTGGTGAAGTATTAGTTGAAGGAAAACCCACGACGGCATGGGATCCCATTCGCTTACGGCGTCGCACCGGCTATGTGATTCAGGAAGGCGGGCTCTTTCCTCATTTCAGCATCGCCAAGAATGTTGCTCTCGTACCCACGCTTGAAGGATGGGAACAAGCGCGCATCAAAAGCCGTGTCGACGATCTCCTATCACTAGTCGGACTCGAGCCGAACGCCTTTGCGGAGCGTTATCCCGCGGAATTATCCGGTGGACAGCGTCAACGCATCGGCGTGGCTCGCGCCCTGGCCGCAGACCCGCCGCTGCTGTTGCTTGACGAGCCCTTTGGCGCGCTTGATCCTCTGACGCGCGCCAGTCTGCAGCGCGAGTTTGCGGAACTCAGCAAACGGTTGAATAAGACTGCGGTGTTTGTGACTCACGATGTGCGCGAGGCTTTGCTGCTCGGCTCACGCATCGGACTTATGCACGCGGGAAAACTTCTGCTGCTTGAGACTCCCGAAACTTTTCTTAAGTCGAAAAACAGTCAAGCAATGGCATACCTTGAAACGTTGCGAGTTTCCGCGCGTTCCAGTCAGGAGGAGACGCGGTGAGTTTCATCAGTTTTCTAAAACAAAACTGGCCGGAACTATCCACACTGCTGCGACAGCATTTGTCGCTGGTCCTCATTTCAACTTTAGTTGCAGTTGCGATTGGTATTCCTACCGGGATTTTGCTTACGCGCCGCAAGTCGTTGCGTGGTCCAGTGTTGGGCATTGCCAACATTATGCAAACGATTCCCAGCCTGGCGTTGTTTGGTTTTCTGATTCCACTGCCGTTCATCGGCGGTATTGGCGCGCGCACCGCGATAGTGGCGCTAGTGGTCTATGCGCTGCTGCCGATAATTCGAAATACGGTCACCGGTATCACCGGCGTCGATCCGAACGTGCGCGAGGCTGCGGTAGCGATGGGGATGACAGGCCGTCAAATCCTATGGCAGGTTGAACTCCCGCTGGCGATGCCGGTGATCATTACTGGGGTTCGTGTTGCCATGGTGATCGCAATTGGCGTGGCCACCATCGCCGCTGCTGTTGGCGCAGGCGGGCTAGGCGTCTACATCTTTCGTGGGCTGAGACAATACGACAATAACTTGCTGCTCGCCGGCGCAGTGCCTGCGGCGCTGATGGCTTTAATCGCAGACTTTGGCTTGGGTCTGCTCGAACGGTATTTTTCTGTGGCCCACAAACGAGAGGCCGGCACAACTTCAGCTCGGAAGAAGTTCATGGTGGCGGCCACGGCTGCAATCCTTGCTGCCGTGATAACCGGAATCTATGTGGGTTCGCGCGAATCGCGCTCGCGCAACTCACAGCCGCAGAGTGCTCGCGTTGTAGTTGGTTCAAAAGACTTTACCGAATCCGCAATTCTCGCCGAAATTGTTGCCCAGATGTTGGAAGCTCGCGGCGAGCGGGTAGAACGCAATTACGAATTGGGTGGCAATCTTCCGCACGACGCGATGCTGGCGGGACGCGTCGATATTTATCCTGAGTACACCGGCACGTCGTACACCGCCATCCTTCATCATCAACCCATCACCGATCCGCGCGCAGTTTATGATCAAGTTAAAACCGAGTATGCGCAAAAATTCAACATCGCCGTTAGCCAGCCGCTCGGTTTTGAAAACACTTTTGCGATTCTCATCCGCGGCGCCGAGGCAAGAAAGTTGAAGTTGAAAACAATTTCTGAGGCGGCATCCTACGCGGCGAATTGGCGCGCGGGGTTTGGACAGGATTTTATGTCGCGCGCCGACGGCTATCCCGGTTTTTCAAAGGCTTATGGATTGAAGTTTGCCGAACAACCGCGCGAGATGGATCTTTCGTTGACCTACATTGCGCTCGCTTCCGGGCAGGTGGATTTGATTGCGGGGAATTCCACTGAAGGAAGAATCGCGGCGCTCGATCTTTTTCAACTTGAAGACGACCGGCATTATTTTCCGCCGTATGAAGCAGTTTATCTTGTGCGGCAAGACACGTGGGCACGCGTTGTGCAATTGCGCGAAGTGCTGGCGAAACTCGCGCACGCCATTTCAACTGAAGAGATGCGTCAACTGAATTACGAGGTGGATGCAAACAAACGCAACCAGGCGGAAGTGGTGCGCGAGTGGATTAAGCGCAAAGGCTTTATCGTTCCGTAAGATCTTCGAAGGAGTTTCAAATGACCATACTAGATCTAATCGTGTTGCTAATCATTGCCGGACTCTGCGGCGCGCTGGGCCAGGCGATCACCGGTTATTCCCGCGGCGGTTGCTTAGTTTCAATCGCGCTGGGATTCATTGGCGCGCTGTTGGGAATGTGGCTCGCCCGTAATCTCGGTTTGCCGGAATTGTTTTCCGTGCAAATCGGCACGACTAGTTTCCCGATCATTTGGTCCATCATCGGCGCGGCCCTGTTCGTGGCCATTATTTCGCTGTTGAGCAGAAGAGGGCCGTAAGACTTGCCACACAACCGGACCCTGCCGCCGCTGAACCACCGCGCGACGACTTTACTCGTTCCTTATGAGGACCTGCCGCGTCAGGGTCAGGCACCAAATTCAACTAACGGCCGAGGCCAAGTCAGCCTTTACTGACCGGCTTACTAGTGCCAGTGCAGAAGACATGAATTGTCCAGAGTGTCTTGTCTGCCGTGTCACTATCGCTGTCATACTGCACAGTATTGTTTTCGTCCTCAACCGTTACCCGGGTTATGGTTTGGTCGTTGGCTTTGTGATTGCGAGGTTTACCGGGTTCCTTAGGATACTTATCGTCGTCGAAATCAATATCGACCGAGCCACCTTTAATGATGATGTCGCCACCGTTTGCCATGTGATTTTCTCCTTAGTGTGTGAGTTAAGAGTTGATGGGCAAGGCTTGTACTAACTACTGGGCCACAATCCGCTGCCCGCAAAGCGGCCTCTGAAGACAACGCGACACCCGAGTTTGCGTTGGTGCCGACTCGTTCTACTTCAGACTTTCCGCATCGGAAAATCCTTACTTACAGAAAGTAGTGATCTCGCAGGATAACCCGTTCGGGTGATCGCCGCTGTCGAAAGTAATATCTCCGGTAATCAACACGCGGGTCACTTTTTTATTTTGGTTCTTGTGCTTCTTTGGATTGCCGGGATCTTGGGGATAGACGGCCTCGTCGTAATTGAGATCGACCGAACCACCTTTGATAATAATGTCACCACCGTTTGCCATGTGAGTTTCTCCTTTTGGGCTGGGTTGGGATTAGGGTTTACCTGAGACTATCTCGCTGAGTTGCTTGCGAGATAACTGGACATCAGGTCTGTTTAGGTAGGAAGTATAGCTATCATTTCCCCATTGTTGTTGAATACTGGAAAGGACCTGTTCCGCTCGCGAAGCGTAATCGCGAGACTTCTCGAGGTCGCCGCTTGTCCGGCTCGCACGAGCTGCAACTAACCAGGCCAGCCACTCGCAATCGCGCCGCCCTGAGCGCGCAAAAATCTGCTCTGCTTCCAATGCGTTCTTAATTGCGCCGGGCGCATCGCCCGCCCGGGCCAACGCTTCCGCCAGCGCCAGTAACGATTCACCAAAAACTGCCGGGTCATTTGCCTGGCGCGCGGCATCAACTGCTTGTTGACACTTTGCTGCGCCTTGTTTGGCATTTCCGGAAAGCACCTGGCCCAGGCACAGGGTAAGTGATGCTTCCGCAGCGGCGCCGTGAAGTTGGCTGCCGGCGAGGGTCTGTGCCTTTTCTGCATTGGCTTGAGCGCTACTCCAGGACTCACGACTTAAAGCCATGCGCGCCAGCACCAGATAATAAGACGCTGAGATATTGCTCGGCGCACCCGGTTTCTCAACGAACTCCTTCGCTTCCTGCAACGCCGCGAGCGCATCATCGTATCGTCCTAATCGCCAGAGCGCGTTGGCGCGGTCCGTCAAACTCAACGCCACATTCTTTGGTGAGTTTATTGCCTTCGCGGTCTTGTAGCTTTCGTCCAGATGTTCCAGGGCCTCGGGATATCTGCCTTGCCTGATAAACAAGCGACCAATATCGTCATGCGCCAAAAATGCCTGACCCTGGTCGTCTAACTGCTGAGATAGTTTCAGCGCTTGTTGATATCCATCGAGAGCGCCCGCGTAATCACCTTGGTGAACTTTGGCGCGCGCCAGAAGCGCGAACGCCTGAAGAGTCTCTTTACGGTAACCACCTTTTTGATAAAACGGCAGCGCCTGGTTGACGTTTTTAATAACGTCGTCAGGCTTTCCCCGGCGCTCAGCGAGGCTGGCCAGCTGGAGCAGCGCGCGGCTTGCATTGCGCTCATCTTTTTGTTTCTGAGATAAGTCGAGTGATTGCCGGTAGTATTTCTCTGCCTCAGGATAATCAGAGGCGTACAAATAGGTATTGCCTATATCAGCAATGCCTTGCTTAGTCAGGTTATCGATGCCTTTGGCTTGGGCCCGCTCGACTGCCTCGCGCATGTATGTGCGCGCACCTTCGAGGTTATTTGAGAAGAGTTCGACATAGCCAAGCTTTAACAGGCTCTTCACATACTGATAATCGTTACCGGTCGTACGTGCGAGATCCAGCGTACGTTGCAGGTGCCCGCGAGCTTCCGTCTCTTTATTAAGTTGATCGAAAAGATTGCCTCGCTGAAACGAAACCTCTGCCTGACCCTCGAAATTCCCATTCGCTTGAAAGATGGTTTCAGCCTTATCGAACGCCGCGGTGGCGCTGGCCTGATCGAGCTGGCGCGCATACAGACTTCCTACACGCAGGAATGAGGTCGCATACTGAGGCGCGCGCGTTGTTGCTTCCACATAACTCTTAATCGCGTCATTAATCTGATCGTTCTTCTCGTAGGCGCGCCCAAGATCCACGTGAGCCTGCGGATCATTCGGTGAAAGGCGTGCCAGTTCGGCATAGGCTTTTGACGCGCCGGCAAAGTCCCGCGTCAACGTCGCATTAATTGCTTCCAGGTAAAGGCTATCCGTTGTCGCGAGTTGCGAGCGGTTGGGCACCAACGACTGGACTCTCAACATCTCGTCTTTAGCCTTGTCCGCGTAGTCCATTTCATTCCACGCTTCGGCCAGGCGAGCGTGCGCCAGCGCAAATTTCGGATCATGCGTAATTGCCTGGTCCAGAGCCTTGGTCGCCTGTAGGAATGCGCCATTACGAAGGGCGTCGGTGCCTTTTTCATACCATGTGGCTGCTTCAGCCGTGGGTTGATATGGCTTCGGCTTGAACCAGAGGACCGCGAAGACCACAACCAGTGCCAAGGCAACCACCGCAAGGACCAGAGTGCCTAGTGATGGCCCGGGCCGGCGCAAGGTTTCAGTTATCGTTGTCAACGCACTGGCTGAGTAAGTGCGCGGTTTCGCCAACGACTCGGTTACGCGCACCTGGCGGAAACCGTCTGCCTGTAAAGTCGGCAGGACCTTTGTTAGATCCGCGATCAACTCGTCAGCGGATTGATAGCGCGCCTCGATCTTTTTCTCCATCGCTTTCATCGTGATGCGATCGAGCTCGGGTGGAATGCGATCGTTGACTGTCGAAGGCACCGGCGGATTAATGTGAATGACCTGGGCGCCAATCTCAATAATGCTGGAACCACCGAAAGCGGCCTGGCCCGTAATGCACTCATAAAGCACCACGCCCAGCGCAAACAGATCGCTGCGTGCGTCCACGGTTTTGCCGGTGGCTTGCTCGGGCGAAAGGTACATTGGGGTGCCGACGATCACATCGCTGCGTGTTCGCGTAAACGGCAGGGTGGGTAGGTTGGGATCGCCGCCGAGGCTGTGCTGCTCATGAAGTTGTTTGACTAAACCAAAATCCAACACCTTTACCTGGCCGCGTTCAGTGATCACGACATTGGAAGGTTTGATGTCGCGGTGCACGACACCCTGGTGGTGCGCTTCGCCAAGCGCCTCAGCAATTAACGACACGATGCGCACGGCTTCATGGAGAGGCAGTGAACCCGCGAGCAGTTTCTCGCTCAAAGGTTCTCCCTTGATCAGTTCCATCACGATGTACGGCTGGCCCTCGTTGGTTTCCCCGTAATCAAAAACAGCTGCAATGTTCGGATGGGCCAGGGCAGAGACGGCCCTTGCTTCGCGGAGAAACCTGGCGCGGTATTCCTTTGTGGTAGAAGTCAAAAACTTTATGGCGACGCGGCGGCCGAGCGTATTGTCTTCGGCGAGATAGACCACGCCCATGCCGCCTTCGCCGAGCTTGTCGGTAATCCGATAGTGGGAAATAGTTTCGCCAATCATGTTTCAGGAGTGATCCAGCGAGACAGGTAAGTACGTAAAAAACAACGAAGTAAGCGGGGTCATGCTTCGTCAGCGGCACGGCTTTTCGGTGCACGCATTCTGCGCTAACGTCTGCGATATTTCAAGAACAACGCCGGACAGAACGAGTTAGGGAAGGGTTGTGCTGCGAATTTTTTCTTCCTGCCGCTGGCGAAACTCTCGTAACTTCGTGGCGAGCTCTGGGCGTGTAGTCGCCAGCACGGCAATCGCAAACAGGGCGGCATTGATGGCCCCGGGCTTTCCGATTGCCAGCGTCGCGACCGGAATACCGGCCGGCATCTGCACAGTCGAAAGCAACGAGTCCATACCGTTAAGCGCGTCGCTCTTCATCGGCACTCCGAGCACCGGCAGAGTGGTGTGAGCGGCAATCACGCCGGCGAGATGAGCGGCGCCGCCGGCGGCGGCGATAATTATTTGTAGGCCGCGGTCAGCGGCGCTTGCGGCAAAGTCCGTGGCGAGCTGCGGCGAACGGTGCGCGGACATGACGTGACATTCATGCGCAACACCAAACTCCGTCAGAGTTGCGTCTGCGTGGCTCATCGTGTCCCAGTCGGATTTGCTGCCCATGACTACGGCAACGATTGGAGTTGTTGATTCGGATGCCATTTGAGTCTCCGCTGCTATTCGGTGTTAGGGCTCTTCTCCTCTTTGATATCCGCTTCACTATCCGCATTTTGCGCACCGGGCACCGAAAGTTCTGACTCCCGCTGCTCATGTTCACGGAGTTTCTCGGTTGGTCCTACCTCATTGTTTCCTGCGTCGCCTGGTTCCTCTTTTTCTTGTGCTCTTCGTTGCGCTTCCGTCTGGTTCATTTGATCCCCTTTCTTCATCCATTGGTTTACGCGCCCTGATCGAGTGAATAGCCGCGCTCGTCATCGAAGTTATACAGATTCTCGGTCTTAATGAAATCAAAACCAGCATCGGCGACGCGTTTGAGCAGAGAGATGATTTGTGGATGCGAAACACCGTCGCCGTCCGCCGCTGCCAGAAAGCGGCAGCGCCAGTGGTCGGAGCAAAACGTTTCTGCGTGACCACCTGGCCAAACCTTCACGCCGCGATTGCTCATCATCTCAAGCTGAATGCCGTCGCCGCTCAGTTTGCTTAATGAGTCGCCAAGATCGTTCGCGGTGCCTTTGGTCCAATCAAGAAACACATCCACCCCCACCAGATCTTTTTTGGCAGGCTCCCGTGCCAGTGCCGCTAGCGGGACCTGCCCATTTGTTTCGTCATCAGGTTTGTAACTGGCGGCCTTAAGAGTCTCGGGCTTTTGGCCCACGCGCTGGGCTACCGCGTCAGCAAATTCTTTGGTTCCTACTTTCTGATTGCTGTGGGCTTCTTCGTAGATGTCATAAGTATGAATTCCATCTTCGATTGTTCGTAACCAGGCATTGTGCACGCGCTCTGCCACGTTTGTTTCGCCAATGTGCACCAGCATCATCACGGCGCCCAAAAGTAAGCCCGATGGGTTCGCCAAGTTTTGTCCGGCGCGGCGCGGGGCCGAACCATGAATTGCCTCAAACATCGAAACCTGCTCACCGATGTTTGCCGAACCAGCGAGGCCAACCGAACCTGCAATCTGTGCGGCCACGTCCGACAGCACGTCACCATAAAGATTCGGCATCACGAGCACATCGAAAAGTTCCGGCGCGTCGGCGAGTTTGGCCGCGCCGATGTCCACGATCCAGTGCTCATTCTCAATGTCGGAATACTCGGCGGCTATTTCATCGAATACTTTATGAAACAACCCGTCGGTCAACTTCATGATGTTGTCTTTAGTAAAGCACGTCACCTTCTTACGATTGTTCCGGCGCGCGTATTCGAACGCATAGCGCACAATCTTTTCCGAACCAGGTCGCGAAATTAGTTTAAGACACTGGTAAACCTGCTGCGTTTGCCGGTGCTCGATACCGGCGTAAAGATCTTCTTCGTTCTCACGAACGATAACCACATCCATTTTCGGATGTTTCGTGTCTACGAACGGATGATACGAAACGCAAGGCCGGACATTGGCGTAGAGGCCGAGCGTCTTGCGCACGGTCACGTTCAGACTCTTGTACCCGCCGCCCTGTGGTGTCGTGATTGGCGCTTTGAGAAAAACTTTGGTGCGTCGTAAAGAATCCCATGCACTCGGCTCAATGCCGGAAGAGTTACCAGCCAGATAAACCTTTTCGCCGATGTCGATAGTTTCAATATCGAGGTTGGCGCCGGCTTCTTTCAGGATGTGAAGTGTGGCGGTCATGATCTCCGGGCCGATTCCGTCGCCGTGTGCCACAGTAATAGGAACAGATTTGGACATTTTCCAATCAGACCTTTCGCCAACCAGGGATTAGTAGTGAAGAACTATATTCCATGAGGCTTGAGACAGGCAATTGGAGGTAGTCAGTTGTAAGTGGCCAGTCGCTGTTTTCCTATTATAACGAAACGACTTGCACCACTGACAGCGGACTACTGACCACTAACCAGCCGCTCGCCTTGAACTCCAAACCGCGGCTGGGGCATACTTGGCCCGTTAGTTCCTGCTCTCGCGCGTCGGTGGTGACCAGCGCCTGTCCGTGTTCGTGATGCGACCCGCGTTCGGCTGAGGAGAGAGTGAGATAATAGTCAACTTGTTGGAAGCCGCTCTCGCAATTTAGAGCACCGGGTGCGTCGCGTTCGCCCAAGGGATCAAGTAACGCTTGAGTCTGCGATCTGATTATTACCCGCGCTTCACACGATCAAAAGGATAGAAAGACAAATGGGTACCAAACTTTATGTGGGAAACCTCTCGTTCCGCACGACGAGCGAGGAACTCCGCGACGCTTTCGCGGCAGCGGGCACAGTAGAATCAGCGTCAGTCATTGAAGACCGTGACACCGGTCGCTCACGCGGTTTTGCTTTCGTGGAAATGGCTACGGCGGAAGAGGCGGCGGCAGCAATCGAGCAATTTAACGGCAAGGACTTTGGCGGCCGCAACTTGACGGTCAATGAAGCCAAGCCGCGAGCCGATCGTGGTGGCGGTGGCGGCGGACGGGGCGGCTACGGCGGTGGCGGCGGACGAGGCGGCTATGGCGGCGGCGGTGGACGCGGCGGCGGTGGCGGCGGTGGCGACCGTGGCGGTTTCGATCGCGAACCGCGCTGGTAAACGAAAGACCGTGACAAGTGACGAGTGACAGGTGACAAGTCAGAAAAGACTTGTCACTTGTCACGGTTTACTGGTCACGGTTTCTTATTTCCTGGCTGCCGGTGTGAGCTTAACCTTTATGCGCTCACCTCCGCGCACCAGTTCCACTTCATATTCTTGACCGGCTTTCATCTCGCCCAGGGCGTAGGTGTAATCGTAAACATTGCGCACCTCGCGGCCCGCCAGTTTCATAATCCGATCACCTGCCTTTATTCCCGCTTTCGCGGCCGGGGAATCATCGCGCACGCCATCCAACAATAATCCATCTCCTGAGTCGGCGTAGTTTGGAATTGTGCCGAGGTATACGCGGAATCCCGTTGTGCGCCCCTGCGACTCGTTCTTCGCAACTGTGTATGCGGGCCGTGCATTGTTCGCATCGATACCGCGAACAATACGTTCAACAAAACCAAGTATCTGCGCTTCATCTACGTAGTTAATCTTGTCGGCGGTATCGGAAGGTTTGTGATAATCCTCGTGCGTGCCTGTCCAGAGAAACAACACCGGAACCTTTTTCGCATAAAACGACGAATGATCGCTTGGGCCAAAACCGTCCTCGCTAAGGGTGAGATCAAAAGCTTGGTGTGATTTGAGCGATCCCACCAGTTCGTCATTAGTCGCAAAAACAGGTGTTTCATTACTACCGCGAGTTATCGCTTGAACCGGGTTGGACGCACTGGTGGGAGTAAAAACGTCGTCGGAGTTCGACCGGTTCACCAGGTCTTTTAACCCTTCCGCGGTGCCCACACCACCGACAACCAGCTTGTTATTTTTCATCCGCCCAATCATGTCCATGTTAATCATCGCCACCGTGTTTTCGAGTGGCTTGAGCGGATGGTTCACGTAGTAATTTGAGCCAAGCAAACCTTCTTCTTCACCACTGAAAGCAATGAACACAATTGTGCGCCGCGGCCTGGGACCTTCTGCAGATGCAAAAATGCGCGCCAGTTCGAGTAAGCCGGCGGTCCCTGAAGCGTTGTCGTCAGCGCCGTGGTGTATGTCGCCTGCGCGCGGCGCGAGGCTTCCTTCACCGCCGCGTCCGAGGTGATCGTAGTGTGCGCTGATAACAATCGTTTCGTTTTTCAAAACGGGATCGGAGCCGTTCACGATGCCGACAACGTTGGCTGCTTCAACTTCGTGGCGAACGATGTTTGAAGAAAGATCGACCAGAGGGGTTGGAATTGGCGTACGCAGGGACGTCACGCGCGTAGGGATGCCGGGGGTTGTATTCGATTCGATTCGTGCGTCCGCAACCTTTTCGTAGTCTGCGAGACTTGCGCCATTGGCGAGAAGCCGCGTCGCCGTTTGTCTTGACACGACGATTACGGGTAACCCACCTTCTCCCGAATTATCGTAAGTGAGTCGTGAGAGTCGAACATCCTTTAGATTCTCTTCACGCGCGATAATTATTAATGCCTTTGCTCCAGCGTTCCGTGCTGCGATTGCTTTCCAGCGAGGGGCTTCGTACTGCGCGAATTGTCCATGAGGATTGTCTCCGTCCGGGGTTCCGGCAAAGACTAATGCGATCCGGTCCTTAACATTTGAGTGCGCGTAATCGTCGTATTTCAAACCGGAGGCAGAAATACCATAGCCTGAAAAAACCAGCTCACTGTTCTTAACGCTGCTATTAGACGAAAATCCCAGAGGCATCCAATCTTTACCGATGAGAAAAACCGTGGGCGGCGCGGTTCCGTGTTGAGTTGACAAGTTGTTACCGGTGCCAAGTTCAACTGCGGCGATGTAAGGAAACTTCTGCAAATAACGATTAGGTGAATTGGCTTCCAGGATCGACATGCCTTGCGTGTCCCAGCCGATGCTGCGTTGTAAACCGAGGCGCGCAAATTCGCGCGCGATGTATTCGGCGGCGAGATTAGCGCCCGCGGTTCCAGTGCGGCGTCCTTCCAGTTTGTCAGAGGCGAGATGAGTGATGTGCGCGCGCAGACGCTCAACAGAGGGAGTGTCAGCGGGTTGCTGCGCAAAAACCGCACTGAGTGCCAGCGCGAGGACGAGGGGAATATTTAGAGACTTACGAAACATAAATGCCTTCTTCGCATTTGCGGCTTTGCTGCCGCACTTCATATTAAAAACCTTCGGCGAGGCGGTGCCTCGCCGTTGTGGGCGGGACGCCCGCGGTCCCAGTGTTTACTCGACCCAATCGGCGATAAAGATGTTCGTGTCGCCCTGCGCTTTCGCATTCCGGTTGGAAGCGAAGACTAGTTTCTTTCCGTCAGGGGAGAACATCGGAAATCCATCGAACGTTTCGTTGAAAGTAATGCGTTCCAGTCCAGAACCGTCAAGGTTGATCTTATAGAGATCGAAATTGCGTCCCCTCGCATCGTCCATGTTGGATGCAAACAGGATGCGCTTGCCATCGGGAAAGAAATAAGGCGCAAAGTTCGCTTTACCGTTACGCGTCACTTGTCGCTTGTTCGACCCGTCCGCATTCATTACCCAAATCTCCAGAGTCGTGGGACGAATAAGATTTTGCTTAAGCAGAGCCAGGTAGTCGGCCTTTTCTTTTTCTGTCTGTGGGTGATGGGCGCGGTAGACGATCTGTTTGCCGTCATAAGACCAGAATGGACCACCGTCATAACCAAGCTCAGTCGTCAGACGCCGCACATTCTTACCGTTCCCATCCATCGTGTAGATGTCGAGATCGCCATCGCGCATCGACGTGAAGACGAGCTTGCCCTGTTTCGAAATCGTGGTTTCCGCGTCGTAACCCGGCGTCTTGGTGAGCTGCTTCAAATCGGAGCCATCTGGTCGCGCTGTGAAAATATCAAATGACGAATAGACAGCCCAGACGTAACCCTTTGAGAAATCCGGGCGCGGCGGACATTCCTTAGCACCCAGATGAGTTGATGAATAAAGAAACTTCTGTGTATTGGGATAAAAATAGGAACACGTCGTTCGGCCATTCCCCGTAGAGACCAGACGGATATTCGAGCCGTCCAGATTCATCGTGTAAATCTGATCGCATTGGCGAGCATCGCGCGTTGATTGGAAGATCAGTTGTTTCCCGTCGAATGAAAAATAAGCTTCAGCATTTTCGCCGCCGAACGTCAGCTGCTTAATGTTCTTGAGATGTTTCTTTGGCGGCACCGTCAAAAACTGTTCTGAAAGATGGGAATGAAAAGGTTTGCCTGTTAGCTCGAAACCCGATATCAGGGAAAGGGTGAACAGCACTATTACTAAGACTTGGTTTGGTTGGATTTGCATTGGCGGCTTCCAGCGCCAAAGGCGCAAGATGTAAAAGCCTGGGGCATCGCCCCAGGATAAGGTGGGCAACCTCTCTTAGCGCTGAAAGCGCGAAATACTTTCGGGAAGAAAAGTCTTGCCGGCGATTCACAATCATTAAGCTATCACTTCATCTCGCGCCTTCAGCGCTCTCTATTTGAGCTAGACTTGCCCTCGGGCGATGCCCCAGGCTTTTACATTTCGCGCCCTTGGCGCTTGGTTGAACCAGAGGATTCCAACTAGCTCCTAACAAAACTACGCACGCTCACCCAAAGCTTCGGAAACGAGCTTCGCCTGTTCCACCTGATGAATGTGATACGAGCCAGTTGCCGGGCTTGCCGAAGCCGCGCGTCCCACATAGATTGGCCGCTCGCAGACGGAAACAAGTTTTTCCAGGCGCGGCTCAACAAACGTCCAGCCACCCATGTTCTTTGGTTCCTCCTGCGCCCACACAAGTTGTTTCGCTTGCGGATAACGGATTAACACCTCACGCAATCGCACCAGCGGAAACGGATAAAACTGCTCGACGCGAACGATGGCCACGCCCGCGGCTTCCGTTTTCTTACGCGCTTCCGTCAGATCGTAATAGACCTTGCCACTGCACAGCACCACGCGCCTGACTGCTGCCCGATTGTTAACCTCGCCATCATCAATCACTGGTTGGAAACCGCTGCTGGTTAAGTCTTCAATCGCTGACGCGGCTGCGGGCAGACGAAGCAAACTCTTGGGCGTAATGACGATCAGTGGGCGCTCCATTCCCGGCTTAACTTGCCTGCGCAGCAAATGAAAATACTGCGCGGGCGTGGTCGGATAACAAACCTGCAAATTATTTTCCGCGCAGAGTTGCAAATACCGCTCGAGCCGCGCGCTTGAATGTTCGGGTCCCTGGCCCTCATAACCGTGTGGCAACAGCATCGTCAGACGTGAAGTCTGTTTCCACTTGTCTTCGGACGCGGCGATGTATTGATCGATGATCGTCTGCCCGCCGTTGCCAAAATCGCCAAACTGCGCTTCCCAGAGCACCAGCGCTTCGCGCGAGATCACGGAATAGCCGTACTCAAAACCGAGCACGCCTTCTTCAGAAAGTGAGCTGTCAAAAACTTCAAAGCGCGCGTTTGGTGACGACGGCGAAGTTAGTTCAGAGAGCGGCGCCCATGACCGTCCCGATTGGGTGTCATACAAAACCGCGTGGCGTTGGCTGAAAGTGCCGCGTCCCGAATCTTGCCCACTCAAACGCACGCGCGTGCCGTCGATAACAAGTGAACCAAACGCTACCGCTTCGGCAAACGCCCAATCAATCGGCAACTCACCCGAACCCATTTTGGCGCGTCGGGCGAGCTGGCCCACCATTTTCGGATTGATATTAAAGTCTTGTGGTACGACGGCAATCTTCTTCGCAATCGTTTTGATAACGTCGGCGCTCACGCCGGTTTCGACAACCCCAGAACCGTCGATATCCTCTATGACGTTGACGGTCGCAGTGCGATCTTGTTTAGCAACCAATTCCTTGGCGCGCGCGAGGGCCTCTTCGTAGCGCCCAACGCGTTCGGCTATCAGCTTATCCAGTTCAACTTCGCTGATGACACCTTCCTTGATCAATCGTCGCGAATAGATTGTGCGTACGCCCGGATGCGCCTTGACCCGTTGGTACATCAGCGGCTGGGTGTAGCTGGGTTCGTCGGTTTCGTTGTGGCCCAGTTTGCGGAAACCAACCACATCGAGCACAACGTCCTTATTGAATTCCTGACGATAGTCCAGCGCAATGCGCAGGGCACGGTAAACAGCTTCCGGATCGTCGCCGTTGATGTGAAATATTGGTAATTGCGTCATGCGCGCGACGTCGGTTGAATAGATCGTGGAACGGCCGGCTTCCGGAGAAGTGGTGAAGCCAATTTGATTATTGATGATGATATGAATCGTGCCGCCGGTACGATATCCCTGGAGACTGGCGAGGTTGAGCGTCTCCATGACTACGCCCTGGCCAGCAAAGGCAGCGTCACCATGCAGCAGTACTGGCAACGCGCGATCGATTGCTTCTTGGCGCGGCGTCCCCAGCCGGCCTCGTAGATCGTCCTGCTTGGCGCGCACCATGCCTTCAACCACTGGATCGACGGCCTCCAGGTGACTGGGATTCGGCGATAGCATCAACTTAACCTTCCTGCCGTCGGTAGTCTCGCGTTCGCCCACTGCGCCCTGGTGGTATTTCACATCGCCCTCGTCGGCAGGGAATGAAGGATGCACTGAACCTTCAAACGATGCGAAGATGCGTTCACAGAAATTTCCGATCACGTTTGCCAATACATTAAGACGCCCACGATGGGCCATACCCAACGTAATGTCCTCAACGCCTCGAGCTGCTGCGCCCAAGATCAACTGATCCAGCAACGGAATAATGGTTTCGCTGCCTTCGAGCGAGAACCGTTTCTGCCCCAGATATTTCGTATGCAGAAAACGTTCAAATTGTTCAGCCGAAATCAATTTCCAGAGCAATTGTTTTTTGATTTCAACTGAAATTGGTTCAGGTTGGACCAGCTCGCGACGGATTTGTTCGCGCAGCCAAACCTTTTCTTCCTTGCTTTGGATGTGGCGATACTCAATGCCGATTTTGCCGCAATAGGCAAGTTGCAGAATGCCGAGTATTTCCCGCAATGTGGCGCTTTCCGTGCCTGCGAGCCCACCGGTGATGAACTCTCGATCGAGGTCCCAGATCGTCAAGCCATACGTTTGAATATCGAGTTCCGGGTGATAAAGCACCGGCATCGCATGCAGCGGATCGATATCGGCGATCAAATGGCCTCGTACGCGGTAGGAGTTAATCAACTCCATCACGTGCGCTTCCTTGGTTGTCTGCTCGCGCGTCTGGTCGCCGGGTAGCAGCAAGGGATTGCGGTCCACACTCCAACGAAAAGGAACATGAGCGATGCCAAGGGCCGCAAAAATGTCGTCGTAGAATTCTTGTTTTCCGATAATCAGCTCGTGAACACGCGCGAGAAATGCGCCGGATTCCGCGCCCTGAACAATGCGATGATCGTACGTGCTGCTGATGGTGATTGCTTTGGAAATACCCAGTTGCGACAGCGCTTCGGGCGCCATAGCCTGGTATTCCGCGGGGTATTCAATTGCTCCCGTCGCAATGATTAGTGACTGGCCCACCATTAAACGCGGGGTCGATGCAACGGTGCCGATAGTTCCCGGGTTGGTAAGCGAAATAGTTGTTCCCTGGAAGTCGGCAAGCTGAAGCTTCCCATCACGAGCGCGTTTAACTACATCGTCATATGCTTGAATGAACTCAGGAAAGCGCAGTTTGCCTGCGTCTTTGATATTGGGAACAAGCAGAGTGCGGGTGCCGTCTTTCTTCGTTAGATCGATTGCAACGCCGAGGTTAATTTGCGCCCGGCGGATACGTGCGGGCGCGCCGCCAACAGCGTCGTAGCCATCATTGAGCTGCGGAAACTCATCGAGCGCTCGCAGCAAGGCCCAGGCGATGAGATGCGTATAGGAAATTTTGCCACGATCGTTTTCCTGAAGATACTGATTGACAATGCGCCGATTTTCGTCGAGCAGTTTTACCGGCATGCGGCGTTGTGAAGTTGCAGTTGGAACCGTAAGACTTGCGTCCATGTTCTCGACAATTTTAAGAGCAGCGCCGCGGATGGGAATCGCTTCCACCTGTTCGCTCGTGGGCTGGCCGGCAGGTGTGGCTGCCGGCGTAGCTTTTGTTTTCGCCGGCGCGCTTGCGCTCGCTTCTGCAGCGCGCGCTGGAACACTTACTGTTGCAGTCTCGCTGCCGCCGTTATCAGTCGAACGCGCTTCGGTCATTTCATCGGAAGTATTAATTACTTTCGCGTTGTCGTTCGCGGCGCCGTCACCTAACAATTCCATAAAGTAGGAGCGCCACGACTCGTCAACCAAGTCCGGATTGCTGCGGAAACGACCAAGCAAACCTTCTACATAGGTCGCGTTAGCGCCAAAATTTTCGGCAATAATTTCTGATAAATCGGTACTGGTCTGCGCCAATTCTTCACCTCGGCTAAGGACAAAACTGCGACAGGGTTGACCTGCTGGCGGTGTGCTTTTAGTCATAGACTAACATCTTCGCGAGCGCTTTGCATCCCGCCTTTGTGATGAGCGCAGACCCAAAAGCCGGGCGAAAAATGTCGAATTATCGAGGGTCGAGTGTTATCTTAGGCCGCCGATCGACCAACCTACGCGAAACGAAAGCAGGCTTATTCTGGAAGAAAAAAAATCTGAGCCGCGATCACGTCTCCGCGCCGTGCTGGTTTTTACCATGCTATTTGCGGTGCTGGGTGCGGTCGTGCTGTTTGCATACTTTTCGACTTTTGAGCGCCCGATGACGACGATAATTCTGGTTCGCCACGCCGAAAAGAATATTGAGCCCGCCAACCCCGATCCGAATATAAGTCCCGCGGGCCAGGCACGCGCGCAGGAATTGGCGCGCTTGTTTGGTGACGCCGGAATCAAAGCCATCTACGCCAGTCAATCCAAACGCACACAACAAACTGTAAAACCGCTGGCCGACAAGCTGGGACTAACGGCTACACCGGTCGATGCAAAAAACACGGCCGAACTGGTAAGACAAATTCGTGCTCGGCATAACGGCGAGGTGGTTTTAGTTGCCGGGCACAACAACACCGTGCCGGAGATTATTGCTGCGCTTAGCGGGCCTCAAATGCCGGTTATTGCGGAAACGGAGTTTGACAATCTTTACATCGTTACCATTTACCGCGTTGGCGGCGCAAAGTTGCTAAAGCTGAAATATGGAAGTCCGATGCCTGCGCCTGGGCAGGGAATGACGCAGTGACACTGTGAAGAAAGGCAGTGGATCCGCAACCGTCGCGAAGAGTTCGAATTTGGACTGCGGCGGCTTGACGCCGCTTTTCTTCGTGGGCAGTCCTTGTTGATGAACGGAAAGCGCTGTCAAGCCAGCGCAGTCCAAATTTGTTGAGCTTGTGATCACTCAGTGGTGAACCTTACCGCCCTATCGGCGAAAAGCTTATGAGCAAAAAAGAGACCGAGTCGAACGTCGAGCCAGGGATGCGCCGTAAAGCGGAAACAAGCCAGCTTAATCGACGCTCATTTGTGAAACTCGTTCCGGCGCTGGGTACAGCGATAGTGGTTGCGCCGCATTTGCAGTTGGGTTCGTTGGCGCAGACACCTTCACCGACGGCCACGCCGTTGCCCTCACCGTCACCTTCGCCAGCGCCGTTGCGCGTAACCAAAGAAATGTTGCAACAAGCCGAGAAGCTGATCGGCATTGAGCTAACAGACGCGCAAGAGGCGATGGCGCTGCAAAACGTCAGCGCAAACCTCGATCGCTATGAAGCACTGCGCAAAATCGATATTCCGCTCGACACCGAGCCGGCCACTTTGTTTCATCCAGCTTTACCTGGAAAGAACTTCAAATCAATATCCACTAAATTCAGGTTCGGCAGCATCGAGGTCCGGTCATTCAACTCAATTGAAGACCTGGCGTTTGCGACTGTACCGCAACTGGCGACGTTGATTCGTTTGCGAAAGATTTCGCCGGTCGAGTTAACGAAGATGTACCTGGCGCGTCTGAAAAAATATGGGCCAAAACTCAATTGTGTGGTCACGCTGACGGAGGAGCTGGCGCTCACGCAGGCAACCGAGGCTGAGCGCGAAATCAAGGCAGGAAAGTATCGCGGGCCGTTGCATGGGATACCGTGGGGCGCGAAGGATCTTTTCGCCACGAAGGGAATCAAAACCACCTGGGGCGCCGAACCTTACCGCAATCAGCTGCTCGACTATGACGCAACGCTGGTCAAGCGGTTGCACGATGTGGGCGCAGTGCTGGTGGCGAAACTGTCGATGGGAGCACTGGCGCAGGGCGGGCGCTGGTTTGCCGGCATGACCAGGAACCCATGGCAGGTTGAGGAGGAAAAGACTGGGTCGAGTGGTTCTTCCGCGGGGCCGGCCGCGGCAACAGCCGCAGGCCTCGTCGGCTTTTCAATTGGCACTGAAACGCTGGGTTCAATCATCTCGCCGTCGTCACGCTGCGGCGTGGTTGGGCTGCGGCCGACTTATGGGCGTATCAGTCGCTACGGGGCAATGGGACTCAGTTGGACGATGGACAAGATCGGACCGATTTGTCGCAGCGTTGAAGATTGTGCAGCGGCTCTTAACGCGTCGCATGGACCAGACGGGCGCGATCTAACTGTCGGAGATGTTCCATTCAACTGGCAGCCGGCAAGACCGCTCGGTGATATGCGCATTGGATATCTAAAGACAGAATTTGATCAGCAGACTGATGCGGAACGAAAAACTATCTATCAACAGGCACTGGATGCGTTGAAAGCCGCCGGGGCCAATTTACAGCCACTCGAGTTGCCGAAATTCTCCACCGGAGCACTGCGCATCATCCTGGTTGCCGAAGCGGCGACGGCGTTTGATGACATCACGCGTAGCGGAGCCATCAACCAGCTATCCGGACAGGAACCATCAGATTGGCCCAACACATTTCGCAGCTCGCGTTTCATTCCCGCCGTTGAATACATTCGCGCGCAACGGGCGCGCCGGCTCTTGATGCAGCAGATGGACGAGCTGATGTCGAAGTGGGACGTTTTTGTTTCACCAGCACCGGGCAGTCTTAGTTTGCTGATTACAAATCTGACTGGGCATCCGGGGGTGTGTGTGCCGTGCGGCTTTCCCAAAGGATTGCCGCAATCAATCATGTTTACAGGTGGACTTTACGACGAAGGCGCGCCGTTGCGAGTGGCGTTGGCGTTTGAGAAGGCGACCAAGTGGCACACGATGCACCCGAAGATGGAATGGGTGTGAAAGGACTCTCACAATATTTAGCGCGCACAAAAAAGCGGGGGCAAGCCCACCTTCCCAACCCCGAGCTGATCAAAGTTGAGGTTTTGATCGGCACCTGAAAGGCTCTCAACGCGGAGGAAGTGCGTGTCAGGAGGCGCTTAACAGGCGCGGCAGATCGAGAACCAGCGCAACGGTTCCATCGCGCAATTCAGTAGCGCCGGCGATGCCGTACCAGCGTCCGCCGTGCCGCCCGAGACTGCGGACCAAAACTTCCTCGGTACCTTGCACCTCATCTACGGTCAAGCGTATTTCATCTCGCGAATCATTCGCTTGCTGTTCCAATGAGACTCGACAATTAACGAGCTGCGAGCTCTTTTTTGACAGCTTCTTTGCGTCGTTTTGTCCCAGCAATTCACTGAGATTGACAGGCTGCAACTTGTCGCGAGTACCTCGCTTGTTCCTGGTAGGCTTCTTTTCGCCAACCGCGCTCTCTATTTCAACGACTTGATTTGTGGGGATGCAATAGCGATTGCCATTTGCCACCAGCACGGTGGCTGACAGCAAACCAAACGTTACCGGTAAGCGAATCTCGAAAGTGGTCCCGGCCCCTGGCGTGCTGGTCACTCTTAACTCGCCCCCAACTTGCTCAACGGCTGTTTCGACAATATCCAAACCGACTCCTCGGCCGGACAGATCGGTGGCCGATGCCAACGTGGTGAAGCCCGCACGAAAGATCAGACGCACACTGCGCTCAAAGTCCAACTCGGCTGGCCCGGTAATAATCCCAAGCCGCGCAGCCGCTTCTGAAATCATCTGTGGATCGATGCCGCGGCCATCGTCCGTAACGCGAATTCGCGATTGCGCGCCTTCACTGGTTGCTTCGATGCGAATCTTGCCGCGCCTTTGCTTGCCGAGTAGCACTCGATCAGCCTCGGATTCAATTCCATGATCAACTGCGTTGCGAACCAGGTGAATCAGCGGATCGGCAAGTGTATCGGCGAGTATTTTGTCCACGCGTAAATCTCTGCCCGCAACTTCGAAATTGATTTCCTTTCCGGTAGAGCGGGCTGCCGATCGGCCCATCCGCATCACGCGTTGCAAGGTGGACGTGAGTGAAACCATGCGCAAATTTATTAGTTCATTTTCAAGATCCATGAACGACGTTCGAATAGTTTCATTCAACAAGCGAAGTTGTGCGCCCGTTTTTTTGGTAGTCTGTTTCTGCCCAACAGCGATTTCTAAAGCGTTTGACGTGGTGCGAAAAAGTTCGTGGGTTGAGGAAATAAGTGAGTCAAGCTTCTCCAGATCCGCGCGCACAAAATTGGCGAGTGTGGAGATTGATGCGGTGCCGGTTGTACTCGCGACGGACTGAGCTTCGACCGGCTTGGAACTTTCGCTCCGTTCGACCTTTGTAAAAGTCGCGGTACCGCCGCTTTCCAACTCAGCGAGGTTGGCAGCGCTCGCGTAAAGAATGCGGAAGTTGACCCGATCTGAATGCTGCGGGTCGACGGTTGGCGAGGTTGCAATCACTTCGCCCGATTGCGCGAGCCTTTCTCGCAACTGGAAAAACTCTTCGTCGAAGCTTGTAATATTAAAGCTCGCCGCTACCAGAAAAAGCGGCCTGCCTTCTCGAGCGACAGTCACTAGTCGTTGCTTCTCGTCATCGCTCAGCGACTGCCAAATGTCAGAAGGAATGCTCTCAAGCAGAGCGTCCGTATCGCCACTCGATCCCGCTGTGCCGCGCCGGGCGGCAGCTTGTAGTTGATTGAACAGCGCGCGACGCGACGGTTCCAGGACGCCACTCGCGGCAAGGCTCAAGCTTTCGGCTAACGCATTGGTCGCATTCTCGCAAACGCGCAACACCTCTTCGTCAACGGGCACGGCACCCATTCGCAGGGCGGCGAGGAGTGTCTCAAACTCGTGTGCGATATGGTTGACGGCTTCGAGTCTGATCGCGGCAGACAAGCCTTTGATACTGTGAACATGACGAAAGAGCTGATCAATCGATTGGCGCCGTCGGTCCGGGCCGGTGGCATTCTCGCGAAGCTGATCAAGGTCGGCAAAAACCTTTTCGATCAGCTCCTCGATCTCAATTAAGAATTCGCTGCCGTTTTGGTCCACACGAAGATAGTAAATCTTGAACGGTAAATGGTAAATGGAAGATACGGAGAACGACGGCGAATTGGTTAAGCAGAGGCCGAATGTTCATCGGAAGATTCTTCGGATTCCAGCTCTGTCTGCGGTTCACCCTCTGACTCAATTTCCGTGGTGTCGATATGCTGCTGAGGTTGCTGCTCATCCAGGTCGCGCTTTATCGCATCGAGGATGCCGTTGATGAATTGGGTTGCTTCGTAGGTGGAAAAGCGCCGGGCAATCTCGAGTGCTTCATTAATTGCTACGGTACGCGGCGTCGGCTCGTAAACAAATTCGTAGACTGCGAGGCGCAGAATATTGCGATCGACGATCGCCATGCGCGGGATGCGCCAATGCTCGGCTCGCGACCGGATCCGCTCATCGAGCGTCTCCAGGTGCGCAAGCGTTCCCGAAGCCAGACGAGTCGCGAATTCGCGCGTGGCGTCTTCCGCATCGGCGTCGCCCAACTCAGCCCAGTAAGTGCGCAGCACTTCAGCAGAGTTGGCTTCGGCAATGTCAGCCGCAAAGAGCATTTGCAAGGCGCATTCACGCGCCTTACGTCGCGAGCCCATAAAACAAACACCAGTTATGAGTGACAAGTGACAAGTGACAAGTGACCAGTGAAAGCCTTAATAGCTTTTTCTTGTTACCTGTCACTTGTCACCTGTCACTGTCTTATACAGATTTGCTAATTCAACCGCCGTGGTGGCGGCTTCAAAACCCTTGTTGCCCAGTTTGACACCCGCTCGTTCGATTGCCTGGTCCACGTTGTCGGCAGTTATGACGCCAAAAATCACCGGGACTCCAGTTTGCAATGCAGCCTGGCCGATGCCGCGAGCGACTTCAGCCGCGATGTATTCGAAATGCGGAGTCTGTCCGCGAATGATTGTACCGACACAAGCAACCGCTGCAAACTTTCCTGAAGCCGCTATCTTCTGGGCCAGCAACGGTATCTCAAAAGCTCCCGGAACTTTGTAGATCTCGACGTCCTTTTCAGCAACTCCCAAACGCTCAAACGCATCGAGCGCGCCGTCCACCAAACGCGAACTTATAAAGTCGTTCCAGCGACTGGCAACAATCGCAAAACGAAAACCCTGACCGCTGAGTTGGCCTTCGTGAACTACCGGTGGCAAGAGTCAAACTGCTCCGTTTTCAAGCGGATGAAAAATCATTTTGAGTATAGGGGACGGCTCTGAGAGCGGCAAGCGGTTGGTTCCTGATGTAGGACAGGCATTCCTGCCTGTCCTTTTTTTTTTGGCAGCTAAGGACAGACAGGAATATCTGTCCTACTCGCCTTTGAAAACTGGTTTTCGTTTATCCAGAAAAGCGCGCGTCCCTTCGCGCATGTCATTAGTGGCAAACAAGCCCGCGAAGAGTTTCGCTTCTAACGCCAGACCTTCTTCAAGTGGTAAGTCGGTTCCGTGCACAACGGCTTGCAGGCAGGCGCGAATTGCGAGTGGCGCCAGCTGTGCAATCTCGTGGGCCAACGCCTCTGCTGACGTTAAAAGATCGGAAGCATCTACAACGCGATTCACTAACCCCAATCGCAGTGCGTCCTGGGCGTTGATCCTTCCCGATGTCAAAAGTAACTCCAGAGCGCGTGCTCGCCCGAGTTCGCACGACAGGCGTTGCGTGCCGCCGTAACCGGGAATAATTCCCAACTTTGTTTCAGGCAAACTGAACTGAGCGTTTGGCGTTGCAATGCGAAGATGACAAGCAAGCGCCAATTCGCAGCCGCCACCCGCGGCAATGCCATTGACTGCTGCTATCACGGGAACCGGGGTTTGCTCGATTTGATTGCACAACTGCTGACCGCGCTCGGCTACGGTCGTTGCCTGGTCCGCGCTCACATGAATCAGCTCGCTCAGGTCCGTACCGGCAGAGAATGCCCGATCGCTCGAACCGGTAAGAATGACTGCGCTCAACTCCGCGTCGTTTTCGAAACTTGTGAATGCATCACCAAGCGCAGCAATTGTGTCACGCGATAGTGCGTTGAGCTTTTCCGGCCGGTTCAGCGTAACTATCGCTATTGATCCGCGCCGCTCTTCAATGATGGAATCCGAACTCATTGTGACTGTTAAGATGCAGGACTGGATTAGCGGAAGAGCGGAGGCGAGCCGCCTTCCTGTGAGATGACCATTGTTGACCTTCTCATTCCTTTTGTATAAAGGCTTTCAAGCAAAAATTAGCCTGGCCGGTTCCGCAATCTCTCAGGTCGGGAAGGCGGGATTAGCACCCCAGCGGGCTGCCCCGCTGGGACCCGCCTTGCCCCCGCTCTTTTCCTCACCATTAGACGAGCTTCATTGGTGTCGGATTTTTCGGATCCGTGTAGTCGTAAAAACCGCGGCCGGATTTTCGCCCGTATAAACCGGCCATCACCATGCGCTTCAATAGCGGCGGCGGCGCAAAGCGCTTTTCGCGAAATTCATTGAACATGATCTCGGCGATGTAGTAAGTGGTGTCGAGTCCAACAAAGTCGCCCAAAGTAAACGGTCCCATCGGATAGCCCAGACCAAGCTTCATCGAAGTGTCGATATCGACTATGGAGCCGACACCTTCCTCGAGCGCGCGAATGGCATCAAGCATGTAGGGGACCAGGAGACGATTGACGATGAAGCCCGTTCGGTCTCCGGCCCGCACCGGCACCTTGCCAAGCGTCTTACCAAACTCGAATGCCTGCTCGTAAACCTGCTCGTCTGTCAAAATCGTGCGTACTACTTCAACCAGTTTCATGAGCGGTACGGGATTGAAGAAATGCAGCCCGACAAAACGTAGCTGGCGCGCCGGCGACGTCGCCGTCATCATTTCCGTAATTGAGATTGACGACGTGTTCGATGCAAAAATTGTTTCCGGTTTGCAAATGCCATCGAGTTGTTTGTAAGTCGTTCTCTTTTGTTCGATGTTTTCGATGATGGCTTCGATAATGATGTCGCAGTCGGCAAGATCCTCAAACGACGTGGTGCCGGACAAACGGTCGCGGGTCGCCTTTTGTTGCTCGGCGGTGATAGTGCCTTTTTCAGCAAACTTAGCCAGCGACTTTTCAATGCCTGCGAAGCCCTTGTTGATTAGATCGTCGGAAACCTCACGCACTATGGTTTCAAATCCGGCACTCGCGGCTGTCTGCGCTATTCCGGAACCCATCAAGCCGCAACCCAATACTCCAACTTTCTTAATTTCCATCGCTTCTCATTCTCCTGTTCTGGAACGCAAACTGTTGGTTTGCGATCTTGTCGGTTTATTTCCCCCTTATGGGAGGGGTAGGGGAGGGTGCGAAGCTTAATGCGCACAAGCCCTCTCCCCGACCCTCTTCCAAAAAGAGAGGGAGAAAGACTTCGAACAAAAGTTCTTTCACATTCAGCGTTACCGCAGCGCATATTGTGTTAACCTGCGCGATATCTAGCTCCCAGGTGGCGCAGTCTCCGTAACTTCGAGCAACCCATACTGTTTGCCCGTGGTTTTCAGCCAGGTAGTGTACTGCTTGTTCCACTCAATAAACTCAAGGGCTACCTGATGCTCTGCGGCCTCGCTCTCCCGGATGCTTTGCGGTGAGTTGGCTTGTCGCTTTGTTTCAATGTCCTTCGCTTTGATCAGTAATGCCTTCAGCTTATTTTTCAGCTCGTTTGCTGTTGGATCCAAGTCCGGCGCCGACTCCAAATTTTTCAGGGCAGCATCGCCGCGCGTTGGGTCGTGCTCTTTCAGCATCGAATAAAAAGCTTCCGGCGCATCTCGAATTGCCTCGGCGTAGGCAACGAACTTCTGAGTCTTCTCTTCAACCACAACCGCGGTTTGCGGCGGTATGGACATCGGCTGTGGATCTCTGAAATGTTGCGCGACCCTGAAGAAACTGAGTGCCACCAACACCAGCGCGGCCACCTGCAGGACACGCCACACAGTTGCCACCACCGGCTTCTGACCGGGGCGGCGATAATTCACCGCCAACGCCAACAGCGCTCCCGACGCTAAGCCACCAAGGTGTGCAGCATTGTCAATAACACCGCGGCCCAGATACCCAATGAACAGATTGATTCCGATGATGGGCAACATGCCGGTGCCGAAAGCGCGCTTGAAACCCTCGGGTAGCTCGTGGCGAAACTTGATGCCAAAAACAAACAGCACTCCTACTAATCCAAATAGCGCTCCCGACGCACCCGCGGATAGAACATCCTCGCCTTTGAACAGAAAACGTCCGGGACCGGTGGCTAAACCAGGTCTAACGGTCAGATAACTGGCAACCACACCGGCAATACCAGTCAGCACCCAGAAGACGACAAACTTTGCCGAACCATAAAGTTTTTCGACGTATGGTCCAACAATCCACAAACTATACATGTTGATTAGCACGTGCGGCAGGTTGACGTGCACAAACATGGGAGTCACCAAACGCCACCACTGGTGTTGCTGGTTGATGAGGCTGTTGAGTTTTGCGCCGTAAGCCAGCAACACCGGCTCGGGAAATTCCCACAACGCCTGGGAAGTCAATCCGCTTGATTGCCACATTAAGAGAAAGACAAACAGGTTCGCGGTTAGCAGGACGATAGTGAACTTGTACGGTCGCTCGAGGACGGCCCGGGCGAATCGCACCGTCTCGCTATCAGGTGTCACCCTGGCCTTTCGCGCTGCCGGTTGAGTTGTTACGGGGGCATCGCAAACGGCGCATTGCTGCTGTCCGGCCCCGACAATTGCTCCGCAGTTGCGACAAAGCGTTGGCCGCCCCGCGTTTTCGTTGATTGGTTTCTTTAGCAAAGAGTCTTTACGCTAACGAGCGTGATGCTTTTCGACGGAAGCATCACGCTCAGGATTTAATCGAAGGGGCTTGTCAGTAAGAGAGACTTCACCGCGCGCGAAACTCAGATGATTTGCAGCGCAGTTTTTATTAATTCATCTTTTCCAGCAGGTTAACCAGATCGTCCGCATGCTCTTCTTCCACCGCTAGAATTCCTTCCAGCATGCGGCGGGTGGTCGGATCGTCGGTGTTCACGTAATTGATCATTTCCCGATAACTGTCGATAGCTATTCGCTCGGCGACTAGATCTTCCTTGATCATGTCGAGGAGAGTTACGCCCTCAACGTATTCGGCGTGACTCCTCATAGTTAATCCATCGGGATTAAAGTTTGGTTCGCCGCCGAGTTGCACAATGCGCTGCGCAATCAGGTCTGCATGCCCCTGCTCTTCGTTCGCGTGTTGCAGAAACTCAGTCGCCACGCTTTCAGCATTAATTCCCGAAGCCATGAAGTAATGTCGCTTGTAACGAAGTACGCAGACGATTTCTGTAGCCAGCGCCTCGTTCAGTAATTTCACCACGGTGTCACGGTCGGCGCTGTAACCCTCGGTAACTGCGCCCTGTTCAATATGCTTGCGCGCGCGTTCGCGCAGAGTCTTGATGTCGGTAAGGAATGGTTTATCGGTCACGGCTTTAGCTGCTGATTGGTCCACCGGTTTTGACTCCTATGAAATTGGAATTTCGCGGGAAGGATGATGGTACTCGCACGCGGCAGGAGGAGCAAGTGGCCGCTAGAACTAGTAATAAACGTTATAGAGCCGGCCTTTACGGTTCTGTCTGACTACTGGCGCCGCGTATTCTATTTTGGACTGCGGCGGCTTGACGCCGCTTTAATGATTCGTAGGCGTTTCCTGTTTTCAGTAACGAGTCGCAGGCCAACGCGAAAGCGGCGTCAAGCCGCCGCACTCCAAAGCGGACTCACTCGGCGGCTAGTTTGCCCGTGAGTTTTATTTCATTTGCTGTAGTCGGATTATTTGCCACTTCAACCGGCACGCTCCACACCAGCGTCTTAATACGGCAGACTCCCGTGTTGTCTTCGCGGCAATAAAAAAGTGTAAGTTGCACGCGCAACGCCGCCGCGCCCGCCTCGTGCGTGCGAAACGGAATCCTCAGCGGCAGCGTTAGCGACTTCGCAGAAACACTAACAACTTTTTCGCGGCCGATTGCCCCGGGCTGCGATTTGGACAGCAACCCAAGTTGCTTCTCTCCGCTTTCAATTGACACCCGATAACGTTGCGGCGCGGCCGGGTTGAGATGATAGCCAGCCGGTAAATCGACCTGGATTACCAGCGCGCCATCACCGCCGGCGCGCAGAGTTTGCGTCGGCAACTTCGCTTCTTCGCTGTTAGGCGCTGTTTCGCTTTCGTTCGATCCGTTCGGCGCACTCACTGATGGAGGTTGCAGTCCCTTGATATTTAGGGTGGACGTTTGTTTTGTTTTTAAGTCAACGACACGTACCGCGTGATTGTTTGTGTCTGCAATGTAGAGCTTGCCGTTGGCCACAGCCAGGCCGCCGGGTTCATAAAAGGCCGCCATCGAACCGTCTATTTGGCCCGGCTTGCCGGTACCCAGGAAAGTTTTGACAGCGCGCGTTTTCGGATCGAGCTCCTTGATCTTGTGATTGTATGTATCGGCAATTAGGACTTTCCCGCCATATGCAAACACGCCCAACGGATGCTGCAGTCGTACGTCATCACCGTTGCCATCAACATCGCCAAATTCAAACAGGTCTCCGCCGACGAGCGTCTCAACCGTGCCGGCCGTTAGATCAATTGCACGAATGATGTTTGACTCACTGTCGGCAACATACAGTGTCTTGCCATCATCAGTGGTGATGCCTGAAGGCTGGGCAAAACCGGCGTCGACCAGTTGTCCATCCTGTCGCGCCTCGCGGCCTGAGCCGGCGAAGGTTGATACTTCATTCTTCTCGAGATCCAATTTCCAAATTTGATGCGTGCCGGCCATGGAGATAAACAGTTGGCGCCCGACCAGTTGCAGGTCCCAGGGTGAACTAAGGCTGATGGTCCGGGCCGGTCCTCTTCGGAAATAATCACGTGACTGCTGGCCCGTGCCTGCCGCAGTTTGTACTGTCTTCGTCTTGAGATTCACCACTCTGATTAGGTGATTCTCGGTGTCGGCAACGTAAAGGTTGTCGCCGTCAAGCGCCATACCCTGCGGCCGGTAAAACGTAGCTTTGTCAAAAGCACCGTCGGCTGAACCATGTTCACTGGTACCGATCGTCTCAGGCAAGGTGCCGTCAAGTTTGGTAACGACGATGCGGTTGTGATTTGAGTCGGCAATGAATAGACGAGCGCTTTTGGCGTCGGCGAGGATTTTCCCAGTGAACGCCAGCGGCAAATCGCCGACCTTAGCGCGCTCCAGCGTCAACTTCAGGGGCTCTTCATTCAACTCTCCGCGCTTGCGGAATTCGCCAACGGTTTTGGCAATAGTTTGATCCAGGATTTCAGCGTTGCCTTCCCCTTCAACCTTTCCGATCACATAACCCGCCGGATCGATCAGATACTGCGTGGGCCAGGCGCGCACGGCGTAGTTTTGCCAGACTTTGAATTCGGCATCGTTATAAACCGGATGCTCTACCTCGTAACGCAAGATGATGCGCCGAATGTTCTCAGTGTCCTTTTCGTTGTCAAACTTTGCCGAGTGAACACCAATAACAACAAGCTGATTGGCATATTTGGCTTCCAGCTTTTTTAAATCAGGAATGATGTGAATGCAGTTGATGCATCCGTACGTCCAGAAATCCAGCAAGACTACTTTGCCTTTCAGCGCTGCAAGCGAAAGTGGTTTATCTGTATTTAGCCAACCCCGCCCGCCGGTAATTTCGGGTGCGCGCACGCGCGTCGTGTCCTGTGCAGCCATGTCCTGACCTTTCGTTGCGTTTGTTATGGGGAAATATAAAGTCGAAAGAGTTATCAGGAGTGTTGCCCAAACCCAACGCTTGATGTATAGCCTCCGCGGCCTATTATTCGTGAGCATGTGGTTTCGCTTCTTCGGCTGTGCCCCCAAGCGCTTGATCGAGCCGGTCGATTGCCCGGCGCAAATGTGGAATAGTTATTGAGCCGCCAACTACCAACGCGACATTGAAAGCATCAAGAAACTCCGGGCGGCTGACACCGGCTGCCACGCATTGTTTGATGTGATAAGTAATGCAATCGTCGCAACGCAATACGATTGAAGCCACCAGGCCGAGTAGTTCTTTAGTACGCTTGTCGAGTGCGCCGTCCTCATAAGCCTGCGTGTCGAGCGCAAAAAACCGCTTGATGCCGAGATGGTTGCTGCCGAGCAGCTTTTCATTCATATCGGCTCGATAACGATCGAATTCATCCATCCGAATCAGCCTTTCGTTACACCGGCGTATTGTCATCGCGCAGTGTGGTTCTAGTAAATTAAAAGTCTTCTGATGCATTGTATCCTGCGGTTAGTTTGCTTGCCACGACCGGAGCTTTACTGTACGGCGCTTCTTGAAAGGGCCGGTTGCGGTTACTGACGCTATAATGCTGATGTGACGGAACAGCCAACCCGAGCGTTGCAAATATTCAGTTCTGGTGCGAATCAGTTCGCCGTGTTCACCGATGAGGTGATGACTATCGCTGCTTGGCGCGAGCCGGCAGCGCTACCGCATGCGCCAGCCGCTGTCTTAGGAGTTGTCAGTATCCATGGACGCATGTTGACGGTACTGGATCTGTCGCAGTTGTTGGAACAACCACGGCGTTCGCAATGTCCGTCGCATATTCTGGCGTTGCGCGGCGATGAACAGTTAGCACTGGCTATAGATGGCCCGGGCGAAATCATCGACAATGATGATGAGGAGTTTGAACTTACACCGGTACCTGGTGGGAAACTGATTTCCAGAGTTATCAATCTCAACGGCGATGAAATAAGTATTCTCAATGTAAAGGAACTGTTTGCCACCGCTATTCAGGGCCGCGAACGCCGCCGCCGCCGTTTCTAATTTCCACCAACATGGGTCGACGAATACAGGACCCGGTAGCGACCGGGTCTACCACTCACCAGTGTGGGTCCGTAGTTCTGCGCGACCGAGCCGTTGCGAAACTGGAATGTCTTAATCGTGACAACAAATACGCGAGCGATTAAATTTCCCCGTTGAGTGGCAGATCCGGTCGCTACCGCGCCCGGTTATGTATTTGTCGACCCACAATGCTAATTGAGTTAATGACTTTTGTGTAAAGGCATGTGCAGGCGTGACTGTGAAAAATCCGCGTGAGTAGTTAGAATCGCAACCACGTAATCAAGATCTTGTTTGGGAGACAGTCTCCTCCGTAGGTCACTCGTCACTGATCACCTTGTTACCGGCGAGTTACATGGACGATCAAGCATTCACCATTCTTGAATATCCGGAGCTGCTGGCGCTGGTGCGACGCGGCGCGCAGACGCCCATGGGCCGAGCCCGTGTGGAAACATTGGTGCCGCTCGAAGATATAGTCGCGTTGCAAAAAGCTCTTGACGCATTAACTGAATGTCTTGAACTCAGAAAACGCGGCGCGATTTGGAGCTTCTCAGAGCTTGAAGAACCTAGGCAACGAATTGCTTTGTTGCGAGTAGAAGGCGTAGGTCTCGAGCCCTCAGCGATCCTTGCGCTTGCTAGGTTGTGTGAACAGGCAATGTCCGCACGCGGTTCGATTCTCGCGGAGCGCGAAGCTTCACCGGTGCTTTGGAGTCTGGTTGAGACAATCCCTACCGGCCTCAATCGTTTGATTGCGCACATTGCAAACAAAATCTTGCCGGGCGGCGAAATAGACGATCGCGCCAGCCCGGAATTGAGTCGCATCCGTCATGAGATCACCGTCCTGCGTTCCCGCATCGCGCGCATGCTGGAAAGCGTAATGCGCAAGTCGGGCGAGGCAATTCAGGACGAGCTCGTCACGTTGCGTAACGATCGCTTTGTGATTCCAGTGAAATCTGATCATCGCGCGCGCGTGACCGGCGTCGCGCATGGCTACTCTTCGTCGGGGGCCACAGCTTTTGTCGAGCCGCTGGAAACTATCGATGCGAACAACGAATTGCAGTCGCTGCACGAGGAAGAAGCGCGCGAGATTGCAAAAATTCTGTTCGCCTTGACGCAGGAATTGCGTGAGCATCTGCCGGCGATTGAAGCCGCTGCCGCGGCCATCACTGAGCTTGATTTCATCAATGCGAAAGCGATCTTTCAGAAAAAGTTCGCTGGCGTGATTCCGGAGATCGAAGTGGAACAGACTTCAGTCTGTGATTCCGCACCAGCACAGACTGAAGTCTATGCCACTTCAGTCCTTGAGTTTGTCGACGCGCGCCATCCGCTGCTCGAAGAAAACCTGCGCGAATCCGGCGGATCAGTTGTGCCGGTCTCGTTTTCGCTCGACGAAAACAACAACACGATGGTTATCTCGGGGGCCAACGCCGGCGGCAAAACAGTCGTACTGAAGACTGCGGGACTCCTTTCGTTGATGGCTTTGTCTGGTTTGCCCGTGCCTGCGCGTGAAGCGCGCGTGCCGTTTTACGCTTCAGTGCTCGCCGACATTGGCGACCATCAATCGCTGGCTGCGAATCTCTCAACCTTTACCTCGCACGTTGCAAACATCTCCCTCATGATTGAGCGGTGTAAAGCGCCGGCGCTCGTTCTGTTGGATGAAGTGGGAACTGGAACCGATCCCGAAGAGGGATCGGCGCTCGGTGTTGCCGTTGTCGATCATTTTCGCAAGGCCTGTGGCGCGCAGGTCATGGCCACTACGCATTACAGCGGGTTAAAGATGTATGCCGGCAATGAAGAGGGCGTCCTCAATGCAAGCGTCGAATTTGACGAAAAGACTTTGCGGCCCACCTACCGTTTGATTGTTGGCGTTGCGGGCTCGTCTTCCGGACTTGAGATAGCGCGCCGCTTTGGTATCCCGGACAAAGTTATCGATCTGGCTTTGCAATCGGTAAAGGATTCAACCCGGCAGTCCGCTGAATATTTGCGACGCATCAAGCGTGAAGCAGAAGAGGCTGAAAGCTTGCGCGCCGCGCTCGAGGAAGAGCGCGCCGCTGTGGCTGAAAAATTTGCTTCAATCGACAAAAAGGCCGAACGGCAAGAGCGTGAGCGACAGGAGCTATTCCAAAATGCCCTGGATACAACTGTTCGCGAATTCGAAAGACGATCGCGTGAGTTGCTTGCCACCATCCAGGATCGTTCGGAGCGTCTCAAAGTCGAGCGTGAGGCTCAACGACGGGTTGCGGAACTGAAACGCGAAGCGCAACGGGCAACGAGCGCGGGCGACAAAAGGGAAGCGACGGCTGCTGCACCTGCCAGCACCAGCGGGCGCGGCGTACGTGTCATGCGTGATGGTCAGGTTGTTAAGAAAGAGAAGGAGTTTGAAGCGGGCCGGAGCGACGAAGAAAAATATAAACCGGCAGCACATAGCGAGATTTCAGTGGGCGACAAAGTAAAGCTGCGCTCATTTGGCTCGATCGGAATCGTGGATAGTCTTAAAGGAGACGAGGCGGAAGTGCGCGTGAAGTCTCTCCGTTTCCGTGAGAAACTGGACAACCTTGAACGCGTCGAGCTGTCAGCCCCCGCGAATCCGAAAACAGAAAAATTTGCACGTCTACGCGAATCACGCGGTACTGAAATCAATTTAAAAGCTAAACAGGAAAACGGTCGCTCTGAACTAAATGTCATCGGAAGAACAACGGATGAGGCTGTAGATGCAGTCGATAAATTTTTGGACGAAGCCTCGCTTGCAAGTTTGAGCCAGGTGCGGATAATTCACGGGCACGGCACTGGCGCGTTGCGCCGCGTAATATCGGAAATGCTAAAAGATCATCCGCACGTCGCGCGCTTCACGGCGGCGCCGCAGGAGCAAGGCGGTTCCGGCGCCACCGTGGTCGAACTAAAACAGTAAGACAATGCGCTACCCCCAAACATTCATCGACGATCTCAAGCGCCAGGCCGATATCGTCCGCGTCATCCAGGATTACGTGCAACTCAAAAAGAAGGGCGCGAACTGGATGGCCTGCTGCCCTTTTCATAAAGAGAAGACGCCTTCATTTTCTGTAAGTCCCACCAAAGAAATCTTCTACTGCTTTGGCTGCCATAAAGGTGGATCGGTTTTTAACTTCGTTATGGAAATGGAGCGAGTCGCGTTCCCTGAAGCGATCAAGATCGTTGCTGAGAAAAGCGGCATGCCGCTGCCCAAATTGGTCGATGACAGCCGGTTTGAAGCGAGAAAAGCGGAATCTGATCAGGTCATCGAACTCAACAAATGGGCCCTCGAATGGTGGGAAAAGCAGCTTGAGTCAAGCCCCGAAGGAAAAATAGCGCGCGAGTATCTCAAGCGCCGTGAAATCACCGACGAAACCCGGCAAACATTTCGACTGGCTTACGCGCCGGATAGTTGGGACGCACTGTCGATTTATCTGCGACAGAAAGGCGCGACGCAGGAACAGATCGATAAGAGCGGGCTCGTCGTTAAAAAAGAAGAAGGCGGTTCGTACGATCGTTTTCGTGGCCGGCTGATTTTTCCAGTGATGGATATTCAGGGACGGCCCATCGCCTTTGGCGGGCGCACCTTGAAAGATGAAGATGCGAAATACATCAACTCGCCTGAGACCGCGGCCTATGTAAAAGGTCGAAATCTGTTTGGACTAAATCTCACGCGCGATGAAATCCGGCGCCAGGGTTTCGCCATTCTGGTTGAAGGTTTTTTGGACCTGGTAGTGCCGTATCAGTTCGGTATTCGAAATGTCGTGGCGAGTTTGGGAACGGCTCTAACGTCAGAGCAGGTGAAGCTTTTAGCCCGGTTTGCCCGCAAAGTTGTCGTAAATTATGATGGCGACCCCGCCGGCGTGCAGGCAGCAAAAAAAGCGATTGAAATATTGTTGGCCGAAGATTTGGAAGTTAAAGTGCTGGTGCTTCCGGACGATTCTGATCCCGACGAGTTCATCAGAAAACTTGGCCTGGCTGAATATCAACGCCAGCGTGGTGAGGCCCAGTCGCATATCCAATTTGTGATCGATCAGGCCGTGCGCGACCGAAACCTTCACCGGCCCGCCGAGAAAGCTGATGCGGTCGAGGAAGTGCTTCCTTACATTCGCGCCGTTCGCAGCCGCATTCAGAAGCGAGAGTATTTTGACATCGCGATGGATTCGCTGCGAATTTCGGACGCGGCGTTGCGGCGCGAGTTGTGGCATTCGTTAAGGCTTGGACCAGACAGCGTGCGCACCGAGCAGAAGATAGTAAAGCGAACTCAGGTCAAGCCGACCATTGCAGAAGAGCAACTGTTGGAGTTGCTGCTTGCGGATGAGGAGTTACGCCATAGGTTTCTTCCGCGCCTGGAAGTCGAAGACTATGACGACCTACCCACCGCAGCTATCTTCCGAGCGTTGATTGAAAGTGAACGAACAGGCGGCGCAGTTGATTTCGATTTTCTCAGTCGCAGCACCGAGGGAGACCCAATCGCCGATTTCCTGCCGGCTCTGCTGATGAGTGCGCCGGAAGAGACCGAAGGCGAACAGAAGGAAACGCGTGAGTCAACGGCGCAAAAGTGCATCGACGCTCTGCGGCTGATGCAAGTAGACCGCCGCATTAGTGATTTGATGGCGCAAATGGCAGCAGCTGAAAGAAACGGCGCCACCGAGCTCCTCGATAAGCTTTCAACTGAGCGTCTGGAGCTTGCCCGGCGGCGCAGCACTTTGTTACCTCAGGCTCAGGCGGTGCAAACGGGATACTAAGACCGGTTACGGAATATTTTGTAACCGTATTTTTCTCACAACCGCGCACTCGGCAAGAATTTCCGGGGTTAGAAATTGTGAGTACTGAAGAAAAAGATCGTGATGATGTAATGGAGCGTCTGCTCGAACTGGGCGGCGACAAGAAATATCTCACCTTCGACGATCTCAATCGTGAACTGCCTGACAACGTCGTCTCTCCCGACGATATTGAAGACGTCCTGCAAAAACTTGAAGGCTCAAACATTCCAGTCGGTGATTCAGACGAGAGGTTGCTTGAGCAAGCGGTTACGGTCGCGGCTGACGACGAGGATGGCGTCGACCAGGATGCCGAACTTGATCTTTCGGCGGGAACGCTCGAAAAAACAAACGATCCAGTTCGCCTGTATCTGCGCGAAATGGGCGTGGTGCCGCTACTGACTCGTGAAGGTGAAGTTGCGATTGCTAAAAGAATTGAGCGCGGCCAGCTAAAAACACAAAAAGCAATTTCGCGTTCCCCGATCGCCGTCAAGGAACTTCTAAAAATTGGTGAAGAACTTCAGTCAGACGCGGTGAACATTCGCGATATTGTCATTTTCTCGGAACAGGCTGAGCTGACCGGCGATGAAGACAAGGCCGAAGAATATAAGGCGTGGAGCATTGAAGGCATCGAGAACATTCGCAAGCTCTTCAAACAGGGTTTGAAAGATTGGGACAGGCTGCGCGAAGAACAAAAGGCCATGCGCGGTAAGAAGAGCAAAAAGCTACTGCGACTGCGGCGCAAAGTCGCGCGCATGAGACTGGAAATTGCCCAGGAAATTGGACGCCTTAACATCACTGAACGTGCTCGGCAGCGTTTGATCAACTCAATTCGCGCTGTTCAGAAAGAAGTGCGCGATGCTGAGCGCGAGATTGAAAGTTTCACGGAGAAACTCAATCGCAAGCGCGTCAAAGCTGACGATCAAAAGGAGTTCAAACGTCGCGTCGCATTGGCAAAGAAGCACTTGCAGCAGATCGAAAGCGTGCACAACGTTAGTCCGGTGGAAATTAAACGGGCATTACAGTCGATCGTGATAGGTGAGCAACAAACCGGTCAGGCAAAACGCGAATTGGTAGAAGCAAACCTCCGTCTGGTTGTTTCCATAGCCAAGAAGTACACCAATCGAGGTCTGCAGTTTCTCGACCTGATTCAGGAAGGCAACATCGGGCTGATGAAAGCAGTCGATAAATTTGAATGGCGGCGAGGTTACAAATTTTCGACTTACGCAACCTGGTGGATTCGCCAGGCAATCACCCGCGCCATCGCCGATCAGGCCCGTACGATACGCATTCCGGTACACATGATTGAAACCATCAACAAGTTGATCCGTACCTCGCGGGCGCTCGTCCAGGAGCTGGGCCACGAGCCAACGAGCGAAGAGATTGCCTTCAAGATGGATATACCGGTTTCAAAAGTGCGCAAGGTTTTGAAAATTGCTCAGGAGCCTATCTCACTTGAAACACCAATCGGCGAAGAAGAGGATTCGCATTTGGGCGACTTCATCGAAGATAAGTCGATCTTGAATCCGGCAGATGCGGTTGTCGCTTCCAATCTGCGCGAGATAACGGATGAAGTCCTGGCGACACTTACGCCGCGGGAAGAAAAGGTCATTAAGATGAGGTTTGGTTTAGGGACGACCGGTTCAGAACATACGCTGGAGGAAGTGGGCCAGCATTTTGCCGTCACCCGCGAGCGCATACGTCAGATCGAAGCGAAAGCGTTGCGCAAGTTGCGTCACCCATCGCGCTCAAGCAAACTAAAAGCATTCCTGGAAAACACACAACGATAATTTCACCGGACAAAAATGAAAGGCGCTGAAGAGCTTCAGCGCCTTTTCAATTTTTAGGTGGCAAACACCGGCTTTACTTGAAAGTAAGAAAGGCCGTGCTCTTAACAGTCTCATCGAAAGTGTACTGGTAAATGTAACCAGGAAACTCTATCGGTTTTGTATATCGAACAGTCACTTCGATCCGGTTATCACGTTGGACAGGCTCAACAGCTGCGTCAGGCGGCACGCCATATTCCGGCGCAGCTTTCACCAACTGATCTCTTACCCACGTGGGGGCATAACCCTGTGAGGAGGCAACGTCCACGTTGTGCTGCATTAAGTCCTTGAATAGATAAGCCTGGTAGGCAACGGGTATGTACATGTAACCCAGATATGCCACGACGCAAATGACTGCCATGACGAGTATGAACTTCAACCGCGCGCCACCGCCCTCGCTTGTCCTCTCGTTCCTATTCATTCGTAAGTCCTCTTTTGCAAGGCATCCCGAATTGATGCTTTCAAGCTGGCCCTGTCGATCTCCTTGCTACTGACAATTCGTGGCCGGCCGATTCGCTCCAGCAAAACCCATTGCACCGCGCCGCGCACGCTTTTCTTGTCGCGTGAGATCGCATTAATGATCGAGACGGCGTCGAGATCTTCCGCCGCAGGCAACGGGCCACAGAGGCGGACGCCTCTTCGCAAGGATTCTAACTCTGATTCATCGAGTAGGCCTAGATTTTTCGAAAGTTCGCCGGCCACCAACATTCCCCAGCCCACTGCTTCACCGTGACGAAAGCGTCGATAGTCCGTCAGGCTCTCCAGGACGTGACCTACCGTGTGACCAAAATTCAGGATCCGTCGCGAACGTCGATCGGTGCGCGCCGGATGTTCTCGTTCATCGGCTCGCACAATCGAAGTCTTAAAAGAACAATGGGCCGTTATGAGATTTTCCAGCGCCGTGGATACCGCGACTCGCCCACTCCTGAACTGCGAAAGATAGTCAGTCGTCTGCTTGAAGAGTTCCCGATTGCCAACGGCCCCCTGCTTAATGCATTCGCACCAACCCGACGTCAGCTCGCGCGCGGGCAGCGTCTGAATGGTTGCGACGTCAGTAATGACAATACGCGGTTGATGAAAAGCGCCTGCGCGATTTTTTCCACTCGAAAGGTTAACGCCCACTTTGCCACCGACCGACGAATCAACTTGTGCGACCAGCGTGGTCGGTATTTGCACAACGGAGATACCACGCAAGTAAATCGCGGCTGCAAATCCCGCAAGATCTCCAGTTACTCCACCACCTAACGCAACCAATCCATCTGTCCGTTCAATACCTTGATTGCTTAAAAATTGCAGCGCTCTGTCCGCTGTCTCGAGTGATTTGTAGCGTTCACCATCACCCATCAGGAAAGATGACACCTGGAAGCCGCTCGCTTTCAGAGTCTCCACCACCGCTGGACCATAAAGAGTGAACACCTTTTTGTTTGAAACCAGGGTGAGGCATTGTGCTTGTCGACCGAGGATGCGCCGAATTGTTCTGCCTGCAGAAGAAAGAATTCCCCGACCGATTATGATTTCGTAGTTGAAGGATTGTGCCGGGACTTTAACTGTCACTCGTTGCACTACGACTCTCCTGTTTTTGGATAGTTGACATGGACCATCCACACTCACCTGGGAGTGCGCATTCTAGCACAACGTTTTTGGCGGAAATTCGTTTAGAAGGTTGGATAAAAAAGCGAATGGGCGCGACAAACGTGGGAGTACGTCGCGCCCATCCATATTCGTGGTCACTGTCCTCACCCCAGCAACCACTTGAGACGGAGGATTCACCAACCGTCTCTCTTGCCCCACAATATACCTCGCAACAGTTATGCCGTGCAAGGAAGTTCTTGGTAAGAAAGTTAGTGATGACGATTTGCGAATATTCTTAATAACCTCGAGGAAAATGAACAAAAACCGTCCGCCGCTGACCTCACTGAAGGTGTAATTATTGCAGAGTTTGAGCGTAAAATTTCTACGATTAAAGAGGCCAAAGTCAGCCCAGAGTTTGTTCGATCACGGCCGCTAGTCGGCGGGCAAACTTTTCAATTTGCGGCTGGCTCTCACCTTCAATCATCACCCGTGCCAATGGTTCAGTACCCGAATAGCGCAACAGCAAACGCCCGCGAGCACCCAACTCATTTTCAATTTCGCGAGAGACTTCCGTAATGAACGGGACGTCAGCGAAAGGAGGTTTTTGCGCCACCTTTACGTTGATAAGTATTTGTGGAAATACCTGAAAACCCTCAGCCAGTTGCTGCAAAGATTTTTGTTCGTCTGCAATCACACGCAACATGCACAGCGTCGTAATCAGACCATCACCGGCCAAGCTCAGTTTCGGAAGGATGATGTGTCCCGACTGTTCCCCGCCCAACGTTGCTCCGCTCAGCAATAATTCCTCCAAAACATATTTGTCGCCAACATCAGTGCGGAACAAACTAATTCCGCGCGATTTTAAGGCGAGCTCAAGACCCACATTGCTCATAACGGTGGCCACGACAGTTTGCTGGGCTAGTTCGCCGCGCGGGTTTAGATAGTTTGCGAGCACCCACAAAGTTCCATCGCCGTTCACCAGTTGGCCTTGAGCATCAACGAAAAGCGAACGATCGGCGTCGCCGTCAAACGCCACGCCTAGATCGGCGTGCCGCTTGATCACTTCCGACTGTAATTGCTCAGTATGTAGCGAGCCGCAGTTCAGGTTTATGTTGCGACCGTCTGGAGTATTGTTGATGGCGATAACCTCAGCGCCAAGTCGTTTGAGCAGGGCGGGAGCAAGCGCCGAGGCAGCGCCATTGGCGCAATCAACAACCAATTTGATTGCGGCGAGCGAAACACCTCGACCAATTTCATCTGCTAGAAAGTCGAGATAACGGGACCGCAACGACTGGGCTTCAACACTATTTCCGAAAGCAGGCAATGAGTCTGAACCATCAGCGGAAGTTGCACGCTGGTCCTGTGCTTGCGAAAAAATATCTTTCTCGATCAGGCTCTCAGTCGCCTCATCAAGCTTGCTTCCTTGCGCTGCGAAAATTTTTAGCCCGTTGTCCTGGTACGGATTGTGAGAAGCGCTGATCACCACGCCGCCGTCGGCTGAAAGCACACGCGCAAGATAGGCTACGCCGGGCGTAGTGATGACGCCGCCCGATTTCAAATCAGCGCCCGCTGTTCTTACGCCGCGGGCAAACGCCTGCTCGAGCCATGGTCCCGACTCGCGCGTGTCTCGTCCAATTATAATCAATGGCGCGCGAGACAGTTTTTCTTGTAGATGATTTGCAAGAGATGCACCCACAACCTCAACCGTGGCAGCATCGAGGGGAAACTTTCCGGCTTCGCCGCGCATGCCGTCAGTGCCAAAAAGTTTTTTCATTAATAATGTTGCGGGAATGGAGAATCCAAACTAATCGACAATGATTGGGCGCAGGGTTCTGGACAACGTAGGGCTTTCCCTTTTGCTGATGAAGGTGAGATGACCATCGCTGGGTTTTTTCGGGACGATTTGCACATGAATATCTACGGTTGGGTCGATCACATCGACCTTGGGGTCCGGAATATTTATCGACACGCTTGCCAGATTAAAGCTTTCTTTTTTTCCGTCGAGCCAAACTGTTTCCGTTGCCGCCTTTTGAACTGCACTTACCCGATCGGCTGGCCCACGCAGCCGAATCTTGGCTGGATTGGCCGTGAAGCCGGCTAGTTCATACCCTTCAGCCAGTGTCCCTTCAAACTTCACCTCGACATCAACTTGCGTTTCAACTCGCGGCTCAAGCCGGATTGGCAGGGTAGCGGGATGAAACCCCTGAAGCGCAACTCCCTCGGGCAGATCCATTTGCACGCGATCGCGAGATAGACGCACTATTCGTTGCCCCGGTTTTTGATCGCTGAGATCCACGGTCGCGACCAAGTCGCGTGGGCCAATGCGATCAAGTTTAGCCGGGCTTCCAGTTAAAACGACTTCGATCGTCGAGGGCAGTTCGTTGCTTATTTCCAAACCCTCATGGCGGAGAAAGTTTAGTTGGACACCGGACACGCGCAGAGTGACGGGCTTGTTTTGGCCCGTCACCGCCAGCCAGAGCGCTAAAGTGATTACGAGCGCCAACAGCTTTAAGGCCCAATCCTCAAGAAACACTTTGCGCAAACCGCGCTGAATGGCCGAAGGCGGTTTTGGGATCGGGGTTATTTCCGGTTCGTCGTCAATGTCCTGAAAAGGCATAACTTCAAATCACGCTTTTGGTTTTGTATTCAGCTTGTCCGGTCGATCAAATTGACGCGACTTCTTCGGTTTCAGTTTCCGGCTTTGGCGCCTTGTCCTGCTCCCGTTCCTTCTCCCGCTTCGGTGAGACTTCGAGCGCTGACGAAATGGCGGCGCGCAGTTTTGGCGCATCCAGTCCACGTTTGATCTCGCCACGCTGCACAATGGAAATCAGACCAGACTCTTCCGAAACCACTACAGCCACCGCATCCGTGTCTTCAGTGACGCCGAGCGCCGCACGATGACGTGTACCCAGGTCGCGCGAAAGACGCGGGTTAAGCGTTAAGGGCAGAAAGCAGGAAGCAGCGGCAACGCGATGACGTCGCACAATCACTGCACCATCATGCAGCGGCGATTCCGTGTTAAAGATGCTGATGAGCAGATCGTAACTGAGTTCAGCGTCGAGCTTCACGCCGCCATCAACGATGTTTTTGAGCCCTACATTGCGCTCAATAATTATGAGTGCGCCGGTCTTGGTCGAAGATAAGGTGGTAGCTGCGAGAATAATCTCATCGTACACACCTTCACCAAACTGTCCCAGGTGCCGCTGCGTGAAAGGCACGCGAAAACGGTTGCCAAGAGAAATCAGCGCCTGTCGAATTTCCGCCTGGAAAAGCACAATGATGGCGATGCCGATGTAAAGCAAGCCACCGCTTAGTACAAATTCCAGGGTGGCGAGATCTTCTTTGACGGCGAGCCAGTACAGGAGGGCAAAGGCGGCAAGGGCGGCGGCCATCGGGGCGGCGCGAGTTCCACGAACGAGCTTCAAAACTGCATACACAAGCAAGAAGACAAGGACGATATCCGCGATGTTGCGCGGCTCACCAAGTCTTCCCAGATACTCCGTGTATGGCAGTAGTAAAAGCATCAGCTGGTTTGAAACTCCGGATTTGATTTTTGCGATTCAGCAAGGCCAATTTAGTTTCACCAAAACCGGAATCAGAAAATTCTCCTACTTTATCTTCAGCCGATGTGTTCCGAAATAAGTTTCCTGATGCTCGCTTTGACGCTTGCGCGCAATTTCCAGAAAAATCATCTCCACTTTCGGCTCTCCACTTTTCTGATTATTTGCTCTATCTCTTCGAGGGGCCGTTCTGAAGCTACGTAGAGCGCCCTGGTACGCGAGAGCAACGAATCTTCAGTCACGAAATAATAGCTCCGCTGGATTATCGCGAAAAAACAAGGGCATGGCAATGGCGTTTCGGTTGGCTACACAGAACCAGGATTTGAGGTGTTGATGGAAATAGCCGTTGCCGCTGTTTATTGTGCTCGATTTTGTGGATGTTTCGCCAATGGTGCGGGAGATTTTTTCGAGCGCTTGATGATTTTTCCGCTTTGGAGAAAACCAACCAGCTCGCCGTTATTGTTCACTACCACCAACGAGCCCACTCCGTTGTTTTCCATCATCGCTTTAGCAGACTCCAGTGTGATTGAGACGTCCACAAACAATTGCGGGTTAATCGTGCGCATAACGTTTTTCACGTGCGTGGTGTGCCACTTTTCACGTGGTAGTGATTTGAGATCTTCAAGCGCGAGAATTCCGTGCGCGCGACCACCTAATGCCACCGGAAAACTTGTTTGCCGATGCAATGGCAAAACCTCGTCGATCAGTTTGGTTATCGTCATTGCCGGATCAATCGCAACTGGCGGCGACATGACATCACCGGCGGTAAGTAGCCGCGTATTTTGCGCCCCCTTGACGACTTTCGCGGCTGTATCGAGTAGAAACAAACCGACAAGGATGGACCACCCGCCCATAAAGTAAGGTTGCGACGGCCGCCAACTCGGCGCAATGATGATGTATGTACCAAAGAGGATCAGCGTGCCACCGATTAGAATGCCGCAGATACCAGACATGCGCGTGGCTTGCTGGATGCTGCCGCTTTTGCGCCACAGCAGCGCGCGCAAGACTCGGCCCCCATCCAGCGGATAACCAGGTAAAAGATTGAATACTGCCAGCAGCAAGTTACCCCACGCGATCAGAAAGAAAACCACTACCGTGGCGTTGTAGTTTCCGAGCGCAGCGATTTTGGTGGCCGCAAAAGCAAGCAGCGCAAAAAGAAAACTCGCGGCTGGACCAGCAATAGCGATGCGCATTTCCGCGCGCGGGTTTTGCGGTTCGGTTTTCAGTCTCGCTAAACCGCCAAACGGATGAAGCACGATCTCTTCGATCCCAATTCCCTCCGCGCGGGCCATCAAAGCATGTGAGAGTTCGTGGCCAAAGACAGAAAGAAACAGGCCGGCGGTGGTGATTAGTCCCAATATCCAGGCGGTAGCTGAGGCAAGAGGCGGCAAGCGGACGTTGCTGAGTTGAATCGAGTGGCTTTGCAGATTGCTTGAGATTAGCCAGATGCTCAGTGCTACCACTGCAAACCAGCGATAGTCGATGCGCACCGGAATACCGTAAATGCGAGCTATCGTAATGCGGCGGGTGAATAACTGACCGGGCATAACGGAAGGTGAGACAAAATCAAAATGCGCCGCTCGCCTTTTGCCAGTCAACCTCCCACAAAACGACTGGCTGCTGGCGGTTTTTGACGCTGATAGGTTCGCGGGGTTTTAGTTTATAACGGCTCCGAGCGGATTTCGCGGTTGCGTCGCTGACGAGAATCTCGCCACCTTTTGCGTTCGACTCCAGGCGGGAGGCAGTGTTAACCGTATCGCCAATCGCCGTGTATTCCGAGCGGCGTTCCGAGCCGATGTAACCTACGGTGACTTCGCCGGTGTGCAAGCCAATTCCCACGCCGATTTCCAACAAACCTTCCTGACGGAGTTCCATGTTGATGCCAAGAATGCGGCGTTGCATTGCGACTGCAGCATTAAGAGCATTTGAGGCATCTTCCGGAGTGGTGGTCGGCGCGCCAAAAAGTGCCATCAAACCATCACCCAAATATTTATCGAGCGTGCCGCCGTGCGCAAAGATAATGTCGGTCATCGCAGAGAAATAACGGTTGAGCAAACCGACAATTTTGTCCGGCGGCGCGTGCTCAGAGATGCGCGTGAAGCCGCGAATGTCAGCAAACAAAATAGTGATTGTTTGATTAACTCCGCCGAGTTTGAACGACTCGGGATTTTCCAGCATCTGCTTCACAACATACTCGGGTAGAAATCGGCTGTAGTTTGCACGGGCCACTTCCTCGCGGGCCAGCCGCTCGTGCGCGCGGGCATTCTCGACGGCAATTGCGGTTTGGGCGGCCACGGCACTAATCAGCTCCAGATCGTCGGGCTTGAAAGCAGCAAAAGGATCTAACCGGTCCGCATAGATGGCGCCATGAACACGCGACTCTCCCACCAGCGGGGCGCAAATCGTCGAACGAACGCCCTGCGAAACAATTGAGTCAACGCCTGCAAATTGTTCGTCAGATGCTGCATCCTGCGAAAGCAATGCCACACGATCCTTCATCACTTTTCGCGTGATGGTGCGGCCGATGGTTAACTTGCGCGCGTGATTATTTAGACTCTCGTCGCGCGCGCGAGTTGCGATCGGGTTTAGTACTACGTCTTCTGGATTCTCCTTTCCGTTGCCTTCAGCCAGCAACGCGACGACCCGATCCGCGGGCGTCGAACGAAAAATAATGTCCGTCGCCTTTGCAAAGATAGTTTCCAAATCAAAAACCGAGCCGAGCGTTTTGCTCATTTCGTAGAGCGCACTAAGGATGTTTGCCTTCCGCTGTAATGCTTCGAGCACTTTATCTCTGGCGGGGGAGGTTTGCGCGAGGGAAGCTGCCGAAACCTCGGTTTTGCCGTGGAGCACCGTGTGCATTACATCATTAGCAGAGATTAAAAGTTGCGTGTGGCCAAGCGGCTTGTCGTCGTAACGAACGTCAGTGGTGCGCTCTTCTGCCGGTTGTTCAAAACGCAAAGTGCTGGCGCCGATGGTTATGCGATCGCCATTTCTTAATTCATACTTGAGGTGCGGCCCACCATTGACGAAAACCTTATTTGCGCTGCGCCGCAACTGCCCGTTGATTACCGCGCCGTCGACCAGCATAAAGGAACCATCGTCAACGGATTTTATGTGGGCGTGATAGCGCGACGCGCGCGGGTCGTCCAGCACGATGGTGTTGTCAGGTGCGCGGCCGATCGAACAGACAGACAATGGCACGAAGTCGTATTGCCACTGCCTGCCACTTGCATCCGTAATCTTCAGGAACGCCATGATGTATGAAACGAAATAGGGAAGAGACTGTCCGTAGGCGAAATGTTTGCCGTGCGCTTACGGCGGGTCAGTTAGTTGGTGCCGTTCGGCGCTCGATCCTAACAGTATGATCTGCAAAGTGACAACTACATAGGTTTTGCTTGCAGACATAACTGGCCTGGTTCCGGTATCATGCAGTTCTCCCCAACAGTGGAACCGGCGAGATCACTTATGAGTTCCCTCACTCGAAATACAATTGCCCTGGTGCTGGTCTCTTATTGTGTAGCGGTACCCTCCATTTCTTACTCACAAACGAAAGCCTCGAAAAAAACGGCGACTGCCACGGTTTCCGGTCGCGTAACGGTTGCAGGCAAGGGAAGGGGAGGAATTGTTGTGAGTCTGGGAACGCATAATTTTGCCCCAGCGCAAACACTACCCCGGACCGCAACAACTGACGCCGAGGGAAATTACCGAATTTCTGACGTGCCGCCCGGTAACCACTACGTCGCGCCTCTTTCGGTGTTGTTCGTGCCGGAGGTCCCGAATCCTGTCAACCAAACAGGCAAGCCGCTGCTTGTGTCAGAAGGCGAGAGTGTTGAAGGTATCGACTTCGCGCTGATGCGGGGTTGCGTCATTACCGGAAAGGTCACGGATCCAGATGGTCGCCCCGTCGTTGAACAGCGCGTAAGTGCGATAGCGGTTGAACAGCCAAACCGGTTTTATATGAACCAGTCACCGTTCCAAACAGATGATCGCGGCGTCTACCGAATTTTCGGACTGCGGGCGGGACGTTACAAAGTCGCTGCGGGCCAAACTGGTGACGGTAGCCCAGCTCCTGGTCGCACTGGGTATCAGTCTGTTTATTACCCCAATTTTCCCAGCGCCGATCAAGCAAAGATCATTGAGCTTGCCGAGGGCGAACAGGCTACAAATATCGACATGACTATGGCGCGTGTGCAGCCTGGTGTGGCCGTAGCCGGAATAATTGTTAATGGGGAGACGAACAAGCCAGTCACTAACGGTCGCGTTGCGCTGCAGAAAATGAACGACGATCGCGGTTCTTTTACTCAGGCCGGCACAATGTCGAATCAGAAAGGCGAATTCCGATTGGAGAACGTCCCTCCCGGTAAGTATTCGGTCCTTTTGATGGCACAGGGAGAGAGCGAACTTCGCGCGGATGCTTTGGAGTTTCAGGTGTCGGATCAGGACGTTGCCGGGCTGATCGTGCGCACCACGCGTGGAGCAAGCATTTCTGGCACGGTCCACGTAGAAGGCACGAATGACCCGGCCGTGATAGCCAGGCTGCGACAACTGCGAATCTATGCGTGGGTCCAGGGTGGGAGTGCGGGTGGAGCACGACCGTCATTGGTTTCGGCCGATGGCAGTTTCGGGATCGGTCCATTGCCGGCCGGGATCGTGAATTTTGAGTTTGCAGGGATCGATCACAGCCAGGAAAACGGATTAATTCCGTCGCGCGTTGAGCGGGATGGAGTCGTGGTACCGCGCGGCGGTTTTGATATCAGGGCCGGCGAACAAGTTTCCGGAGTCAGAATTGTACTTACCCACGGCAGTGGTACTGTCCGCGGAACTGTTACCTTCGAAAATGGACCACCACCACCCGCTATGCGCTTCCTGGTCAGACTCAGCAAGCCCGGAGAGAACGAGCTCCGACTTCCGTCAAGGGAAGTTGATGCCCGCGGACGCTTTATGATCGCAGGAGTGCCCCCGGGCGCTTATGATCTACATGTGAATGCTATTAATTGGGGCTCTCGCGAGCGAGCGCCATTCGTGACGCAATCAATCACCGTTGCGGAGGGCGGCATTAGCGAGGTCGTCGTTTCAATCGACCTTGGTCGTAATCCATAGTCACCTCGTTTCCAGGGACTCGACATGTTCACCAGGGCAATTCCTTCCCAAGCTCGATCAGTGTTTCTTGCGTTCATCTGGGCGTTGACGTGTTCGTTTAGTCTGGCAGCACAAACTCCTCGACCTATTGCGACGGCAGAACCCATTACCGGATCTATTGCCGGTCGGGTTGTAAACGAAAATGGTCAGGGAGTTCCGAATGCTGTGGTTTATTCCCGGGCATTGGCTGACTCAGCGTCGCGCCTCACAGCTACAGATAACGAAGGTGACTTTAAGTTTGAGGGGCTCGATTCGGCGCTATACAGCTTCACCGTGGCAATGCCTGGTTTCGTTATTCCACCTCGCCCTCCTGACGGCGAGCTCGTTTACTATCGCCTTGGAGAATCCGCCACAGTGAGTCTAAACAAAGGCGGCGTTATTACCGGCACAGTCTTATCGCAATCAGGAGACCCGATCACGCAGGTAGGCGTGCGGGCCGTACTTGTCCGCGACGCGAATGGGCAAGCTCCGAACTTCGCCGGATTTCAATCCCAGCGAGCAACTGATGATCGCGGCGTTTACCGCATCTACGGACTTCTGCCTGGCACTTATATCGTGTTCGCTGGTGGGCGTAATTCATTCGGTGGGATCAATGCTTATGATAACGAAGCGCCCACTTACGCCCCGTCATCAACGCGCGATACCGCGGCACTCATAACAGTTGGTAGTGGAGATGAAACCACAGTAGATATTAAGTATCGCGGTGAACCTGGGCACGCGGTTAGTGGAACGCTGCTCGGACTGCCAGAGGTGAACGTTCCATCTTCGCTAAATGTCTTTCTATCCCAGGTGGTTAATGGCGCTTCATTAACGATGGGCGTGACTTTCATTCAAACAGGTACGAACTCTTTTGCATTCTATGGACTGGCGGATGGCGACTATGATTTGAAGGCTCAAACATTTTCCGCCACTGGCGCCATTAGCACGTCAGAGACAAAACGTATCGCTGTCAACGGCGCCGACGTGACGGGTATTGAGCTGAGCATTAAACCCCTCGGGTCTTTAAGTGGACAGGTGGTCCTGGCAAAATCGAATCTCGCCGAATGTAAAGACAAACGACAGCCACTGCTTTCAGAAACATTAATTAGCCTTCGTCGCAGCGAAAAGGAGAAAGCGCGTGACCAGGCCCCATTCAGTTTATTTTCGGCGCAGGGAGTGCCTAACCAAACTGGTGAATTCCAGCTTAAAAATCTCGCGGCCGGACAGTACAACTTCGGTGCTCGGTTCTTCGCCAGATACTGGTACCTCAAGTCAATCGTCCAACAAGCTGGCACAACGAGCTCCGTCCCAAAATCTGGCGCCGTCGTCAGTCAAAACGATCTTGCTAGAAATGGTGTCACGCTTAAGTTCGGCGATAACATTGCTCGCGTCACGGTCAACCTTGCGGAAGGGGCCGCTTCGGTTCGCGGGAGCGTTAAGCTTGAGACGGGACAGAGTGTGCCACCAAAGCTTCTTGTGTATCTGGTGCCGGCAGAAAAAGAGAGCGCGGAAGATGTGTTGAGATTTTTTGCCAGCGAAGTTCCATCGGACGGGACGTTCGCATTGAACAATTTGCCACCAGGCCGTTATTGGGCCGTTGCGCAGGTTACACCAAAGAACGAAATACAACCTGAGTTCAAACTGCGATCGCCCGCGGGGACGGAAGCGCGCGCACAGCTGCGGCGCGCGGCCGAAGTTGGAAAACTCTCGGTTGAATTGAAACCTTGCCAGAATCTGGTCGATTACCAGTTGCCAGTGCTCGCGTTGCTAAAAAATTAGCTGAGGTTTGTCCCACTTTTCACTTGGAAGAGTGATCCTGGAATGGCTTGACGCTACGCGAGAGCGCTTGCTAGACTCGAACCACTTACCAAATAGGGCCCGGCGCTGTTACTGCGTCGCTCGGATTTCCCCAGACCCGCGCGTGCGGCGCAGTCTGATTTTTCAAAATCAACGGAGGTGTTGCGTGGGCTTCAAAGTCGGCCAGAAAGTCGTTTATCCCAACCACGGAATCGGTACCATCGAGCAAATCGAACAGAAGCAAATAGGCGCCAGCACACTTCCTTTTTACACGCTTCGGCTTGCAGCCAATAATTCGGTCGTGCTCGTCCCCGTTTCAAACGCCTCTGAAGTTGGTTTGCGCTCGCCCATCTCATCGGGCGAGTGTGAAATGCTTTTCAAGATACTGGGCGATGATTTTTCTTTTCCTGCGAATGACTGGAAGGATCGGTTCAAAGAGTTTTCTGAAAAGATGCGAACCGGCGATGTTTTTGAAGCTGCCGACGTCCTGAAGCACCTGACCTACCTCAATCACCTAAAGCCACTTTCATTTCGCGAACAACGCATGCTCGAGCGTTCACGCTACCTGGTGATTTCCGAACTCGCTGCCGTTTGCCGTCAACCGGAATGCAACATCGAACCACGCGTGGAAGAGGCCCTGGCACGTGCCTGCGCGAAACATGATCGCCGGCCGGCGCGCGCCCGCGCTGCCGGTGCCGCCGCGGGACACTGAGATCAACCTCAAACATAGCGCCAAGTGCCGTCTGCAAAGAGGGTGGCGTGTTATAATCGACTTGTCCCCTTATTCCTGACGGTTTTGGAGAAGTTCACCGAGCTCAATCTCGCCCGAACTATGGACGACCTACCCAGTTACCTTACGTTCCTGTTGGTCCTGGAAACCGAAGTTGCAAGTTCGTCAAGCGCAACCGTTGCGGTGCTTAAGTTACTGGCGGTCGTCGTGCTCGTTTTCGCGAACGGCTTTTTTGTAGCAGCAGAGTTTGCTTTTGTGGGAGTCCGACGTTCGCGAATCGAGACTTTAGCTGCCACGGGCGACAAAGCGGCGAAAAGATTGTTGCCCTTGCTCGATAATCTGAATGCATATCTGTCGGCGTCACAATTGGGAATTACTCTTGCTTCTCTGGCGCTCGGCGCGCTTGGAGAACCCGCCATTGCGCGTTTGTTGGAAACGCCCTTCGCCGGAATGTCCGATGGGTTGCGTCATGGCCTTTCCTTTGGCATCGCTTTTTCCATAATTACTTCGTTGCACATCGTCATCGGTGAACAAGCCCCAAAATTATTAGGGCTGGAGCTGGCGGAAAAAATCGCGCTCGCCGTAGCTTGGCCGATGCAAGCATTCTACTGGGCGTTCCACTGGCCTATTCGGGCCCTCGATTGGGCCAGCGTGCGCATTGTCAGGTTCTTTGGCTTGAAAGCTTCGCTTGGACATGCTTCAAGTTATACCGAAACTGAGATTCGTCAGTTAATTGACACCTCGCGCGATAGCGGGCATCTGCGGGCAGAAGAGCGCCGGTTAATTCACAGAGTTTTCGAGTTTTCAGATACGTTAGTGCGCGAGGCGATGGTGCCGCGCACAGAGATGGCCGCTATCTCCAGCGATTGCTCTTTGGCGGAGATTACCAAAGCTTTTGAGCAACATCGCTATTCGCGTCTGCCCGTTTATCGCGAATCGCTCGACGACGTGATTGGCTTTATTCACAGCAAAGATGTGATGCCTTACCTGCTTTGCCCGGAAAAGTTTCGCCTCGAGGACGTACTGCAACCGCCTTTGTACGTCGTAGACACGGCGCGACTTGAAGACGTGCTTAGGCAGATGCAAAAAGCCAAGGCGCATTTTGGATTCGTCGTAGACGAGCACGGCGGTCTCGAAGGCGTTATTACCCTTGAAGATTTGTTGGAAGAGATTGTTGGCGACATTTCTGACGAACACGACGAGGAAGTCAACGAACAAATCACTCCGGCTGGAGAAAGAAAATACATTCTCGCCGGCGGTCTTGCCGTGCGCGATCTGAATCGGCGCTTGAAGTTGTCGTTGCCGGAATCGGAAGGGTACACAACCATTGCCGGTTTTTTGATGACCGAAGCTGGTCATGTGCTTAAACCGGGTGAAAAAATTGATTACAGCGGACTCTCATTTGAAATTGAACGAGTCGAGCGCCGGCGCGTGATTAGCGTGCGCCTGGAACTCCCGCCCGTCACCGCGGAACCTTCGAAGGAAGAAACTATCGAAGACGCGCGCGCCGCCGGATAACTCAAAGCGCTGCATCACACCCTTCGATTCCCTCGCGGCATGATGGTAAAGTTGTTGGGCCTCGAAGTTCATATCGCTATTTGCTGGGCCAAACAAAAATGAGCTGGATCGAAGAAATCAATGCGCGCGAAATATTAGACTCGCGGGGTAATCCGACCATCGAGGCGGAAGTGACGCTCGCCGGCGGTGAAATAGGACGCGCGGCCGTGCCATCAGGCGCTTCCACTGGAGAACACGAAGCGGTTGAACTGCGCGACGGAGACAAGAAACGTTACGGCGGCAAAGGCGTGCTTGACGCGGTGCGCAATGTGAACGAGATCATCGCGCCCGAAATTGCCGGCCTCGATGCATTGGACCAGGCGGAAGTAGACCACGCGCTGATCGCTTTGGATGGAACGGCAAACAAGTCAAAACTCGGCGCAAACGCGATATTGGCCGTGTCGCTGGCGACCGCACGCGCCGCCGCTGCTTACCTTGAGGTCCCGCTTTACAAGTATCTGGGTGGTCCAAACGCACGCACGTTGCCGGTGCCGATGATGAATATCATCAATGGCGGCGCGCACGCGGATAACAATGTCGACTTCCAGGAATTCATGATTGTTCCGGTGGGAGCTGAAAGTTTCAGAGAGAGCCTGCGCATCGGCGTCGAAATCTTTCATACACTAAAGTCTGTTTTGAAAAAGAAAGGCTACGCCACCAGCGTCGGCGACGAGGGGGGCTTTGCTCCTAATTTTCGTTCAAACGAAGAGGCCATCGAAACAATCCTTGAAGCGATAACGCAAGCGGGTTATGGCGGCGGCAAAGAGTGCTTGCTGGCACTCGATCCCGCGGCCAGCGAGTTTTATGACGGCAGTTCGTATGTTTTTAAGAAGAGCGACAAACGAAAGTTGTCGAGCGATGAGATGGTCGCCTACTGGGACGACTGGAGCCGTAAGTATCCGATAATCTCCATTGAAGACGGAATGGGGGAAAACGATTGGGATGGCTGGAAAGCTTTGACAGACCAAGTGGGCCAGCGCTTGCAACTTGTCGGCGACGACTTGTTTGTTACTAACACAGAGTTTTTGCGCAAGGGAATCGAACTCGGTGTTGCCAATTCGATTCTCATCAAAGTGAACCAGATTGGCACATTGTCTGAAACACTTGATTGTATTGAACTGGCCAAAACGAACGGTCGCACGGTCGTTATCTCCCATCGCTCCGGAGAAACAGAAGATCCGTTCATCGCAGATCTGGCCGTGGCCACGAATGCCGGGCAGATCAAGACTGGTTCGCTTTCGCGCACAGACCGTATAGCCAAGTACAATCAACTCCTTCGAATCGAGGAAGACCTGCGCGGAGAGGCGCGTTTCCCAGGCCGTTCCGCATTTCGGGTTGAAAGCAACAATGAATCTAGCCGACGTCAAGCATCTGTTTGATTATACCGAGTGGGCCAACAGTCTTGCGTTCGAGGCTGCCGCCAATCTTTCCCCCGAAGACTTGCGCCGCGAAGTTAATATCAGCCACGGCTCAATCTTTGGAACGCTTCTGCACATGGCGGGCGCGGAGTGGATTTGGCTCGAAAGATGGCATGGCCGATCGCCGGCTGGTAGAGAAGCCTGGTCGCTCTGGAAGTCAGAATCATGCCCGGATCTGGCTACGCTGAATAGTCGGTGGCAGGAAGTTTCTGAACGGCGTCGGGCTTTTATTGACCAACTCGATGAGCTACGACTTAGTGCTGAGCTCCCATTCATTCTTCTTAGCGGCGATCCCAATTCAATGCCGCTGGTAGATCAGATGCAACACGTCGCTAACCATGCGACGCTACATCGCGGTCAGGTTGTTGGCATGATCCGGCAACTTGGTATTGCACCTCCTTCGACGGACTTGCTTTTTTACTTGCGGCGCGAAGTACCGGCATAAGGGTCCATTCAAAAGAGATGATCCAATCCTGGGAACGCGATGAATATCTAATCAGCACCGATGTGTCCCGCCTTGATGTCGCTCTAATTCACAGTTTTCTGGCAAATGAATCGTATTGGGCTGCAGGTCGAAGCGTCGAGGTAGGGCAACGCTCGATTAATAACTCGCTGTGTTTCGGCATCTATAGAGGGACTGAACAGGTGGGCTTTGCCCGCGTGGTCACAGACTTTGCAACGTTTGCATGGGTCGCCGATGTGTTTGTACGTTCAGAACACCGTGGTCGCGGTTTGGCGAAATGGTTGATGGAAGTGATACTGGCGCATCCCGAGTTACAAGGGTTTCGCCGCTGGGTATTAGCTACCAAAGACGCGCAAAGTTTATATGCACAATTCGGTTTCATTCCGCTCCACCGGCCTGAGCGTTGGATGGAGCGGCCCGATCCGAAGATGCAGGAGAGCCCGGATTACTGGAAACCCAAGTTCGACAATTTAGAGCAGAGTTGGAGTTATTGTTTGAACAAAAGAGGCCCACTGGCGTTGATCATACTTGATGGTTTTGGCTATCGCGCGGAACACGAGGGCAACGCCATCGCGCTTGCCGCGATGCCGCGATACCGCGAGCTTTGCGAAGTTTATCCGCACACGCTGATCCAGGCATCGGGCGAATGTGTTGGTCTACCGAAGGGAGTGATGGGGAATTCAAACGTTGGCCATCTCTGTGTGGGTGCAGGACGCGTCCTGCGCACCGATGTGGAACGAATCAACTACGAAATTCATACCGGGGAGTTCTTTCAAAACCTTTCATTAAACTCGGCGCTTGACAATGCGGTGAAACATGACCGCGCGCTGCACCTGATGGGGCTGGTTTCGGACGGACTGGTCCACTCTTCACAGGAGCATGCCTATGCGCTCCTGCGTCTCGCCAGGGAGCGTCAAGTACGACGTGTTTTTGTGCACTGCTTTTTGGACGGGCGGGACACGCCACCAATTTCTGCAGAAAGGTACGTGGCCGCCATGCAGGACAAAATTAAGGAGATTGGCGTCGGCGAGATCGCAACTTTGGTTGGTCGTTACTACGCGATGGACCGCGATAAGCATTGGGAACGGATTGAACCCACGTACAGGCTGCTCGTTCATGGTGACGGGCGAAAATCTCGCGATCCATTATTAGCAATCCGTGCGTCGTATGAACAAGACATAACAGACGAGTTTATTGAGCCAATTGTGATCACGCGTGAGAACGGTCAACCAGTCGGTACCATTGAAGATGGCGACTCCGTCATCTTTTTTAATTTCCGTGCCGATCGCGCCCGACAGATTACCAGCGCGCTGGCTATTCCGGGCTTTGACGCCTTTCCAGTGCCTGGGCGCCCGCATGTTCATTTCGTGTGCTTCGCAGTTTATGACAAGACCTATCCGCTGCCAGTGGCTTTTCCACCGGCGCAACCAACCAACATCCTTGCCGACGTATTTGCAGTTTTAGGCGTGCGCAACTATCGCATTGCCGAAACCGAAAAATACGCGCACGTGACTTACTTTTTTAACGGCGGAACTGAACGCGAGTTTCCGCATGAGCGCAGGATGCTGATCCCTTCGCCGCGGGTCGCAACCTATGATCTAGCGCCCGAGATGTCGGCGTTTACGATCACGGAAAAGCTGCTGCAGGCGATCGAAGAAGCTGAGACTGATGTATTCATCATGAATTTTGCTAATCCCGACATGGTGGGCCATACAGGGATGCTCGATAAGACGATTGAAGCTTGCCAGTATGTCGACACGTGCCTGGGAAGAATTACAAAAGCGATCCATTCGCGGCATGGCATAAGCCTGATAACGGCCGATCACGGGAATGCGGAGTTAATGATCGATCCAAAAACGGGCGGACCCCATACGGCGCACACGACCAATCCGGTTCCGTTTCATTTGATCGATGAAGCATCAAAGGGTGTAAAACTACGTGCGGAAGGCGCACTCGAAGACGTAGCGCCAACCATGCTGGCTTTGCTCGGCATAGATAAGCCGCTTGAGATGACAGGACGTGATTTACGCGAGCCCTAGCGCCGCTTTGGTCCACGGGAGGTTAGCACGCAATTTCCCGAGCAGCCTTCGACCAATTAAGATGGAAGGTAACCTGGTCAAGGCCAAAGCGCCGCCGGGCCGGCGCAAAAGCCGTAAGTAGTGGTCTACGAAGTGTTTGATCCGCGCAACATATTGGTAATTGATTTTGGCCAGCTCGGCGACGTTGTGTTGAGCCTGCCGGCCTTGCTGGCCATTCGTAAACGGTTCCCAGCGGCCCGCATCACGGTTGCCGTGGGAAAGCCCGGCGCTGAAATTGTTGATCTAGCCGGTTACGTTAATGAAACCTTGGTTGTTGATCGCGTCGGATTGCGCGATGGCTTTAAGCCTCTTTCCGTCATTCGTGTTTTTGGTTTAGTCAAAGAGCTCAGGCGACGAAAGTTTGATTTCGTAATCGATCTTCACAGTCTCTCGGAAACAAATTTGCTCGGCTTTCTCTCGGGTGCAACCAAGCGGCTCTATGCGCGGCGTCCGGGAAGATCTCTGGATTACCTCGCGAATTATCGGCCGCCCCCGCCCGTTGAAACCGACCATCGCCAACGCCATTTGATCGATCGCTATCTCGACGTCTTGATTCCGTTGGAAATTAAAACGGCAGAACGTTTTCCTAAACTCAAAACCCGGGCTGTCGATGACGCTGAAATAGAACGAATACTGAAGAAAGCAAAAGCGGATGCAGGAGTACCGCTAATCGGATTGTTTCCCGGTGCGGGGCATTCCAGCCGCCGCTGGCCGCTGGAACAGTTTGCCGAACTCGCCGATTACTTAATCAGAAACGATCAGGTCAAGGTGTTGGTGTTTCTGGGGCCGGAAGAGCAACCATTCATCAAAGACATACGAAAGCAGTTTCCCTCGTCGGCCTTGTTGCTCGATCAACTTTCGTTGCCTCAACTTGCCGCCGCCGCCACACGGCTGGCCGCATTCGTGTCAAACGACACCGGTCCGATGCACATAGCTTCAGCGGTCGGAACGCCGGTTGTGCTACTGTTAGACAAACGAGCCCCCACCAGTTATCTCCCTCAGGGCGATTACCATCGCGTAATCTATAACAACATTATCAGCGATATTTCTGTCGATGAAGTTTACGTCGCCACCCGATCGATCCTGGCGTCCGGGAGAACAAGCGCACTTTTCGCTCGATAGTTTCCTTCAAGCCCCCGCCCTTTTTTCGAATTACTGGGAAAAACAATGAATCGTATTTCAATCAACCAGACACTGCTAGCAAAAAGTCTTTTTGTTCTTCTCGTCGCCATTACCGCGTTGCTGCTTGGACGACCGGCGATGACCGGAGCGAAGGACGCGAACAAGCAACCGGTAAAAACATCTTCATCTTCCGAAGCGAAATCTACCGACTCGCTGCCAGGCGAATTGGCCCATCAGATCAACAGCACAATAGACAGTAGCGAGTTTGCATATGCTCGCTGGGGAATCTCCGTGATTTCGCTTACGAACGGAACGGTAGTTTATCAGCGCGATGCCGATAAACTATTTACGCCGGCATCGAACATGAAGATTTACACGACGGGTGTCGCTCTTGATTTGTTAGGCGCGGACTATCGCTGGCGCACTTCGCTCTTCGCCAGCGCGGAACCAGACGCGGCCGGACGGGTGCGTGGTGATCTGATTTTGTATGGACGTGGCGCTCCTGACCTTGTCGCAAACAGTAACGACGGCAGCAAAGGTTCGTTGTCGGGTCTTGCTGACCAGCTTTATCAAAAGGGAATTAGGCGGATCGATGGCAACGTAATCGGAGACGAAAGTTATTTCCGTGGAAATCCCATTGGGGACGGATGGCTGTGGACCGATCTGCAATGGTACTTCGGCGCCGAAGCGAGCGCGCTTTCAATTAACGGTAATGAGGTCGACGTCAATATCGTGCCATCTGATAAAAGCTCGGAACCGCCTGCTGTGAGAGTCAGCAACGCTCAGGCGAATGTTGTTGTGCAAAATCGAATGGCGCTGGCGGACAAAGAGGGGCGTCCAACTGTTGGCTTACACCGGGGCCTTTCCGACAACAATCTCGAAGTGTGGGGAGAATTCACACCTGCCAGTAAAGGCTTTGGCGCTCGCCTATCCGTTCATGACCCGGCGTTATGGGCGGCGCGGTTGTTTGTTGAAGCACTTAAGGCGCGTGGCATCGCGGTCAGTGGCGACGCGCAGTCTCGTAACGCCCGAGCGCCGCAGGATGCCAGGTTTGATCCTATGAAATCGACGGAACTAGCTTTCGTAAACAGTCAACCCCTGAGCGATATTGCTAAAAGGACAAACAAGGAAAGCGTTAACCTAAGCGCTGAACTTATTTTGCGCACACTTGGCCGCGAGCGTCGGGAAATGGCTGGCGGCCCAGAGCCTCCCGGAAGGGAACGTGGCGATGATGAGGCCGGTCTCGCTGTCGTGCGCGTATGGCTATCGCGTAATGCGGTACCCTCGACCCATATCGCACTTCATGATGGATCCGGTCTGTCGCGGCTCGATTTGGTGACCCCGGAAAGCAGCGCGCGTTTGTTAGTCGCGATGTCGAAGACCGCCTCAGCTGGTGTTTTCAAGGACTCGCTTCCAATCGCGGGGCGTGACGGAACCCTCGCGAGCCGATTGCAGAATCTGTCTGATCGCGTTTGGGCAAAAACAGGATCGCTCACTTACAACAACTCTCTTGCGGGTTACATGACCACCGCGAATGGAGAACTGCTCGCCTTTTCCATCATGTGCAACGACCACACCGGACGGGGCGCCAGCACCCGGCTAATTGATCAAATTGTCGAACTTGTAGGCGGTGTCTCTCCCAAATTCGGCAGAAAAACCCGCAAAACATTAGTAAAACCAGCGCCCGCTGCCAACGTTAGTCCTAGACAAACGATGTTGAACCACGTATTATTGCCTGTGCCGCCGGCTGCGGCTTGAATCCCCACGCCGTAGTACAAGCCTCACAACTCGTTTAAGTAAACGAAATCCCCTTTCTTCAGGAGCGAATCAAAATGTTAAGACGGCTCGGCACCCTGGCTTTCGTTGCAAGCGCGTTGACGCTTGTAGTACCGAATACTTTTGCGCAAACCAATCTAACCGCACGAGCAACCGTGCCTACGGCAGCCCCTGCTGCGGTGGCGCCGGAAAGTGATCGCATCAGAGACGGACTGATTGGACCAGTGCGTAGAGTGCGAACGGAAGTTGCCAAACTTTTGAATGAGAATGGCAAGATAAGCGAATCCAAACACGCGGTGCTCGAAGTTATCTCATACGATGTCAGGGGTAATAAGGTAGAGAACCAATACTTTCCCATCGCGGGCGCTACGCTAACGGGCAAAGAAAGCTATAAGTACGACGACAAGGGCAACATTAGCGAGATGACGTTGGTGAATGCGGATGGTTCACTATTGAGCAAGGAGACTTACAAGTACGAGTTCGACTTCGCCGGCAACTGGAACAAGATGACCACCTCGGTCGCCGTTGTCGAAGGCGGCAGAATGTCGTTTGAGCCGACAGAGGTTACATACCGGTCGATCATGTACTACCTCGACGATAATATTTTGCGAATGGCGCAACCCGCGGCCACTGCGTCTGCCGGCGCGCCAGTAAATGCAAGGAACAAAACTGTTTCACCTTCGCCGAATCCGGTAAGCAGCAACTCGGCAAACCCAGCTAAGAACACACCATCCTTGCCGGCTGCTATGAGTTCGGATATGAGTTCGGAAAAATTAAAGAGCGCCGGTTCAATCGAACTTGCGAATAATCACGTGGATGCAGCTACGCAACCGATGAATGTGAAACTTGATTCCGAGCCGCCACCGGCTGCTCCCAAACCAACGCTGCGACCAGTTTCCGGCGGTGTTCTTAACGGTACTGCGGTGAGTTTGCCTTCTCCGATCTATCCGGAAGCGGCCAAGCGAATGAGAGTGTCGGGCATTGTTTCCGTCCAGGTCGTGCTTGATGAGTCCGGAAATGTAATTTCCGCTGAGGCGTCGGATGGCCCCCAAGCCCTTCGCAGTGTAGCGGTCCAGGCCGCTCTAAAAGCGCGGTTCTCCCCGACCAAACTTTCAGGACAACCGGTGAAAGTCTCTGGTCTGATCAACTACAGGTTTGCACTCTCCCAATAGTCCTTTGCGGGCGGCTTCAGCTCTGAGGTCGGTTCGCGAAGAAATTCAATTAAATCAGGAGTAATACCGATGGCACTAACTGGGCATCTGAGCGATCTGTCGCTGTCCGAATTGATCGAATTCTTTTGCAATCAACGAAAAACTGGATTGCTCAAAGTGCTCTATCCGCAAGGGCCCGGCCACTTTTACTTGCAGCAGGGATCTGTAGTCGACGCTCGGGTAGGAACATTACGCGGCATCGACGCAGTTTATTTTGCCCTCACGTTACCCAATGCCAAGTTTGAGTTTAGTGGTTCCGTTGAAGCGAGTGATCGCACTATCAATCAGCCCTGGACGCAAGTCGTTCTGGAAGGTTTGCGCCGGTTGGACGAAGGCATTGCGCCTGTACCCGCGTTTTCCGATGACGGCGCTTCAGGCGCAACGAACGATGAGCGCCATGATGACAATTCGCTTAACGGATTGGAAAGTTTGCGTGTGCCGTCGTTCTTGTCTTTCATCGGCACAGAGTCTTTAGGCAAACGTAAGGCATTGGTTGGAGGCGCGGTGGCATTGGCATTGATAGCCAGCGTGGCTGTGATTGGTGTTCCTGCCGGTTGGTACAATCGATCCAAAGCTGTAGTTGCCAGTAGCGAAGTCAACCCAAGTTCGGCGCCGCAAGCCGCGGCTCCTGTTGTTTCTGAAGCCGCGCCCGACATCGTGGAATCGACGGATCACAACGCCGAGGCAAACGAAGCCGCCCTCGCTGCCAAGCGTCAACGCGACAAAGAGAAAGCAAAGCTGCGTGAAGATAAGGCGGCAGCGTTGCTCAACAAAACGTCAGTTCCATCTGTACCGGCTGCGCCCGTCAGCGTGGCCTCCGAGGTTAGTAAGCCGGGTCCCAAAAAAGTTGCCGTGACAGTGACCTACGATGAATCAGGCCGTGTTACCCAGGCGTCGGGTAGCGATGCCACTGCCGTCCGCATCGCGCGACAAAAACGATTCCCGGCAGGAAAAGCTGGCTCGACCACCGTTACGATTCCAATCAACTAAGGGCGAAGAGCAAAGCGCCAAGGGCTAAGAACGAAGAGCTAAGGGCCGGGAGCGAATTCTTAGTTTCTGGCCCTTAGCTCTTTGCGCTTTGCTCTTAGCTCTTCGCAACGCCGACCGTCCCGAGTATTACAAGTAATGCACGTTGGAGTGCCAGTGCGCGGCCTCTGGGGTCGTACCATTCATCGGTTGTGTGTGAGTTTGCTGAGGTGCCTCCGGCTCCCAGCGTAATTGCCGGAATGCCCAAAGAGATTGGTAAGTTTGAATCGGTTGACGCAATATCGAGCGTGGGCTTTCCTCCAACTGCCTCGGTTGCCTCCCAAGCAAGCTGAACCAGCGGATCCCCAGTGGCCGTTTGGCCACCGGGCCGTTCGCCTATCAACTCCGTCAGTACAGCTAGCGGCTCTGCTCCATTACGTCTCCTTCCATTTTCTTCATCGGCAGCCTCTCTAGTTGAGCGGCGAAAAAACGCGTCCAATTTGAGCAACTGATCCGCACTCGCGGATCTTAAATCGACAACCATCGATGCTTCGCGGGGAATAGCGTTGATGCTTTGTCCACCTTCAATACGGCCGACATTGAACGTAGTGCGTGGCTCATAGGGTACGGGATACGAGGCGAGCTTCGCTACTGCACGGGCCAATGCATGAATAGGGTTAGCGGTACCGAAATCACTCCACGAGTGTCCACCGGCCCCGCGAAACTGCACGCGATAACGACGAGAACCAAGCGCGCCATTGGTGATGCGGTCCAGACCTGCGCCATCAAAACTTAAAAATGAATGGATGCGGCCGGCCCATTCGCTCTTTGTGAACAAGTGTCTGACACCGCGCAAGTTTCCTTCGCCCTCTTCGCCGACCGTGCCGGCAAAAAGAATCGATCCGGACGTTTCGATCTCGCCGGATTGCAAAGCGCCGGCGATGGCGATAAGGGCTGTCAGACCGCACGCGTCGTCGGCTATGCCGGGCGCGTACAACTTTGCGCCGGCGCGCCTCAACGTCAGATTTGTGTCCGACGGAAAAACCGTATCAAGATGCGCGCTGATAACTAATAAGGGCTCGTTTGACGTGCCGGGTCGAAGCGCGACACAATTTCCTACCTCATCAAGTCGGGCTCCAGCCAGTCCCAGGCTCTTAAATATTTGCCGGAGATATTCTGCGCGTTCTGATTCACCGAAAGGAGGCGCAGGAACGGAATTAATCTGAATCTGTTCTTCGGTAATGTGGTCCGCGTGCGAGTCGAAATATGCGAAAGCCCGCTGAACGGCGGCCCTATCCAGGAGGCTTTCGATTCCGTGGTCAATCGCTGATGGCAAAATAGAAGACATAACGCTTACGTGAATCGTAAATCGTGAATCGTAAATAGTAAGAAGGGCGACTCACAAACTCGCTGACAAGGAATAGCTAACGGCAGATCCACGCGGCGTTTTCGAATCGGTAAGCAGTGAAACTGAGTTACGAGTTTCTTCCGATGCACCATTTACGATTTACGATTCACGATTTACTAATTCGTTCACACCAGCCGCATTATTTCGTCTTCAGGCAATACTGCAGATGCTTGCTTTGCATGTTCGTATATTCGCGTGACGCGATCTTCGCTTGCTTGAATGCCGCGCTTCTCGAGCCAGTAAATAACATTTGACTTGCCGCTCATTGGGCCGATATCCACAACCTGCTCTAATCCAAATTGACCGGCGGGTACACCCGAGTAAACGAGATCGGCTAGTTCCTTATCACCTTTTCTATAGCTTTTGATCACTGCTGCTGCATGCACTCCGGTCGCCGTGCGAAACGCATCGCGGCCAAAAACCGGATAATTGTGCGGGATGGTCCACTCGCAAGCGCTCGACGCAAGATTGCAGTATTCACCTAGTCGCGATAAATCATTTTCGATCCAGCCCATCAACTTTAAGTTAACCAGCAGCTGATCCATCGGTGTATTGCCAACACGTTCGCCCATACCCAGCGCAGACCCATGGACTTGATCCGCCCCGCCTTGAATTGCGGCGATGGAATTGATGACACCGAGCCCGCGATCCTGATGTCCGTGCCAGTCAAGCCGGATGCCGCCGCCCTGCTCGTCGATGATTCCTTTGACAAACTTAACGACTGCGCGGGCGCCATCGGGAGTCGAGTGTCCCACCGTGTCGCAGACGCACACGGCTTTCGCGCCACACTGGATCGCGGTCGTGTACAAAGCGCGAATGGTTTCCGGATTTGCGCGCGTCGTGTCTTCAGTAACGTACATCACCGGCACGCCTTCACCGACGGCAAATGTGACCGCGTCTTCGGTCAGTTTCAGCAGCTTGTCGAGGGTCCAGTCTTCGGCGAAGAAACGAATGGCGGACGAGCCTATGAATGTGCATGCTTCAATAGGAATACCGGCGCGTTGTGAAATCTCGACAATCGGGATGATGTCGTTGCGATGCGTACGCGCAGCACAATTTGGACGAATCTTCAGTTTCTTTTCGGCAATCTCGCGGGCCATCAATTCGACACCCGCCGCGTGCGTACCGCCCGCGCCCGGCAATCCGATGTCCACGGTGTCAATGCCGAGCGCGTTCATCAAGTGAAGCAGCTCGATCTTTTTCTCGACGGGAGGTTCGCACACCGAAGGGGATTGCAGGCCGTCGCGCAGCGTCTCGTCGTCAAAACCAATATGACGGCCGGGTGGGAGGATCGCCGGGTCGATCGTATTCCAGTCGTAAACTAATTCTTCGAGCGACACTCGTGAAACCTCCGGAGTTCGTCAATCACTTTAGAGTACAATCTTCAGGTTGATCTGTTTTCATCAAGCCTGAATCTCCGACTCTTAACGGGAAGAAATTCGATTACAGCAACCGGCTATATCAATGTCAAGCAGCCCATTCGCCAGGTATTGGCTTAATTTGACTTCGTCTCTGTGCGTTCTTTGTGCGCTCTGTGTCTCAGTGGTGAATCCCGCTCGACTGTTTACGACAGAGGCACAGAGAACACAGAGAGCGCGCGGAGAAACAAAACCAAGACACTGCCTTTCGGCGCCTCGCTTTTGACCGATAGTGCCGCTCTGTTATAGCCTCTGACGCGTTATCCGGCTTGTGCTTCGCTTCAACTGACAACTTTGAATCCGCAAACTCGGACGGAAGTCAAAACGATCGCTTTGGGTTCGGATCGTGCGGCCAAAATCATGGCGGTGCGCGCCAGCCTTGCGCGCATTGCCGAAATTGATCCGGCATGGGCGGAAGCAAATATCATCGCGCGCAAAGTTGAAACCAACGTGCCGGCAATGCCGCTCAACGATTGGCAGTTGATGCAGGGCGCACGTGAGCGAGCTCTGGCCGTGCGCGATTTACTTCAGGCAAAGCGGCGGTCCGCCGATGTTTATGTTGGTCTTGAAGGAGGTTTCCATTCCATCTCGATCGAAGGTGATTGGCACACGTTCTTGCGCGGGTGGGCGTACGCGACCGATGGCAAGAACGGAACGTTTGGCGCTACGCCGTCGATCAGCGTTCCTGCTTCGCTCGCAAAAAAGGTTATTGAAGGGAGGCGCGAACTTGGACTGGTGATCGATGAAATTGCAGGCGTGTCGGACGTGCGCAGCCGGCAGGGCGCCTGGGGCATTCTCTCTCGCGATCTGGTTACGCGCTCAATGAGTTTTGAAGTCGCGCTGATCGCTGCGCTCGCGCCGTTCTATAATCAGAAGCTGTATGCAACAGAAGGTCAGTAACGCTAAGCGAAATCATCAGGCAGAAAATTCTATTAGGGAGAAGATGGACGAACTTATCGCACAGGTTAACGACGGCGAACCGACCCACCACTCGCGTGTAACCACTGGCTGGATTGAAGTGATTTCCGGTTCGATGTTTTCAGGAAAGTCGGAAGAACTCATTCGCCGCTTGCGTCGCGCGAAGATTGCGCGGCAAAAGGTGCAAGTATTTAAGCCGGAAGTCGATTCGCGTTTCTCGAACGATCATATCGTTTCGCATTCCGAGATGCGCCATGAGTCAGCTAATAGTCGCAGCGCGGCGGAAGTGCTGGCGAAAATTGATCCGGACACGGAAGTGGTCGGCATTGATGAAGGGCAATTTTTTGACAATGAGTTGGTAGCCGTCGCCAATGAGTTGGCCGGCCGTGGCGTGCGCGTAATCATCGCCGGCCTGGACCAGGATTACACTGGCAAGCCCTGGGAGCCGATGCCGCAACTACTCGCCATCGCTGAATACATCACCAAGACTCATGCCATCTGCATGAAGTGTGGCCAGCCGGCCAACTACACCCAACGCACCTTTGAATCTGAAGAGCGCGTCGCTGTCGGCGGTGAAGGCATGTACGAAGCCCGCTGCCGCAAATGCTTTGTCCCACACGCGGACACCCCCACTGTTCATTCCGAATAACCGGAGACGGAGACAACAGTTTCGCCAATCATGGCAGGAAGCCGGGCTCGCCTTTCAGCGATGAACCGCAGGATTGTCTTAAACGAGATTACTTCAGAAAAGGAAAAGTCATCCGCGCTGAGCGGCGACATTGTCGCTCTGGAACCGCGTCATTTCAAGCATAATCGAGAGAATGCTCTCCGCCCAGACTCATAGGTCCGACTGCCGCAATGCATCGCCAGGCAACTTACTCGACTATCGTTTAACTCTTAGTGCAAGAAGTCTTCCCAGTCTCGTTCTACTCACCAGTTAGGTTTTTCTACTGACTAACGTCTCCTCGGAATTTCCGAGGGGGCTATCAAGGGGCACTCCCCGCAATCGTCTTCCCGAAAAATTTTCTTCCCGCTTTTGCTGGAGATTGGATTCGTGTGCCGCGTGAACAAAGCCATCTCGTAAAGTTTTGATAGCCAACTAGCGATGCCCACAGATTAGTCGCAAAAGGCTTGAGATGGTGACTCGCGAAAGACTTGCGGATTCTGATTGAAAGCTATGAGCCTTTTGAAATGGAGACAGGACAATGAAGAACAACAAGCTTGTGCTAATTCTCAGCGGAATCCTCCTGATGATTTGCGGGGGAATACTAATCAGCGGTCAAACGAAGATTTCCAACGCCCAGACAAAAAATTCCAACGTTGGGAAACAGCCGAAGACCGAAGCAGGTGAGTATCGCCTTTCTGGCCCATACACCCACAAAAACCTTTCCATCTTTCTTATTCACAGCAAGACAATCACCAGAACCAAAACTTTCCTGACATTGCAGGAGGCGCTCGAACAAAAGAAAGTGGTTGTCTACGAAACAAAGTCGGTCAACGAGCTGGCGATACAGAATCTTTCAAGTGAAGACGTTTACGTTCAAGCCGGAGATATCGTTAAGGGTGGGCAACAGGATCGGATGATAGGTGTCGATCTAATCGTGCCGCCCAAGTCCGAAAAAATGCCGATCTCGGCTTTCTGTGTAGAGCATGGAAGGTGGAGCGGACGCGGCAATGAACGCACCACTGTCTTTAATAGTTCGTCGGATACGGTCGCTACCCGTGAGATCAAGCTGGCAGCGAAAAGTTCAAATTCGCAAGGGGCAGTTTGGGAAAATGTGAGGCTGGCACAGGACAAACTCAGCCACAGTGTCGGCGCTCGCGTGAATTCAACCGTGTCAGAGTCTAGTCTCCAGCTGGCGCTCGAAAACCCAAAGCTGCGGGAAACTGCGGAAAGCTACCTTAAGGCGCTTTCGAATATCGCAAGTGCGAGCGATGTCACCGGTTATGTTTTTGCCATCAACGGCAAGGTGAACAGCGCGGATGTTTATTCATCGAACGCGCTCTTCAAAAAGCTTTGGCCCAAGCTGCTGAAAGCGAATGCGGTCGAAGCGATAGCCGAGTTGCAAAAAAATAAGTTTGAACTGGCGTCTAAGGATGAGGTGAAAACATTTCTTCGCGAGGCCGAGCAAGCGCGCGGATCTGAAAAGGACATTACCAAACGCGTAAAGCTCGTCACGCGTGAAGATGCCAAAAACATCCTTTTTGAAACACGGGATGAGTCAGAGTGGGTGCACCGCAACTACATTAAGAAGCAGTAACGGCAAAGAGCAAAGAGCAAAGGAGAAGAGCAAAGAACGAAGGGCAAAGCGAAGTACGAACCATTCGTCGCGCTTTGCCCTTACCGCTTTGCTCTTTGCGCGTTAGTGCGCCACCTTGGTTGAATAAAGCACGCCGTACATCTCATCCTGGTGTTTAGGAAAGCCCCGGCCGTTACTCGACAACATGATATTTATCATCTGCACTTGCCCTGCATATTTTCGGTAAGCTATCCACTGTAAGTCTGCGAAAGCCATCGGGCTTTTCCGGATTCGCTTCGCGAAACTGCACGCCTCTCACACCATCAATCTCCACCCACTTTAGTTCATCAACCTCAAAGTGTTTCATGCGCGTCGCCGCCTGGTCGTAAAACGCCTGAATGCTCGATTCGGTAGGAAAACTGTCATCCATCGGCGAGATGCTGACGATCAGGTGCGCGGCTTCTGAACCGCCGGGCGAACTCCAAACAAGTTCCTGGAATTCGCTGCTGTCCTGTTTCCAGTTTGGTGGGGCTGTCCACGACATCCCTTGCCGGTCCCACTTAACTTCCTGCCCACCGGCCAGAGCTTGTGTTTGCGCGGCGGTCGGCGTTCCCTTCTCAGCCTCAGTTGAACCAGAAGAAGATTTTTCAGAGCCGGAGCCGCCGGAGTTACTTGCGGTTTTTAATTTATCACCGAGGTTACATAACGACAGGGCAAAGCCAAGCAAAAGGATCGTTGGAATTTGTTTCATTAGCCACACTCGCAAGACAGAAGTTGAAGAGCACACAGCTTCTATTGCAAAAGTTGACCGGAAGTCAACACTTCTACCTATCTAACTACCTCCTGGCTTAAGTTGCGACAGCGCCAGACAGACCACCTTCCGATGTTTATCTCTTCGCTCACGCATGCTATCCTACGGTTTCCCTCTAATACCCCCCTTAAGTTAACCAGGCAGGCGCTCAAAGCTTCGGAGAAATCTATGAAAACTGTGAACTTGAAAACATCTACATCATTCTGTCTTTCTGTTCTGGGCCTATTGATTCTTGCAGGCAGCGGTTGTCAACGCGCCGACACGAATGCAAATACAAATCTAACGGTTAACGCCAATACGTCGCCCGTGAATGCGAACGCGAATCTATCGCCCGTTTCAACGGTGGGTATTGCGGCGCGTGAGCCGGAACAGTATCAAGCCACCCTGGTCTTGAGCGCCGAAACGGAAGGTGGAGACAAGACTGTCGGCATCCCTACGTTGTCCGCACACGTGGCCCGCAACGGAGCCGATCGACGGGTGACATTTAAACTTCCGGACGGTTCGGATTTGATCTATCTCGAACAGGGTGACAAACACATCGTGATCGCGCCGAGCCGCAAACAGTACGCTGAGCTCACGCCCGAGGCTACCGGCTTTCAATTACAAAAACTGATGACTCCCGGCCAGTTGGTTGCTTATTTGGAGAAGTTGAAAGGCGTGGAAAAAGTCGGCGACGAAACTATCAACGGCCGCACCGCAGACAAATATCGTTATGCAAACACCACGAACACTTCGACTTCAGCGGGTCAGGTAAACACCGAAGCTTTCGTTTACGTTGACAAAGAAACCGGACTACCCTTGCGTTCGGAGTTGTATTCAGAGGCGAGTGGCAATGTTCAGGGAGTGAAAGGCGCAAAGATCGTCGCTGAGATGCGCGAAATCAGCACCACAGTCGACCCGACGCTGTTTCAGGTTCCGGTGGGCTTGAACAAAGTTCCACCTGAGCAGGTACGCGCGCAAATCGACGCCTTCACCAACACCGTGGCAGCAGTAATAAAAGCGTTGCTCAGCAACATGGCGCCATCGGGCGCGTCAACTTCCGCCTCGCCAACGATGATGGCGTCACCTTCAGTGTCGCCCTCGGTGAAATCAAATTACTAGGACAAACAATGAGATACGTATTGATTCTTCTTCTTGGTTTGGTGGTCGGTGGCGCGGCCACCATATTTTTTCTCGGCACTCCGCGCGCAAAAGCAATTCCCGGCGCGAAGGTCCAGCCACCGGCAGCGGGCGGCGATCCGCCCAGCACTGTGGTGGTATCGCTGAACAGCGGCTTGCTCGACGGGATGCTGGCGTCGATGTTCCGTGACCTTGGCCCACCGTCGTTCAACCTGTCGCAAACAACTTCGCCTTCACCGGTTGCGAAGATTGAGAACGCTGCATTTCAAAGCGGCTGCGCCAACAACGTGACGATCGCGGCGGAAGGTGCAGGAGTCAAAACGCAAGTGCAGTTTGCAAATGGCAATATCGCCGCGCCAATGGTGTTCAGTGGTAGCTATGGGTTGATGGGAAACTGCATGCAATTCAAGGGTTGGGCGCAGACGTCAATCCAACTCAGTTTTGATCAGCCGGCCCAGACGCTCTACGGTCGGGTGAACGTTGAAGGCGTGAACCTCGAGGGAGTTGCCCCGTTTGCAAATAACTTCGTCACTGTGTTTGTGCGCACTGCGATCGATCAGCGCATCAACCCCCTGGTGTTGTTACGACCATCGCAGTTGCAACTAATGATTCCGGTAACGGGAAGCAACGGAACGGTGAAGGCCCATGTGAAGGATGTGCGATCGGAGGTTCAGGACGGCATACTGCGTTTGCACATTACGTACGACTTTAGCGGCGAGAAGGGAACAGCAGCGCCTCAGACCTGAGGCGGCTTTTTTTGGACTGCGGCGGTTTGACGCCGCTTTTGCGATGGGGTGGCGTCATGTGTTTTCTTGCGGGAGGGCGCAAGGCTAACTTGAAAAGCGGCGTCGAGCCGCCGCAGTCCAAAGAGCTTTACTCAAATCTAACTTTCGCGGCTTCTTCCTCAGGCGTATCGTGCTGCGGCGCCACTCCGACCCCGTGCTTGTAAGCAAGTTCGCCGCCCAACCAGCCGGAAATTGAAATCAAGATTACTCCTAACAACGAGAGCAAAACGGGAACGCGTAGGTGGTAGTTGACCCAGTGCGCGCCTACACGCATGCGAAGGTAGAGGCTGATCGCAAACACGATCAAAGCGATTACATTTAACCGCGCATGCCAGTTGGCAATTCGCTTTACGCCGCTGTCTTTGATACTTAACCAATCGATAATGCCGGGCACCGCAGCGGCCAGGGCTCCCAGGCAACCGGCTGCCAACATATATTTGGAAATTAACGCCAGGCTGTCGTTGCGGAAAAAATAGTAAATCACGTCAGTGGCAAACGACGTGAACCAGAGCGCAATGGGAAAGGGAATTAGAATCGGATGGACGGGATGTCCACCTATGCTGGCCGTGCTCGCCATGGGAGTTCCTCCTTTGTGGGAAAGAAAAGGAATCGCAAGAATCGCTAAACTTGACGCTCGCCATTCTGTTCCCGCGGGGCAACTGCGTCAAGGTTTGAATGGAGGACAAGAAGTTAAGAGTACAGGCTTTAGCTTGTTGCTTTACAACTATGCCGCAAGGTAGCTTCGCTAAAATTGTTGGTGTGGCTTCGGGTTTGCCGCCGATGTGCGGTGCTATGCCCCGCCGTTGAGTGCCCTGTATGTTTTTGGTCTATGCCCTTTGGTACGGTCCTTCATGCGATCAATCCGAATTGCTAAGCAGCACCAGGGCATAGCCCGGGAATAACCAGCTTCTCTCGGCGGGCATAGCCACCGCCGCACATCAGGCGGCAAAGCCGAACCTCACGTAGTCCATGACACTTAGCCATGCTGCACCATCACAAGTTCGCCTCAGCAGTCCCCACCGTGGCGCTTTCAGCCAAACTGCGCTGTCGCGCAAAATGATCTTCGATTTCCTGCGCCGTCTTTCTCCCTACAAACGGCGACAATTCCATGGCTGACGCAGCGGCTATTCGTTGGATGGAGCCAAAGTGCCTCAGCAATCGCCCCTTACGCTTTTCGCCAACGCCGGGAATTTCCGATAACTCAGAAGTGAAGTCGCGCAACTCGCGTCGTTTGCGGTGGTAACTCAAAGCGTAGCGATGCGTTTCATCGCGAATCATTTGCAGCAAACGCAAAATTAGCGAATGTGGATCGAGAACAATAGGTTCGTGCTCGCGGCCTTTCACCAGCAGGTAAGAAACCTGGTTGTGTTTTTGCGGTGGCTTAACCACGCCCACCATTGCGATTGCCTCAAGGTCGAGCTGCCGCATCGCTTCGCCGGCCGCCGCCAATTGGCCCTTGCCGCCATCGATCATGATTAGATCCGGCAACGGTTTTCCTTCAGCCAGCACGCGCCGGTATCGTCTGAGCACCGCTTCATGCATTGAGGCAAAATCGTTAGCACCTTCCACGTCGCGAATGCGAAACTTCCGATACTCGGCGCGGTTCATCTTGCCGTTATCGCAGACGACCATGCCGGCAACGTTCTCCGCGCCCTGGATGTGAGAAATATCAAATGACTCAATGCGCGCGGGAAACCGTGGCAACTCGAGCGTTTCCTGCAACTCTTCGAGCACTAACTTCATGTCCGGTTTCAAAATGCGGAAGCGCTGTTCGAAAGCGAGCTTAGCGTTCTTTTCACCGAGGTCGATCAGGTCACGCTTCTCGCCGCGCTGCGTGTAGTGAATTTTCACCCGGCGGCCTTTGCGTTTTGTGAGCGCCTGTTCGAGCAGTTCGCGATCTTTGAAATCCACGGGGACGTGAATTTCTTTCGGCACGTAATCGGTGGCGTAATACTGGGCCAGGACGTCGCCGAGAAACGATGCCGGATCAAAGTCGTCTTCCGGCAAGTCTTCCCAGAAGAATTCGCGGCGGCCGATGATGTTTCCCTCGCGCATGGTAAAGAGTTGTAGCGCCAGACGCTGGTCTTCACGATAGTACGCAAAGATGTCCACGTCGCGATCGCTAGTGGTTGCCATCTTCTGCTGCTCGGAAAGTTTGACGACGGTCTTGCGCAAGTCGCGATACTTCGCGGCCATCTCGTAGCGCAGTTCTTCGCTGGCCTGCCCCATGCGTTCTTCCAGCGTGTCCGCCAATTCGGTGTTTCGCCCTTCGAGCAATAGGCGAACATCGCGCACCGCTTCCTGATATTGTTCCGCGTTGCATAAGCCTTTCACGCATGGACCAAGGCAGCGCTTAATGTGGTATTCAAGACAAGGGCGCGGCGCTTTGCCATCGATTTCGATATCGCAGGTGCGCAGTTGGAAAGTTCGGTTAATGACGTCGATTGTCTTGCGCGCCATGCTGGCAGGCAGAAATGGCCCGAAGTAAAGCGCTCCGTCTTTCTGTATGCGACGGGTAATTACTGCTTTGGGAAATGGTTCGTTGATTGTCAGCTTGAGATGCGGATACGACTTGTCGTCTTTGAGATTGACGTTGTAACGCGGCTTATGTTTTTTGGTGAGCGTAGCTTCGAGTATCAGGGCCTCGACTTCGTTGTCAGTGACAATAAACTCGACATCGACAATCTGTTTGACCAGCGCATCGGTCTTGCGATCAAACGGCCGCGCTTGAAAATACGAGCGCACCCGGCTGCGTAAGCGCTTGGCTTTGCCGATGTAGATGATTTTGCCGGCGCTGTCTTTGTAAAGATAGACGCCGGCGGAGACTGGTATTTCCTTGAGTTTTTCAGCTAATGTCACTGCTTGTTATTACTCTGAATCATATTTACAGTGACATTCTAACGCACCACTCCAGTGAAAACTACGAGGCCACACATCGGCTAGGTTCAAGGCAGAGAAGCTCAAGGTCGGGAAGGCGGGCATGCCACCGCTCTTGTCAACCGTTCTCTGACTTATCCTGTTAACCACGTTGAGCGGGAGCAAGCCCGCCTTCCGGACCTGAGATTTCGAAGCAGACGACTCTATGCGATTTCCCTTTCTTTTGGCTGACAATAAACAGTTCGCTGCGGTTGGCTTTGGACTCAACGCTGTCGATCATTTGATCGTCGTTCCTGAGTATCCTGAATTCGACACTAAGGTTCACTTGCTGGAGCACAAACAAACGGCGGGTGGGCAAACTGCGACTGCGATGGTGGCGCTGCAGCGGCTGGGGCTGAAGACTGCCTATGCCGGACGTTTCGGTTCAGACGCGGAAGGTCAATTCAGCCTTCATTCCTTGCAGAAAGAAGGCGTTGATATCGAATTCGCAGAGGTAATCGAAGGGGCGCGCAACCAGGTCGCCTTCATCATTGTCGATGCGAGTAATGGTGAGCGCACCATTATCTGGGATCGCGATGACCGCGTTTCATATCAAGCCGAGGAAGCACCGGTGGTGATGGCACCGCTGGGGCGCGTGCTGCATCTCGATGCTCATGATCCGCTTGCCTGCGTCCGCATGGCCCAGGCTGCCCGCACGGCAGGCACAATTGTTTCTGCCGACGTTGACAGCATCTACGATGGACTCCTGCAACTGCTACCGCTGATCGATATCCTGTTTACATCCGCAGAATTTCCCCATCGCCTTACCGGCATCGCCGATGAACGCGCCTCGCTGGTAGAACTGAAGGCGCGTTATGGCTGTGCAGTGGTTGGTCTGACAAAAGGCGCCCGCGGCGCCGTTGCTCTTTGCGAAGGGCAGTTCATCCACGCGCCCGCTTGCGAAGTGCCAAAGGGTTGCCGCGACACTACTGGAGCCGGCGACGCTTTTCATGGAGGTTTTCTTTTTGGTTTGTTGACGGGCGAAGATGTTGAAACAAGTCTGCAACTGGCTAACGCAGTGGCTGCGCTTAAGTGCCGCGATCTTGGTGGACGCAGCACGCTCCCGTCTCTAAGTGAATTGAGCAACTTCATAAAATCCGGACCAAAGACACTTTGAGATCATGCGACTGATTAGCAGGCTATTGCTTGGGTTGATACTTCTTCCCGCGGTGGTTTCTGCTCAGCGCGAGTTGGTTCAGTATGTCGATCCTTTCATCGGCACTGGCGGGCACGGCCATACATTTCCGGGAGCCACCATGCCGTTTGGCCTGGTCCAGCTGAGCCCCGACACGCGCTTGAGTGGCTGGGATGGATGTTCCGGCTACCACTATTCCGACAATGTCATTTACGGATTCAGCCACACACATCTGAGTGGCACCGGAATCCCTGACTATGCCGATATCCTGCTGATGCCGATGACCGGTGAGCCTTCACTGGACGCGCTGGTTGAAGGCAATACCGCCAGGGGTTATGCCTCTCCCTTCAACCACAGAAACGAAAGAGCGACGCCGGGGTTTTACTCGGTGCTGCTCGACGACGGCAACATCAAGGCTGAACTCGCGGTTACCAATCGCGTCGGCTTTCATCGCTACACGTACCCAGCGGGTGAGCGTCACAACATCATTCTGGATTTGGTCCACCGCGATACCGTACTCGATTCACACCTGCGCATCATTGATGCGACGCACATTGAGGGCTATCGGCGCTCGACCGGCTGGGCCAAAGATCAGGTTGTTTATTTCGTGATTGAGTTTTCGCAGCCCTTTCAGTTTGAAATCGCTTCTAATGGCAAGCTGGACGGTCGGCTGAAGGAAGCGAGTGGAAAAAATGTCAAGGCAGTCTTCAGTTTCCCTTCAAACCGCAAGCCCATCCTGATAAAAGTGGCCCTCTCGCCGGTGAGCATGGGAGGCGCTCGTCGAAATCTGGCTGCTGAATTACCGGGCTGGAATTTCGACCACATTGTGCAACGTGCCGGCGCGGTCTGGAACCGTGAACTAAATCGAATTGAAACTACTGGCGGCAGCGATGAACAATTGAAGACTTTCTATACGGCCCTTTATCACACGATGATTGCGCCAAATCTGTTCATGGATGTAGACGGCCAGTTTCGCGGCCGCGACCTGCGAACGCATACGGCTAGCGGTTTCACAAACTATTCAGTGTTCTCGTTATGGGACACGTTCCGCGCCACACATCCGCTGTACACCATCATCGAGCAGAAGCGTACGGCTGATTTCATCAATACGTTCCTGGCGCAGTATGACCATGGTGGCAGGCTGCCGGTTTGGGAACTCGCCGGCAATGAGACTGACACGATGATCGGCTACCACGCCATTCCCGTAATCGCCGATGCCGCACTCAAGGGCATCCCAGGCTTTGATCGCGAAAAAGCTTTCACCGCTATGAAGCACAGCGCCGAACTGAAACACTTTGGGCTCGGCCCTTACCTTGACCATGGCTACATCAGCATGGAAGACGATCGCGAATCCGTCTCGAAAACGCTTGAATATGCTTACGACGATTGGTGCATTGCGGAAATGGCGCGCCTGCTCGGTCATGAAGCGGATTACCAACGCTTCACCAGGCGTGCACAGTTTTACCGCAACGTGTTTGATGAGAAAGTGGGCTTTGCGCGGCCGCGGAAAAATGGCGGCTGGCTCAGTCCCTTCGATCCGCGCGAAGTCGATTTCAACTTTACAGAAGCCAACTCGTGGCAATACAGCTTCTTCGTTCCACACGATGTCTTGGGGCTCATCGAATTGTTGGGCGGGAAAGCAGGGTTCGCTCGGAAGCTTGACGAGTTGTTTACCGCGGAGAGTAAAACTACCGGTCGCGAACAAGCTGATATCACCGGGCTAATCGGCCAGTACGCCCACGGGAACGAACCGAGCCACCACATGGCCTATCTTTATGATTATGTTGGCCAGCCATGGAAAACCCAGGCGCGTGTGCGACAAATCTTAGACGAACTTTATTCTCCGCGGCCCGACGGGTTGATTGGCAATGAAGACTGCGGTCAGATGTCGGCCTGGTACGTCTTAAGTGCGGCAGGTTTCTATCCGGTTACTCCGGGTGCACCGATCTATGCGATTGGTACGCCTTTGTTTCCCGCATTGCGTTTCAATCTTGAAAGCGGCAAATCTTTTGTGATTAAAGCGCGCGATGTTTCCGTGCAAAATATTTACATCCAAAGCGCGACGCTGAATGGCCGGTCGTATTCGCGTTCATATCTACTGCATAAAGATCTTATGAACGGTGGCGAGCTCGTTTTTCAAATGGGCCCGCAGCCGAATACGGGTTGGGGTTCCAACCGCGACGATATTCCGGTATCGAACATTGCCGCCGAAAAGATTGTGTCTGTCCCCCTAATTGAGGGACCGGCAAACACGTTTAAGGGTCAGATGGAGATTTCACTACGGGCGCGCCTTAATGACGAGCGTGTTTATTTCACCACGGACGGATCCGCACCTGATACGAATTCGCCACTCTTTGAAAAGTCGTTCGTCATCCGCGACACGACTACCGTGAAAGCTGTGGCTGTCGGTAGCAACCACACCAGAAGCTTGACCACCAGCGCAGTCTTTCATCGCATTCCACAGAATTGGAGCATCAATATCCTTTCGCATTACAGTTCACAATATGCTGCCGGCGGCGAGTTGGCGGTGATTGACGGTGTCAGAGGCAACGCAAACTTCAGCACAGGTTCGTGGCAGGGTTATCAGGGCCAGGACTTTGTAGTGGTCATCGATCTGGGCGAGGTTAAGGATATCAGTAAAGTCGGGGCGGGATTTTTGCAGGATGTGTCCGCCTGGATCTGGATGCCGAGAAAGGTCGAGTTTGAGTTCTCAATCGACGGCCGGAAGTTTGCTCCCGCTGCAACTATTGCCAACGAGGTGGCGGAGAAAGACTACGGCGTCGTAGTGCGGGATTTCGTCCAGACTATTTCGCCTCGCAGAACGCGCTACGTCCGCGTCAAAGCCTATAACGGAGGAATTCCCGACTGGCATCCCGGTAAAGGCGGTGAAGCTTGGATCTTTGTTGACGAGGTGCTTATTCAGTAGCGTTGCGCGGCGTTGTGTGTCAGGTTAGAGGATCATTTTGTCCAATGAGAGAGACCGTTATGGATAAGTTGCTATTACCAGTTTTGCTAGGCACTAATCGCAAGAATCGAAACAGCCAGCATCCAGCAAGATGGCTTGTTGGGGAAATGGAGAAGCGTGAAGACATTCAAACGCGCTTATTTGATGTAAGCGAATTCGAATTGCCACATGACGACTATGGTCAAGGACTCAAGGATCAGTTTCCGGAGTGGCGCGACGCGATCATCCGAGCAGATGGATTAGTAATAGTTTCGCCTGAATACAATCATGGCTTTCCAGGTTCGTTGAAGGCGGTTCTGGATTTGCTGTTGCGAGAGTATGTGCATAAGGCGGTGGCCTTCGTCGGCGTCTCGGCTGGTCCATGGGGCGGCACGCGTGTGATCGAATCAATGGTGCCGATGGTTCGTGAGTTGGGCCTGGCCGTTACATTTTCAGACCTTAATTTCCCGAAAGTACAAAACACGTTCGACGCTGACGGCAAACTTCTTGACCCGGCTTTTGAAAAACGCGCTAAGGATTTTTTGGATGAACTCGTCTGGATGAGCCGCACTTTAAAGTGGGGCCGCGAGAATGTTCCTTCAAAATTCCACCAGGCCTAAACTTTCTCGAAAAAACATTCCTTTTGGACTGCGGCGTCAAGCCGCCGCTTTTCAAGTTAGAGTTGCGACTTCGTAAAAGAAAACACTCGACGCCCTCGCATCACCAAAGCGGCCTCAAGCCGCCGCAGTCCAAAGTTCACGCTCCGGTCGGCACCGCAATCGCAAGGTGCTTTCTGAATAGATGCAACACCCTGCGCCAGGCATCAGCCGCTGCTTCCGCGTCATAGACTTCGGGACGAGTGTCGTTGAAGAATGCGTGATCCGCGTCGTAGCTCACTACTTCCACCGGCAGGTTGTATTTCCGCGCCGCCTCTTTCAACTGAGAAACTTTTTCCGGATTGATCCATTTGTCGTGTTTCCCGGCGATGAAGAGCGTGGGCACGGTCAAGTTTTTCAATACCTCTTCTTCGGGAATGTCGCCATAAAAAGGCGCGGCGGCTGCCAGCTCTTTGATCTCACAAGCGGCCCGCAGCGCAAAGGTGCCGCCCATGCAATACCCGGTGATGGCAAACTTTTGCACATTGTATTTCGCTTTGGCGTCCGCAATAGTTTGGCGAATTGTTTCCATGCCGTCTTCAATTGCCAGCGCCTGCATCATCTGGCCCGCTTCTTCCGTGTTCTTTGCCAGCTTGCCGCGATAAAGATCAGGCGCCAGGCAAAGATAACCTTCGTTCGCATAGCGGCCGGCAATGTCACGAATGTGATCGTTAATACCCCACCATTCCTGAATAAGGATCACTGCGGCCACGGAATCGTTTTCCGGAAGCGCAACGTGTGCAGTGGTCGCACCGCGTGAAGTGTTGAGATTGAGTGTGTCGGTTTTCATAACGACCTATCTCCCTATTCAGACCCGTTGGAATTGAATTCCAGAGAATTATAGACCAGACAAGAAATAAGTTCTCGTCCTGTAATTGTCAGCATCGCATGCAGAGGGGGGTGGTTTCGGAATAGGAGTGCAGCTTACGGTATGAAGTCAGTACCACCACGCGGTAGCGGGTGGGTTCTTTCATCGCAGCAATTCACATAAGGCATGAGACGATGAAGTCCAGAGCGCAGACCCACCCGCTACCGCGTGGTGGTACTGACCTCCATGTCACTTGGCGGCTCACACCACAGCGGCAACGAACTTCACAAGTGTCATGCACCTCGAAAGGACAAATCTTACAAATTGGTCTGAGTAGTGATATAAAGCTGACGCTCTGGGAACATCTCCTCGTCTGTTAGTTGATAACACAATGAAATTTTTTGCTGTCCTCCTGGTCACATTAATCTCGGCTTTCATCGAGCTTTCCCCCACACCTGCACAAATCTCACCCGCCGATCTGATCCTACAAAACGGCAACATCTACACCGTCAATGAGCGGCAGGCCCATGCCGAAGCCGTCGGGGTAAAGGGCGATCGTATTATCTTTGTCGGCTCAAATCGTGACGCGCAAAAGTACATCAGCAAGAACACGCGCGTCATCGATCTCAAGGGGCAGACCGTTGTGCCGGGCATGATAGACGCGCATCATCACCTCGAAGGCGTAGGCTTTCGCGAAATGACGCTGAACCTGGAAGGCGTCAACAGCCTTGAAGAATTTCTGGCAAAAGTTAAAGCGCGAGTCGAACAAAAAAAGCCAGGCGAATGGGTGACAGGTCGTGGCTGGATTGAAACATTTTGGATCCCGCCGGTTTTCCCGACACGCTGGGACCTCGACAAGGTGGCGCCAAACAATCCGGTAATTCTGACGCGCGCCGACGGCCACGGCACTGTAGTAAACAGCGCCGCTTTAAAGATCGCGCGTATTGACAAGGCGACTGCGAATCCTTTCGGTGGTGAAATATCAAAAGACGAACAAAGCGGTGAACCGAATGGCATGTTGCTCGACGCAGCTCAGGCGTTGGTGCAAGGTCATGTTCCGGCAACCACGCCGGCCGATGTGGAGCGCGCAATCGTTCTTGGAGTGAATCGCAATGTAAGTCTGGGTTGGACCCAGGTGCAGGACGCGGGCGGCGATTATGCAGAAATTGATCTGTACAAAAAACTATACACAGCGGGGCAGATTAAGCTGCGCATTTACAAAGCCGTCTCCGCTCCTGGATTGGAAGCGCAACGGCTTTTCCAGGATGGTCCAATCATCGGTGCTTACGGCAATCGCCTGACAGTCCGCTCGATCAAACTCTATGGGGATGGTTCGCTCGGTTCGCGCAGTGCAGCGCTGCTTGCTCCATATTCCGATAAACCCGACACGTCCGGCTTTTTAACGATCAAAGAGGAAACGCTGCAAACTATACTTCAGCAAGCTTTGCGAGCCGGCATTCAGGTGGAAACGCACGCGATTGGCGACCGCGGCAATCGCTTTGTAATCGACGAATACGAAAAGGCGCTGAAAGCGGTGCCAAAAGCTGCGCGGAAGATCAAGGAACCGCGCTGGCGTGTCGAACATTCGCAAATCGTCAACCCGGCTGACATTCCGCGGTTCGCCAAACTCGGCGTAATTCCTTCAATGCAGCCATCTCATGCGATCAGCGATCTGCATTTTGCCCCTGCACGTTTGGGCATTGAACGCCTCAAGGGCGCATACGCGTGGCAGAGTTTCGTCAAATCCGGATCGATTATTCCTGGTGGTTCGGACGCGCCGGTCGAACGCGGCGAGCCAATGATTGAGTTTTACGCGGCCGTTGCGCGCAAGGACTTGAAAGGATTCTCGGGCGCAGGCTGGCATCCGGAAGAAGCATTAACCCGCGAACAGGCAATCAAGATGTTTACCATCTGGGCGGCATACGCCGCGTTTGAAGAACAGTTGCGAGGTTCGATAGAGGTGGGCAAGTTGGCAGACTTTACAGTGCTTTCTGCCGACATCATGAAGATTCCTGAAGCCGAGATTCCAAAAACCCGTTGCCTGATGACAATCATCGGCGGCGAGATTGTTTATGAAGGGAAGTAGAAGAGAGATTTTGTGGGAACAAATAAGTTCGAAAATCTCAGGGTCAGGAAGGGCGGTTTACCCCCGCTCGAGGAATGCACTCATCCAAGGCGGCGGCAAGGGCGGGGTCCCCAGCGGCCCCACTGGGGTGCTAACCCGCCCTTCCCAACCACGAGACTCTTTGAGTTGAATTGAATCTTCAAACTCGAATGATCGAAAAGGCAATACTCCTGTGAACAAATCAACAATGCCTGTTTCACTTACATCCGACCGTCGCAACTTTCTTTCCCTCGCCGGCAAAGGCCTGGCCTTGCGGCCTTGTCCTCCGCAACTGTCGCGTCGCTGTTCAAAGAAGTCGTCGCCGCATCGAAAAGCATCGCCCATCTCACGCCTGAACAAGCGGCGCTGGATGAAGACTACTGGAGCGTCATTCAAAATGCGTTTACTGTCACGCGCGGCATCATCAACCTGAACAATGGCGGGGTCAGCCCCAGCCCGCGCATCGTCACGGAAGCACTCGTTCGTTACATCTGGCAACAGGAAGACGCGACGGCTTACACCATGTGGCAGATACTCGAGCCGCAATCGGAAACCATCCGTACCGGTCTAGCCGAATCGTTTGGCTGCGATCGTGAAGAGATTGCCATTACCAGAGGCGCTTCTGAGGCGCTTGAAATCCTCCTAATGGGAATGGACTTAAAGTCTGGCGACGAAATTCTCACTACCACCCAGGATTATCCGCGCATGCTTACGACCTTGCGCCAGCGTGAGAAACGCGAAGGCCTGGTGCTGAAGCTGGTCAAGATACCGATACCACCGAAGAACCTGGATGAGATAACTGCGGCCTTTGCCAAGGGAATTACAAACCGAACGCGGCTACTTCTGGTATCGCATCAGGTCAACATCACCGGCCAAATCACGCCGGTAAAAGCTGTTTGCGACCTGGCCCGCTCCAAAGGAATCGAAACTATTGTGGACGGGGCGCATTCTTTTGCGCAGTTTGATTTCAAACAGAAAGACCTTGGCTGCGATTACTTCGGCACGAGCTTGCATAAGTGGCTGTTTGCTCCGAAGGGGACTGGTTTGCTTTACGTTAAGCGGGACAAGATTGCGAAGATTTGGCCGCTGATGGCTGCCGAATCCAAACAAGCAAACGACATACGGAAGTTTGAAGAGATCGGCACACACTCTGCGGCGCCCAAACTCGCTATCGGCGAAGCGCTGTTGTTTCATAACGGCATCGGCGGTAAACGGAAGGAAGCCCGGCTGCGCTATCTATCGCGTTATTGGATGAACCGGCTCAAGGACGTGCCGAAGGTTCGTTTTAATACTTCATTCGATGCGAAACAATCGTGCGCTATCGCTAATGTCGATATAGAGGGTATGAATCCGAGTGCAATCGGAAGTTATCTATTCGACAAGCATCGCATCTTTACTACGCCGATCATTCATGAAGAATTTCAGGGCCTTCGGATCACGCCAAATGTCTACACCACACTTGGCGAGCTTGATCGTTTCTGCGGTGTGCTGGAGTCGATTGCAAGGAAGGGATTACCTGCATGACTGGGATTGTTACAAGACGTCAACTACTCGCTGGCGGACTAAAAGCGGGAATGGGGTTGGTTGTACTTCACCAACTACCGGGCCTGCGGCCGGTGCTCGGCGCATCTGAAAATTTTCAAATCACGCCGGCCAACCGCTTTCAAGCTGCCTACGCGCGCCTTGATGAATTCATTGTCCGCCACATGAATGAGACCGGCGCACCGGGAATGACGTTGGCGCTCGCCAATCGCAATGGATTATTGCGCACTTCGCAATACGGATTTGCCGACGTAAAGGCCGGCATCAAAGTTAAGCCGGAAACACTTTTTGAAATTGGCTCAATTTCGAAGTCTTTCGTGGCTATCGCTGTCTTGCAACTTGCCGATGAAGGCAAACTCGATCTCAACAAGCCGGTCAAAGATTATCTGCCCTGGCTTAAAGTCGAGTCGAACTACGCGCCATTCACAACACATCATTTGCTTAGTCACACTGCGGGACTTTCTGGCGTGCCGTTGCTGATGCGAGTGGCTCCTACCATCTTGCGCGTTGGGTTTGAACCGGGAACGAAGTGGTTGTACTCGAACATTGGTTACGTACTGCTCGGTTTTTTGTTGGAGTCGATGGAGAAGCGACCGTTTGCCGAGATCATGCGCCGCCGCGTTTTGGATCCGCTGGGCATGAACAGCAGCGTGCCCGTCATCAGCGCCGCGATTCGCGACCGGACTGCCGTAGGTTACGGACCATTGAAAATTGATCGGCCCGTTCCGCCACATGGAAAACTCGCTGAAGCTCCGTGGGTTGATGTTGCGGAAGCAGCCGGTAGCGTCGCAGCGACCGCAGACGATATGAGCAACTATCTGCGCATGCTGCTGAATAAGGGCGTCGGCCCAAAAGGTCGCGTACTAACAGAGAAAGCGTTCGACTTGCTGACCAAGCCCGTGATCAAATCCGCTTTTCGCGGTGAAGATGCCAGCTATGCTTACGGCTTATGGGTCAGCGACAAGGAAGGCCGCACATTGCTGCGTCACACCGGTGGGATGGTAGCGTTCACATCCGCGATGTACGCAGACACTACTGATGGACTCGCTGCCTTCGCATCAGTGAATGCCTCGCTCTATGGCTCTTACCGTCCGATTGCAGTCACGCGTTATGCGCTTGAATTGTTGAGCGCCGCTGCGAAGGGAAGAGAGTTGCCTGCGCTGCCGCCTCCGCCAGCGGCAACCGACAAAGTAGCAAACGCTGCGGATTACACAGGAACATTCAGCGCCAGTGACGGTAACAAGCTCGTGCTCACCAACGAGGGCGACAAGTTGCTGCTGCAACATGCGGGTGCAGCTATCGTTCTCGAGCAAGCTGCGCCTGATCTCTTCTTTGTGAAACATCCCGACTGGGATCTATTTCTGCTTGGTTTCAGCCGCGAGCAGGGCAAGGTAGTCGAAGCCTTCCACGGAGCGCGTTGGTGGACCAATGCCGGATATACCGGGGCAAAAACGTTTCAATATCCAGCGGAGTGGGATGCTTATGCCGGCCACTACAGATCCGATAGTCCCTGGTACGGGAGTACGCGGTTGGTCGTGCGCAAAGGGAAACTACTTGTTGAAGGATTGCAACCGTTGGAACCAGTTGAGCCACTGATTTTCAGAGTGGCAGGTCAGAGCGTCGACGTCGACCGCGTAGTGTTTGATACGATAATCGATGGTCGCGCAATGCGTGCGACGTATTCAGGAATTGAATTCTTCCGCGCGTCAACGCCTTAAGGCAAAAAGATGTATCCGCAGATTACACAGATTACACCGATTATATTTGGAGTGAATAGAGAACTGAACGATTTAATTTCTTACAGAATCCGTTAAACTGCGTAATCTGTGGATTCTAAAAATGTAAAAGAGGAGAGTTTCATTATGTCGAGTCCAGCTACGCAACAACCAACACCGCAATTATTTTTCCAAACCATTAATGCCTACCAGCGCACCGAAGGACTGAAAGCTGCCATCGAGCTTGAAGTCTTTACCGCGATTGGCGAAGGCAACAGCACCGCTGCTGAGATCGCAAAACGCTGCGACGCATCCGAACGTGGCACGCGCATACTTTGCGACTTTCTCTGCATCATGGGTTTTTTGAACAAGGAAGGGAGCCGTTACAGCTTGACGCAGGACTCCGCAATTTTCCTCGACAAACATTCGCCCGCTTATCTCGGAGGCATAACTGAATTTATTTCGACACCCGAACTGACCGACGCTTTTAAGGATTTCGCAGAGATTGTTCGCAAGGGCGGCACGACGATGTCGAAAGATGGCACAGTTTCGGCTGAAAATCCGATCTGGGTAAAGTTCGCGCGCGCGATGGCGCCGATGATGGCAATGCCGGCGCAGGCACTGGCGAAGCTTCTCGATCCCAAAGCTGATGCGAAGTTGAAGGTGCTCGACATCGCCGCGGGACATGGGCTTTATGGGATCGAGTTTGCCAAAAACAATCCGCAGGCCGAAGTAGTTGCGCTTGATTGGGCGCCAGTGTTGGAGGTTGCCAAAGACAACGCGCAGCAAGCGGGCGTGAGTGACAGGTATTCAACTTTGCCGGGCAGCGCTTTCGACGTAGACTACGGAACAGGTTACGACTTGGTGCTGTTAACCAACTTTCTTCATCACTTTAATATTCCGACGAACGAGACGCTGCTGCGAAAAGTGCATGCTTCGCTCAATGAAAGAGGGCGCGTGGCGACTGTCGAGTTTGTGCCTAATGACGATCGGATCACGCCGCCTGATGCGGCTGCGTTTAGCGTGCAGATGCTCGGGGGCACGGCAGGCGGAGATGCTTACACCTTCGCCGAGTTTGACCGTATGTTTACCAACGCCGGATTTGCGCGCAGTGAAATTCAGCCACTGCCGGCGTCGATCGAGCAGGTTGTGGTCTCTTACAAGTAAGTTGGGATAGCGGCGGCACTTTAGAGTACAAACTTCAGTTTGCGGCTTGGGGCAGCAGCCTAAAGGTTGAACTCTAAACTGCCAGCCTCAAACCGCAGTCGAATTATTTGTTTTAGATTTTGGGATTAGGCTGGCTACCGTTTCCAGCAGGACCTCGCTGCTGAACGGCTTTGAAACGTAGGCGTTGAAGCCGGTCTCGAGGGCCGCGCCTCGATCCAGATCAGCGTGAGCAGTGACCGCGATGCAGGGAATTTCCAGCGTTCGCTCATCGGACCTGAGTTCGCGGAACACACCCCAACCATCAAGAACCGGCATAGACAAATCCATGACAATCAAATCGGGCAGATGCTCGCGAGCAATGGCCAGGCATTCACTGCCATTTCTCGCTTCGCGCACTTCGTAGCCTACGGCTGAAAGCAAAATTTGCATCAACTCGCGGTTATCGTCGTGGTCGTCGGCAATGAGGATACTTGCGGCCATAAAATCGCGAAAGATCGGACGTGCGACTTATAACGTAGGGCCAAAAATGTGTCAATCTACATTCCGGAAACGATATCTTGACTCGCTGAATACCGCGCGTCCATAATCGCTCAAGAGACGTATAGCCCCCGCAAGTCTCAGCAATAAGCGTTCTGTCCGGTCGTAGGATGCTCACCCATGAACGCGTCAAAGATTCCGGCAAACGGAGGAAGAAACTGTGGTCAGCGCACAATTGGAAGATAGCCTGCGCCGCGATATTGAGAGTTATATCGAAGGGCGCCTCGGTGGCATCAAGCAGGAGATCGCTGCGCTCCAAAGCCAACTGAACGAATCGCTCAGCCAGCTATTGGATCGCCAGGCGGAAGTACAACTCGACGGAGGCGTGGGCGCTTCCATCGTTGAACATCTGCGCGCCGCGCATGAAGAAGGCATAGACCTCGCTGCCTCTGAATCCTCGCGCGCCAAAGCGTCAAGCGACGTGGCGATAATTAAAGCTGCCATCTTTGAAATTGACGAACAACAATCGCAGGCCGAGATATTGAAAGTACTGGTGAACCGCGCCGCGGCGTTTGCGCCGCGCGTTGCGTTCTTTGTTATCAAGGGCGATCAGGGCATTGGCTGGCGCGCTCGCGGCTTGCAGGGAACAGTTGGCGATCAGGCAGTGCAGCAGATCCGGTTCGCGTTGAGCGCCGATACCGCAGTTGGCAGCGCATCTCGATCGCGCGAAAGCTGGAGCGGCGGAGCTGGGTCGCACGCTGAAGATCATTTGATCCTCAATCGCCTGGGCGAGGAACCGCCAGCGCGCGTCGTGGCAGTGCCGCTCGTAGTGGGCAGTCGCAGCGTAGCAGTTTTGTATGCCGACTCCGGCGAGCTTGATTCTGAATCCATCAACCTCGAAGCTTTAGAGACATTGGTCCGAGTTGCCGGCATGGCGGTGGAACTGTTGGTAGTACGCTCAGGAGCGGGGACGCAACCGGCGCCTGCAGAGGAACAGGCTGCCCCCGAACCTCAGGGTTACACACCGACGGTCGAGTACGACGAGATCACGCCGGTCGTAGAAGAGAGTGCGCCGGCATTTACTGAGCCGTCGCCGGTTGCAGTTGAGCCGGAACCAATCGCTGCCGAACCCGAGCCGGCGTCGCAGCCGGTAGAGGTTGAATCAACGCCTGCTCAGCCGTCGCCTGCCCATCCGTTTACCGAAACTGCCTCGCCCGTCGTTGCTGAAACTGCGCCCCCCGCAGAAGCACCGCGCCGGCGTTATGGAGCGGACGTCGAGTTGCCAATTGAAGTTTCCGACGACGAAGAACGGCGATTTCACACCGATGCCCGTCGCTTTGCGCGGCTGCTGGTGTCGGAAATCAAACTTTATAAAGAGAGTCAGGTGAACGAAGGTCGCTCACGCCACGATTTATATGACCGGTTGCGTGACGATATTGAGCGCTCGCGCGAAATGTACGACAAGCGTGTGAAGCCAGAAGTAGCGCAGCGTTACGACTATTTTCATCACGAGTTGGTGAATACTCTTGCTGAGGGCGATGCCGCGAAACTCGGCAGCTCGTATCCGGGAGCAACGGTTTCAGCCTAGGGAGCGACTAACTTACGGTTTATCTGTTGGGGGTATTGTGTTTTCAAAGCTACGCAAACATCGGTTCCCTCTCATCATCGTTGGCCTGGCCATCGTGATTGGCGGGTCGCTGCCGTCGTTCATGACCGCAAGTTGCCTGACGCGCCTGCAAACACCGGCTGAAACAAAAGCGCTGGAAAACTTGCGTTCGATGACTCGTGCCGACGTCCTGCCGTCTGAGGAAGTGATTGCGCAAATTGAATCGCAGTTTCCGCGGAGCAAAGCCGCGGCGCTTGCTCGCATCGTGCGGGCGCGGATCAGAATGGGTAAAAGAGATTTTGCCGGCGCCGCGGAGCTACTCAATACCAACGTTGTTCATGATTACAGCTCGCTGGGAGACTATGCACTCTTTATGCGTGCTGACGCGCTTGAACAGGCCGGCAACAACGGCGAGGCACGCGCGACTTATGAACAGTTAGTGCGCGACTATCCAACTTCGCTGCGCGCTCGGGACGCTGCACTGCGCGCTGCCGGTATTGCGTTGCAATCGCGAAGCGGCGCTGCGGTCGCGACGCTTTTAAAGGATCGACTGGCGAAGGACGATGCTGCCGCGCTGCTGTTGTCAGCAAAAGCACGCGCCCAGGCCGGCGACAACGCGCAGGCACTCGCGGCATATCGACGCATCTATTTCTTTGCCCCGGCATCGAGCGAAAGCGTTGAAGCCGCTGCCTCGATCCCGCAGTATTCTTCATCGCTTTCACCCGCGACGCAGGAAGAAGCGATCACGCGCGCGGACAAACTCTACGCGGCCAGGCGCTTTTCAGAATCGGCACAGGCCTATGCTGATGCGTTCGCAAAGTTTCCCCTGACTAACAACCCTCAGGCTCAACTGCGTCGCGGCATCGCCGCTGCCAACGCCAGGAAGACCGCGGACGCAATCAGCGCGTTGAACTCGGTGCCAACTTCGGCAGGTGAGACACGGGCCGAAGCTCTCTACAATCTGGCGCAGACTTATGCGCGTGCACGCCAGTGGGAACAGGCCCGCGCAGTTACTCAGGATCTGCAACGCAGTTTTCCCAATAACTCGTTCACGCCGCGCACTCTAGTTAGCGTTGGTCAAATTGCGGAAGACGCAAAAAACGACGCGGATGCCGCTTATTTTCTGCGCACCGCTGTGAATTCTTATCAAGGATCCATTGATGTCGCGCAAGCCCAGTTTGACCTTGCCTGGATGGCCCATGAGGCGAAAAACTTTTCTGAGTCTTCAAAACAACTAACTGAGCATCTGGCGTATTACGCCGCCAAGAATACTGACAACCGTGGGCGGGCAGGCTATTGGGCAGCGCGGGATTCCGAACGGGCGGGCAAACTTGCCGAGGCGCGGGCGCTTTACAACGCAATGCAAGGTCGCTATGACGCCAACTGGTATGGCTATCTCGCCAAGCAGCGTCTGAATGCAATGCTTCGCAGCGGGGTCGGCACAGTGCCGGTGAAGACTTTTCCCGCTGACTCAGTAGTGGGACGCGCGATCGCAAATCTGCAAACAGTTACGGTTGCAGAAGAGACCGCGGGCGCAAACGAAGACAAAGCGATCGCAAAAGCAAGCGAGTTAACTAATGCAGGTCTCGACGATTGGGCGCTGGGAGAGTTAGCCGAAGTCTCCGCCCCGATGCCAAACAGCCCGAAAATAAATCTGGCAATCGCGCAGGTCCATCGCTCGCAGGAAGACAACGTGCGGGCGTTGAACGTCCTGAAGAAGAGTTTTCCCGACTATTCGCAAATGAAACCCGAAGAGATGACCCGAGAGCAGTGGGACGTTTTTTATCCGCTCGCTTACTGGGACATCATTGTTCAGGAATCGCGTGCCCGCAATCTCGATCCGTTCCAGGTGGCCGGGTTAATTCGCCAGGAAACTGTTTTCAGTCCAAGGTTGCGATCTTCCGCTAAAGCATACGGCCTGATGCAGCTCCTGATACCAACGGCGGTTATAACCGCAAGGAAATATGGAGTAGATCGCGCAATCAGTGAGGAGTCGCTTTACGAGCCGCGTCTGAATATTCAGCTTGGTACCGCCTATTTGCGAGATCAGATCGATAAATTTGGGCGCATCGAGTATGTGGCCGCGGCATATAACGCCGGGCCTCATCGCGTGGTGCAATGGCAGGCTTCTTTGCCCGCCGACATCGATGAGTGGGACGAAGCCGTGCCTTTCAAAGAAACGCGGGGCTATGTGCAGGGTGTGGTGCGAAATCGTTTGCAGTATGAGCGGTTGTATGATGCAAACGGGAAGTTTCGTCCGGAAGTTGGTAAGCGCGCCATCACGGAAAGATTAGTTGGAAAGGATTCCGCCGAGCCTGAGGATGCGAACATTCACAAGACCCGCGACACCCGCGACGCTCATGAAGAATGACACCCCGCGAGGAAGTGAAAGTATTAGCTTTACCCGAAAAAGTCCTTCGTAGCTTCGGCTTTGGCCGCGTGATGTGCGGCGGTGGCTATGCCCCGCCCGCCGCAGCTAGATTATGCCGAGGCTATGCCCTTGGTCCCTACATTGCTGTTCGGATGCATTCGGCCACCGCCGGCTCGAGGGCATAGCCCAAAAGTGAAAAAGCGCTTCTACGGCGGGGCATAGTCACCGCCGCACATCAGACGGCAAAGCCGAACTGATATGGCCCATGACTTTTGAGGAAAAACTGAAAGTATCGATGACGCAAAGGGAGCGGGGGGCTTGTCCACACCCGTTTGGGTTTCCGCCCCACGAAGAACGTAGGTACAAGACTTTCGTCTACAGTTTTCTTATACCGTTAGCGCTCACTGTTTTCCTGAACTCCGCTTCTGCTCAAAGACGGGCCGTCGCTAAAAGCACGGCTCCTTCGTCCGCCTCCAGTGTAATCATCACCACCGAACCCAACGCTATCATTTGGATTGATGAAATTCGCCGTGGGCAAACCGACGCCTCGGGGAAGCTTGAGATAAAGAGACTGTCCGCAGGCGCGCACGTGTTACGCGTACGAGCGATGGGCTTCAAGGAAACAACGGCGCGCCTGGTTCCGGGAAAGAGAAATGTTTCGCTGAAGTTGTTGCCGACCAGCGATCGAGCGGAATTGCTTTTCCAACAGGCTGAGGCAGCGCGCGAGCAAGCCAGGGATGACGAGTCGCGCCGCAAGGCTGAGGATCTCTATAACGAAGCGCTAAAAATTCGGCCGGCGTTTCCTGCTGCGCACGTTGGGCTAGCTCGTGTCTTGCTGGATCTAAATGAATACCAAAAGGCGCTTAGTGCAATCGATGCGGCGCGGCGTACGCGGGCGGTTTACGCTGAAGCCTCAGCAGTCGAAGGCCGCATAAACCGCGAAGCTGCATTTACCGAGGAAGCTATCGCCGCGTTTCGCCGTTCAATCAGAGAGGCAAAGGGCTTCCAGCCCGAAGCCCATGTGGGACTGGCTCGTGTGTTGGAAGAGAAGGGTCAGTATGCAGAGGCGGCTGTGGAATATCGAAAGGCGCTCGATCAGCTCTCTGACTCGGAACCGGTGATCTATCAATTGTTAGGTGCTGCGTATGAGAAACAACAGAAATACAAAGACGCAGTTGCAGCTTATGAGAAGTATTTACAGTTAGCCCCAAACGGCAGCCTCGCACCGGCCCTACGCTCCATCATCGATCAACTTCGGCGCGATGCCGAAGGCCAGGAGATCATTCCCTGATGTCCGGGTTCGCACAAAAAAGGTTTCGACATCCTTAAAAACAAAGAGCGGGGGCAAGCCCACCTTCCCGACCTGAGAGACTTTTATTGTTACCCATTCCTGTCCTTAAAAGCCTCTCAACCTGGGATCAGCACCAGATTATAAGCAGCTCATGGTCGAGAAGGTGGGCTTGCCCCCGCTCTTTTGTCGGCTCAATAAACATCTTGTGAGCTGACAGAGGACTACGGTTGCATTAATGGATCGCTCGCGCTCGCCGGCTGAGTTGCGTTGACGCGAATTAAAGGCGAAGTCGAGTCGATGTACAGGTGCCTGCCGGCTTGCTCACCTGCCCGGGTGGGATCGGCGTCAAGACGGTAAGAGTTTGCGCCCACCTCCATCGATAGGACGTAGTCTTTTATTTGCGGTGAGCTGGAATTGAAACGCTGATCAAGATAACCACCCGCGCAAAGTTGTTGAAACGTTGCATACGCGCCGCCGTTGCTTAGAGCATATGCCTGTTGCGCAGCGTAAATAGTTTCAACGCCACCATAGCTGAGGTATCATCAGCCCGCGCAACGCTTTGTTGTAAACCAGTCGAGTAGCTCTGGCACGAGAGCACTACGCTGCCGGCAAAGAGGACACCGGCAATGATTAATAGTCGAACCATGTTGTGCTGCTTCTAGCCAATTTCCCGGTAACGAAAGCAGGCAGGATTATGATCGTTAATCATTCCGACCGCTTGCATAAACGCATAACAAATAGTCGACCCCACAAACTTGAAGCCGCGACGGGAAAGCTCTTTGCTCATTGCATCAGACTCGGGCGAAGTAGCGACAACCGCTTGTCCGCGCTTTCTTTTCTTTGCCTTGCCGTCAACAAATTGCCAGATGTAAGACGCGAAAGTGCCAAATTCCTTTTGCACTTCAAGGAAGGCACGCGCGTTTTGGATCGCAGCGGCAATCTTCAAGCGATTGCGAATGATCCCCTCGTTATCAAGCAATTGGGACACCATCCGGTCGCCATATTTTGCAATCTTCAGGGCGTCAAACTGATCGAATGCAGCGCGATAATTATCACGTTTGCCCAAAATGATCTCCCAGCTCAGCCCGGCCTGCGCGCCTTCGAGAATAAGAAATTCAAACAGCGTGCGATCGTCATGGACCGGCACACCCCACTCTTGGTCGTGATAGGCAATTGAGAGGTCCGTCCTGGCCCAGTCACAACACATCATAGCGTTATCTTAACAGGAACGTCAGATTGGCGCGCTAGAAGCTTTTGGAGGCCAAGCTTAGGAAGGAAAATTCCTCATTTGTCATTTGACATTTCTCATCTGTCATTTGCGCCACTGGTTTGGAGTTCAACTCACGACCGCGTGGGCTTCAATTTCAAAGCATGACCCTCATCGTCAATGGGCCAGGATTACGAACGACCGAAATGACAAATGATCAATGGTAAATGGTTTTCTTAGCTCTTACCCAACCGTCCAGCCAAGCTCGCAACCACCGTCACCAGCTCGTTTGCTTCTACTGGTTTCGGCACATGAGTGCTGTAGCCCGCCAGGATTGCGCGCATGCGATCCTGGACGCGTGCGTACGCGGTGAGTGCGATAGCCGGAATCGGCTTTTGCGTATCGTCTTCCTGCTTTCGTATCTGTCGCATCAGATCGTAGCCGTCCATTTGCGGCATGCCGATATCGCTAATCAGAACGTCAAATGTGTCCTCAGTTAATGTTTGCAGGGCTTTTTCCGCGCTGGTAACACCAGTTACTTTGGCGCCGTGTTGGGCCAGTTCCATACTGATTAGGTCCAGGGCATCCCTTTCGTCGTCGACGATCAGTATTCGCAAGCCTTCAAGCGCAAGCGGCTCAGGCTGCATTTCCCTCAAGAATGCCGCCGCATTTGTAAGTGACTCAGCGCGCAACTCCCCACTGGGAAGCGGCAGACGAACTGTAAAGACGGCTCCTGGTCCATCGTCCCGATTTTCCACCGCTATTGTTCCGCCATGCAGTTCAACCAGGTGACGAACAATCGCCAGGCCCAACCCCAAACCCCCATGCGTGCGTGTGGTTGAACCGTCAGCCTGACGGAACCGCTCGAACACGTGGGGCAGGAAGTTTGGGTCAATTCCTGGCCCGGTATCCTTGACCTTTATTTCGACGTGCGCATTATTCTGGCCCACAGCGATTTCAACTTTGCCACCAGCCGGCGTAAATTTTGCTGCGTTTGACAGAACGTTCCAGATGACCTGTTGTAAGCGATCCGAATCTCCGGAAACCAAGCGCAAGCTGGAGTCAATAAGCGTCTCAATCTTTATGTCCTTGGCTTCCATTGCCGGGCGAACCGCATCGAGCGCGGCGTCGACGACCGTTATCAAATCGACGGGTGTGAGATTGAGTTGAAGTTTGCCGGTGATTACGCGCGAGACGTCAAGTATGTCTTCGATGATCTGTTTCTGCGCCCAGGCATTTCGTTCGATTACTTCCAACGCGTGCGTGGAGCTGTCCTGGTCCAATCGCCCTGAACCCAGCATGCGTGCCCAGCCAATCACTGCATTCAGTGGGGTGCGCAATTCGTGCGAAAGCGTCGCCAGAAATTCGTCTTTCAAACGGTTGGCTTTTTCGGCCTCGCCACGCGCGGCCCGTTCACTGTCCAGCAGCTCCGCCAGCCTTGCTTCCGCGCGTTTCCGTTCGCTGAACTGACCGATCTGGCCCCCGATACCCGCCACCAGTTTGAGCAGTTCTTCATCCGGTTCTCTAACTTCCGGGCTAAAGAAATCGACTACGCCCAATACTTCTTCGCCAAGCTTGATCGGGAAGCCAAAAGCACCGCGCAATCCTTCGCGCACGGCTACCGGTGCGCGCGGGAAAGTTTTTTCGACAACCACGTTATCAATCCAAACGGGCTCGCCGCTGGCCCAGATGCGTCCAGGCAGGCCGACGCCTCGTTCAAACGTGATATTTCGCGTCAGTTTATCGAATTCCGGTGTCTTCATTTCTGATGCGTGACACATCTCTACAAAGCGCAGCACATTTGCCGCCCGGTCAACTCGCCATAGCTCGCCGACTTCCCAGTCGAGGCTTTCACAGGCAGCGTGCAAGATGCGGCCCGCGCTTTCAATGAAGTCGCGGGATTCAGAAAGAATCTGCGTGACTGCGTACTGTAATGCTAGCCTTGTTTCAGTTCGTTTGCGGTCGGTAATGTCCCGGGTGAAGCAGCGTGTGTGGATAAACTTGTCATCTTCGCGATAAACGCTGGAGTTAATGCGAACGTACTTGATCGCACGATCCTTGCAGCGCATCCGCGCGTCGTAATCACGTATAACTTCGCCAGCGTTCAGCCGGGCGAGGATGTCATCAATGACATCTTTATCAACATGAAACTCTGCGATGTTGTGCCCAACATACTCCTCACGGTCAAACCCGAGCATGTCCAACTCAGCCTGATTGACGCGTAAAATCGTGCCGTCTGGTCCCACCCAATGCAACCCTATCGCCGCGTTCTCGAAAAAATCGGTTAACTCTGCTTCGCTGCGTTGCAGTGCTTCTTCAGCGCGCTTGCGCTCAGTAATGTCTCGCTTGATGCCGACAAAGCAAAGCGGCTGGCCTGAATTGCTTCGCATCGCGAAAGCCGTAAGTTCAAGGTGCCGAGTGTCGCCGGCCTTCGTCCTACTGACAACCTCGCCGCGATACTCTCCTTCCTGGACGAGCAGGCGCGCCACCTTACCAAACACCTCTTCCCCCAGGTGAATCGCCGGCGTTTGGTTGCGTAGTTCTTCGTCGCTATACCCGAGCAGTTGCGCATGGGCGGAATTCTGTTCCAGATATCGCCCTTGCGCATCGATGATGGCCACGGGTTCGCGCAAATGACGAAATATGGCCTGATACAAATCCGGCCCTAACAGATTGGAATGCTGTTCGATCTTACTGTTGGTTGGATTGCTGGACACGTTTCTGCTTTCTCGGAGGAAGCAAACAGTTTCAGGGGGAATTTTGGATGATACCACTAAGCTCGATGGACACTAAAAGCCCCGGGGCCAAGTGGTTCTTTCCTGTGACAACCGGTTTAGATTGACTTGCCGTCGCTTTGGTTGTAAAAGCGTTACTCCATACAACACCAAACCGCGGACCCTCGTCCTGTAAAAGCAGGAGTTTGACCCTATTACGGAAGGAGATTTGAAATGGCTTTACGTTTAGGAGACGTTGCCCCCGATTTCACCGCTGAGACCACCGATGGTCCAATTCGTTTTCATGAATGGATTGGCGACAGCTGGGCGGTGCTGTTTTCACACCCAAAAGATTTTACCCCCGTTTGCACCACTGAGCTTGGTGAATGCGCGCGGCTCAAACCGGAATTCGATCGCCGTGGCGTAAAGGTTGTTGGCCTCAGCGTCGATGCCACCGACTCGCACAAGCGCTGGGCGGAAGACATCAAAGAAACCCAGGGCTCTGCGTTGAACTTTCCCATCATCGCCGATCCGGATCACAAAATCGCGGAACTCTACGACATGATTCACCCGGAAATCAGCGACGTCTTTACGGTGCGTTCCGTTTACATCATTGGGCCGGACAAGAAGATCAAATTGATGCTCACCTACCCGGCGAGCACTGGGCGCAACTTCGACGAGATTTTGCGTGTGATCGACTCGCTGCAACTGACAGCCAGGTACAGCGTGGCCACGCCCGTCAACTGGAAAGACGGCGATGACGTGATCATCGTTCCTTCAATGTCCGACGAGGATGCGAAGAACAAGTTTCCCGCGGGCTGGAAAGCACCGAAGCCCTATCTTCGCATCACGCCGCAACCAAACAAGATCGCAACCACTGACACGGCAGCAAAGAGCGCGTCGTAATTGCATGCCTGCTAAGTAACTCGAAGGCAGTAAGCAAGGCGCAGAGCGAAAAACTCTGCGCTTTTGTGTTCATGAGTGGCATAGACTTTAGTCTGTGTCTGCTGCGCTACAGTCAAGATTGAAGCGTTTGACTTAGGTGAGACGGCGAACTGTAGTCCAACCCCGGCGTATCCTTTCGGCTGCCGACGAATATTCAATCCTCGGATCGCTTTACTAGTCCCGCCTTTACCGGATTGTTTTCAATGTATGCAACTATCCGCATAAACTCATCGTCATCGCGTGACCAGTGGTCATACGATTCGTCTTGCCAAAACGGTTCTCCGGTTCGGCGCAGTTTTGTTAGCTTCGTATGCTGTATAGCCTTTGATCTTCTGCAAGATTACTCGAACTCGAGTTATGGAGCCCTCCGAGACCTTTGGTGTAAGCAAAAAATGAATATGATTCGCCATAACCACGTACGCCCATAGTTTGTAGAGCGCTGCGTATTTGGATAGCAGACTGTTTTCGACGATTGATGCGATTTCCGGATTGGCTAACCACAGAGGACCACTCGTCGCCTTATCCAGTGCTGCGTCGATTCTCGCGAAAAGTTTCTTGAAGTTTTGCACGCGACGTTCTTGTTGTTTTACTCCTGATAGCGTTGAAATGTCTCTAGCTAATAACTCCTGCATGGATTTCAATTCTTGTGTGGTCTTCGCAGGCAAGGAACCCTCCAAGCGACAGGTAAAGAAGATTGGTACTCCGGGAGGATGCCAGTGAGGAAGGTTACGGTGATAATATGTGGGTGAGAACGTAGTCATGTCATACAAATTATTTTTCCTTTGAAAGCGCTGTAAAGGTGCAGTGCGAATTACCTGTGTTAGCAGTGCTGCAAGTTCTCTTGCTTGGGAAATAACTACTTATTGAAATTGTGTGAAGGGAACGGGCACAGACTAAAGTCTATGCTACTTCTATGCGACAAATCGTAACTACCAAAAACGGCGGTAATGAAGTTCTCGAAGTTCAGGAGAAAACTGACCCGCAAGCGAAACCCGGCGAAGTTGTCGTCAAAGTCCACGCTGCCGGACTTAATTTCGCCGACATACTCGCGCGCCAAGGGCTTTATCCCGATGGACCATCTAAGCCGTGCGTGATGGGTTACGAGGTGGCGGGCGTCGTCGAGTCGGTTGGTGATGCAGTCGATCGCGCGTTGATTGGAAAACCGGTGGTGGCGATGACGCGCTTTGGCGGACAATCAGAAAAAGTTGTCGTGCAGGAGAGGCAACTCTTTCCTAAGCCTGAGTCGTTAACTTTTGAACAAGCGGCAGCAGTTCCCGTGAACTACCTGACGGCGTGGGCGCTCCTCGTGGTGATGGGTGGCTTGCGAAAAAGCGAATCTGTGCTGATTCATAACGCCGGTGGCGGCGTCGGCCTCGCGGCGCTCGACATTGCGAAGAAGATCGGCGCGACGACCTATGGGACGGCTAGTCCCGGTAAACATGATTTTCTGCGCCAGCGTGGGCTGGACCATCCGATTGATTATCGCAATCAGGATTGGCTGCCGGTGCTGAAACAGATGACTAACGGACGCGGGGTTGAATTGATACTCGATCCGATTGGCGGTGGCCATTGGAAAAAAAGTTATGCGGCATTGAGAACCACCGGCCGTCTCGGAATGTTTGGCGTTTCAACTGCATCCGCTAATGGGTTGAAAGGCAAACTGAAAATGATCAAAGCCGCAGCGCAGATGCCGAGGTTTCATCCACTCGGTTTGCTGAACAAGAACCGCGGCGTTTTTGGTTTGAACCTCGGTCATATGTGGCACGAGCCCGAGAAGGCCGCTGAATGGGTGCAGTCGATCATGCAGGGAATTACGGAAGGTTGGATTCAACCCTTCGTTGATAAAGCGTTTACTTTCGATCAGGCAGGCGAAGCGCACGCGTACATGGAAGCGCGCAAGAATATCGGCAAGGTGGTACTGGTGCCTTAAAACGTTCTTAGATGATCTGTGTAGAGTCGCGTCCCAACCGGCGCGCGAGAAAAAAAGCGATTAGCGTTGAGTAGATCAAACCGAAGAGTAACGCGCCCAGGAATAATCCGGCATAAGCCATCACGGCCACTTGCCACAGCGCACTAGTTTGCGGCGCTGCCTCGCTCATCAAGAGTTTTGGTCCCATGACCAAATACTCGATCATGAAAAACAGGCAGGCAGAAATGGCATAAACCAGTGAAATTCCCATCCCTGTCTTCACGCCTTCTTTAAAATTCAGCGCGCCACCCAGGGCTTCCTTGCGCTCTTTCATTCCGAGAAAAATTGCCAGGATTGCCGCGCCGTTGAAGAGCACTGCGGAAACGATCTGGCCTCTCGGACCGGCGCCCCTCTCCAACCACAGTCGGACGATTACGATCCAAAGTACGACGACTCCAGTGATTAGCAGTCCATACTTCAACGCGATCTTCATGGTGTGGTCCTCGTTGGTTATTTGCCGAAGATGCCCCCGACTTTACCTGCGATGTCGCCGAGACTTCCGGCAATTCCACCGCCACCAGCGACAACGTTGTCCAGTTGTCCGGCAAGCGGCTGGGGTAATCTGTCTTTGAGAAAACCAAGTACGGTAGTTACCGCGTCGCGGGCTTGCGCTTCGGAAATGCCAGCTTTCGTGGCGACCTGTTTGATGAGTTCTTCCATGTCCTCTCCTTAATTCTAATAAGTCTCCTCGACGCGTAGCGTCGGTACGAGTTTACCCCGGCCTTTCAAGGCCGAGAGCAAGATAAGCGAGTTCTCGTCGCGTAGCGACGATTGAATTGGCGCTATTTTCAGGCGTCGCTACGCGACGCTAATACTTTGTTGAACTTTTCCCGTCCTTTAAAAGGCCGGGTTAACTCGAACGGACGCTACGCGTCGAAGACACTCGAATTACGCTTCCTGAGGTTCTTTGCTCTCTTTGCTGCAAGACTCTAGCGTTGCAGGCACAGACTAAAGTCTATGCCACTATTGCCAACCTGGTGTTGTTTGCCCCTGCGCATCCTGCCAGTAAGGAGCCCAGGCAAGACTCAAAACTTTTACGGCAATATTCGCTTTGGTCGGCTTGATTGTAATCGTTTCGAGAGTCTCTGTCTGCGAATCGAGCGATTTCTCCAAAACTTCAGTTTCACTCTTGAACTGCTGATCGAGTGCCGTCATTTGCTGATTGATGGCTTCGACCGAATCCTGCGCACGATCAATGTCTTCCGATTCTTTCATTGACCGACTAACTCCCCGGGCCGCAGTTGTTGCGCGGCCGAGCGTTGTCAAACTAAGCGATTTGCGCCCCAGGAAAGACGAAAGCAACGTGGTGCCGAATGAGATAGCAGTTTGCATCTTTTGACTCTTTGCTTGTTCCGCTTCGCGATCTACGGCCTGTTCAGCACGCCGCTTTCTTTCCTCAAGGGCAGCAATCTTGGGCGCATACTTTTGCCGCAGCTTCTCCGCGGCCCGGTCCCGCTCTTCCCGTGCTGACTGCTGCAGGCGCACGCGAAAATCGCGTTCTGACTCATCGATGTTTGAACTCTGACCCAAACTCGGACTCTGCAACAACTCGATTTTCTGCGTGCGGTAGAGCCATGCGGAAAAATCCTTTTTCCACACATCGTAGCTTTTGGCTTTGCTCGCCGGGGCAGGCAAGTCGGCGAATTGCACGTTGTCCGGCGCTGTTTGATCTAAATCTTCGAGCGGCAAAGCGACAACGGTTGCCACGTCCCAATTCACCGCAACCACACCGTCGCCGATCGGCGCCACTACGCTTAAGTCTTTTGTCGTATCAATTTTCTTGTCGTCAAAGCGCACCTGGGCTGCCCCGAAAACCGTTGGGTGATACACGAGCGTTGCACCCTTCACTTCGTTTCGGACCGGAATGAAGTACTGGCTAATCTCCGAAGGCATTACGGGCCGAGCATTTGCCGTCGTTTTAGCCGCCGGCGCGGGAGCTGTCGCAGTTGCAGCGCCCGCGCCGGCGGAAGCAGCAACCCCTGCCGCTGCAGCGCCTGTTTGTTCCTTGAGAGGCGCCATCAACGTTTTGATCTGATTACGCGTCAGCGGTCCGCGCAGGTAAGACATGGCCCACCGACTTTCAAGAACTTCCGGGCCATCTTCGTGCACGTTGTTCATCACAAAAACTCTGTTACCTAAACCGGCAAGTGTCTGTTCCATCTGTTGCCGATCAAACTTCATGCTCGTTCCAGCGGCGACGCCTTCGAGTCCTTCCAGCACCCGGGCCTTATCTCGTTCGGTTTGTAGGCGGCCGATGAACCATGTGCCCGTGTTGGACAACCCTTTGTAATCAAGGTCAACAGGATTCTGCGTAACCAGTACGACACCGAGCCCAAACGCGCGGCCCTGTTTCAACAAAGTGAGCAGCGGCAGCTTTGCGGGCGGATTCGCAACCGGCGGGAAGTAGCCAAAAATCTCGTCCATATACAGAATCGCGCGCAGGCTGGTGGTGCCGGATTGGGCCCTCATCCAACCAAGCGTTTGGTTCAGCAACAACGAAACGAAAAACATTCGTTCAGCGTCATTGAGGTGTGCGATTGAAAAAATTGACACACGCGGCTTACCGTCAGGTGTGTGCAAAATTTGCTGAATGTCGAGTGGTTCACCTTCCATCCAACTGCTGAAGCCCGGGGCCGCCAGCAAGTTATTCAGTGACATGGCCAGCTCGAAACGATCTTTCGAGGGAAAGAACGAATCCAAATCCATCACGCCGACTTTGGTCATTGGCGGCGTCTGAATTTGTTGAATCAGCGCGGCGATGTCCAGATCGTTTCCCGTTGACCACGCGGCATTAAGAATGTTTGAGATGAGAATGTGCTCGCGGCTCTTGATCGGGTCAGCCTGGATTCCGAGCAGGCCAAGCAAACTCGTCGCGGTGGTGCTGACGCGATCGCGCATCAGCTCGGTGTCTTCACGCATGGCCGCCGGCGGTGCGGCAAAGGATTTCAAAATCGAAACAGACAAACCGGCGTTGCTGCCCGGCGTGTAAATGCGAAAGTCGGCCGCTTCTTTCAGACGCTTGATGCGCGCGCCGTCCTGACCCCATTCCGCCAACCCTTTCTTCCAGAACTCCGCTTGTTGCGCAGCGTAGTCGGCGGTGGATAGCCCTTTCTTCTCAGCGTCTTCTTCATTGATCCAGGGTGCAAAGTCTTCGGGTTTGAGATTCGGAAACGTCAATAGCAGATTCGTCAGATCGCCCTTGGGATCGATCACGATGGCCGGCACCCCGTCGATTGCTGCTTCTTCCAACAGCGCAATGCAAAGGCCGGTTTTGCCGCTGCCGGTCATGCCCACGCAAACCGCATGAGTTACCAGGTCTTTCGAATCGTAAAGGACGATCCCATCCTTCCGCTTCTTCTTCCTCAGATCGTAAGGCCGGCCTAGATAAAACGCACCGAGTTTTTCAAAATTGTCCATAGCGCAACTTCTTCCCCTTTTACGCCAAACAGTGATGGTTAAATTTGCAAGTATTGGACATCATTGAAACGCCAAATGTTAGACCCGCCGACTCATCATGTCGAACCAGCCATCTGCAAAACTTGATTGGGTTAACGCAAATGCTCAGGTCAGGTTAGATTTTCTTCGCTCGGGCTGACTCTGCTGCCATTACCTTGGCTATGGATGTTATCAACTTCTCAGGATCAATGGGTTTGGCAACATGCATTTGAAATCCTGATGAAAGCGTGCGCTCCTGATCCTCTTTGGTGGCATAAGCGGTTAGTGCGATTGCAGGCATTTCTTTAGCGCGTTTGGTCTTCAACTTGCGCAGTTTTTTGATGAGGCTGTAGCCGTCCTCAACCGGCATTCCGATGTCGCTGACCAGCAGGTCTGGTTTCCAGCTCTTAAAGGCTTTCATTCCAGCGGCGGCTGACTCACAGCAATTCACGTCGCTGCCACAGCGCATCAGAATCGCGCTCACCAAATCGCGCGAGTCTGCTTCGTCATCAACGACGAGAATGCGGAGTCCCTTCAATATGTCCCGGGCGCCGGACGCCACTCCGTTTCCGCCTACTTCAGCGGCGCCAGTCCCCTCTGAAATAACCGCAGGTTCGTGGGCGGCAAGCGGTAGCGTGACGATAAAAGTTGAGCCTTTATCTTTACCGTCACTCCTTACTTCGACCGAGGCGCCATGAAGTTGGACCAGATGTTTGACAATTGAAAGTCCCAGTCCCAATCCGCCGTGCGTTCTGGTCGTTGAACCATCGGCTTGCCGGAAGCGATCGAAGATATACGGTAGAAACTCGGGCGTAATGCCGATGCCGGAATCGTTGACCGCAACGCGCACCTCTTCTTTCTTCTTTTTGATTTCAACCGTCACAGTCCCGCCTTCAGGACTAAACTTCACGGCGTTGCTGAAAAGATTCCAGAAAATTTGTTGCAATCGATTGGCGTCTCCGGAAACAAAGCATTCATGATGGGCCATTACCGTTTTAATGCGGATGTTTTTTGCTTCAAAGGATGGACGAACCGCATCGATCGCGGATTCCACCACGGCGCATACATCTACTTTTCGTGGTTCAATCTGTAACTTACCGGTGATGATCCGAGAGACGTCCAGCAAGTCGTCGATTAACTGAGACTGTGACCGCGCATTGCGTTCGATCGTTTCCACCGCGCGGGTCAATTGCGGCTTATCAAGTTTTCCCGTACGCACTAAATGGCTCCAACCGAGAATGGCCGTCAGCGGTGTGCGCAGCTCGTGGGAAAGGGTGGCCAGGAATTCATCCTTGGTGCGATTGGCTTGCTCGGCCTCCTCGCGCGCGGCTTGTTCGCGCACCAAAAGTTGGGCGCGCTGTTCTTCCGCTTGTTTGCGCTCTGTTATTTCCTGCTGTAATTCAGTTGCGTGTCGTTGCGCATCGCTGTAGAGCATCGCGTTTTCATAAGCGATACCAACCTGCGTTGCCAGCGTCGCAGCCAGGCGCTCGTCGGCTTCCGAAAACTCTTCAGCGTTTAGCTTGTTGAGCAGATAAACCCACCCGCATACCCCGCTGCCGGATAAGATGGGCGCTCCCAAAAAGGCATGCACCAGTTCAGCCGTCTTACCCTTCTCGCGCAGTAAATCATCTGAGTCATTCAAGCGCAGCGGACGACCTTCTTTTATCAGGTGTTTCAAAGCCCGCGTAAGGACCTTGGGCACGCCGTTCCCGGACGAGCTGGTATTTTCGCCCTCGGGACCGTAGCGGAAGAAATAGCGTACGGTCTTGCCATCGCAATCGATCACACCAACAGCTGCCTCCTGTGCTTCAACAATTTCTCGCGCTGAGCGACAGAAATTTTCCAGCACGTGCCAGGGATCGCGCTCAGAAGTGAGCTTATGGCCCAGGTCAATTAGCATGCCCAGGCGTGCCAGGTTTGCGTTCTCGAGTTCGAGGTTCTTCTCCTTGAGTAGTTGCGCCTGATGTTTGACCTCCTGGGTCTTCTTAAACAACTCAACGAAGACTGCGACCTTTGATCGCAGAATGTCAGGCTCGATTGGCTTAACAATGTAGTCAACTGCGCCTAAGGAGTAACCGCGGCTCAAGTGACGTCCGCCAGTGCTATCGGCTGTCAGAAAGATAATGGGTATGTCGCGCGATCGATCACGGCCGCGAATCAGTTCTGCAGTTTCCAAACCGTCCAGACCGGGCATGTAAACGTCCATCAGGATGACGGCCACTTCGTTGTCGAGAAGATAGCGCAGCGCGTCATCACCGGAAGCAGCGCTAACAAGATTTCTGTCCGGAGCACCGAGGATCGACTGAAGCGCCAACAAATTTGTGGGGCTGTCGTCGACCATCAGTATGTTGATCTGTTCTTCAGCTTCCATAATGTGCCGCAACGGCGCTAACCAATTTCTCGAGACGGGGAGCGATTTCTTCGAGCGATAAAACCCAGTCCGCTTTGGTGGCGACCAGAGCGGCCCGTGGCATTTCGGCGCTAGTGGCGGATTCCGGTTTCTCGACCACCGTCACGCCACCCTGCGAACTTATCTTTGCCAGACCCCGCGCTCCGTCACGGCTGGCCCCGGTCAAAATCACACCAATCGCCCGGTCTCCATACTCATCAGCAACACATTCAAAAAGGACGTCGATCGAAGGCCGCGCAAAAGCGATCGCGTGGTCAGTCGACAAGGCAAAGCTTCGGTTCTCAATCAGCAAATGATAGTCGCGCGGAGCCAGGTAGACGCGGCCGGGCAGAACGGGTTCCTTGTCTTCGGGTTCTGAAACGGGAAGACTGCTGGAACTGCCCAGAAACTCACACAATCCGTTTTCCGGGCCGCTGCCGCGATGCTGAACGATAACCACAGGCAAAAGAAAGTCTGCTGTCAATCCGGAAAGCAAGGTTTGCAATGCTTTAAGTCCGCCGGTTGAAGTGCCGATAGCTACGATTTCCGGTTCAGATGTCATGCCTATTAGTCTCGCGGTTTGCCCTTTTCTCTGTGCGTCCTTTGTGTCATCTGTGTCTCTGTGGTGGAATAATTTTTTGCCAGCTGCTTAATCACCACAGAGACACATCAAAGAGCACAAAGGACGCACAGAGAAAGGCAAGAAACAAAGCCTACGCAACTTTGCGATAGAGTTTGTCTTTCTCGTTTAGGTGCTCATAGAACGCCGCCCGCGGCGTAAACTTCAAAGACTCTTTGTTTCCCAAACCAAAAACGCCGAACATGCTCAAACTGTCATAAAGCAAATTATGAACCCGCGCTTGCAAGTCTTTATTGAAGTAAATCATTACGTTTCGACAGAGGATTACCTGAAACTCATTAAAGCTGCCGTCTGTCGCCAGGTTGTGTTCCGAGAACACCACATTGTTTCGCAACGAAGAACTAAACATCGCGCTATCGTAGTGCGCCGTGTAGTAATCAGAGAATTCATGCGTTCCGCCCGCTTGATGATAGTTGGTGGTGTAGTCCCTCATCGCCGCGAGCGGAAAAATTCCTTCGCGCGCGCGCCGCAATACAGCCTGGCTAATGTCTGTGGCGTAGATACGACATTTCCCGTAAAGCCGCTCTTCCTCGAGCAGGATTGCCAGGGAATAAACTTCTTCGCCGGTTGAGCAGCCGGCAATCCAAATCTGCACCGTTGGATAGGTTCTAAGCAGCGGCACAACTCTTTTGCGAAAAGTAAGATAAAAGCTGGGGTCGCGGAACATCGAGGTAGCATGTACAGAAACTCCCAGCAGAAAACGTTCGAGGCAGCCATGGTCGTGCAGGATCTTGTTTTGAAATGCAGAAACAGTGTCCAGCTTTTCAGCGCGCAACAACTCATAGATTCGCCGCTTGATCGAGGCGCGCGAGTAGTCGCGGAAATCAAAACCGTGAACACGGTAAAGCCCTTCGAGCAGTAAACTGATCTCGATATCTTCAACTTTGTCTACTGCTCTCTGAACGGTGCTCACTGAGTTTCTTCCGGTTTGTAAAGCCAGACTCGCAACAGCGATAACAGTTGATCGATGTCCAGTGGCTTGGAAATATAGTCTGAAGCTCCGACTTCCAGACAATGATCTCGATCAGATTTCATCGCCTTTGCAGTCAGGGCAATGATTGGCAGCTGTTTGAAATCTTCCATCTGGCGTATAGCGGCAATTGCTTCATAGCCATCCATCTCGGGCATCATGATGTCCATCAAGACAGCTTCAACGCCGGGCGTGGCTTTCAAAAGGTCGATTCCTTCCTGACCATTCTCCGCGTGGATAACCTCCATGTTATGCGCTTCGAGCGCGCTAGTCAGCGCGAAAATATTTCGCACATCGTCGTCAACTACCAGCACTTTACGTCCAGCCAGCACCGGGTCATTGCGATGAAACTTCTCCAGCATACGCCGCTTCGGCTCGGGCAAATCCGCCTCAACGCGATGCAGGAACAACGCCGTTTCCGCCAACAGTCTTTCCGGCGAGCTCGCCTCCTTGACGATGATCGCATCCGTCACCCTCTTGAGGTGCAACTCTTCTTTGCGAGTCAACTCTTTGCCGGTGTAAATGATGATCGGAAGATCGTAACGACCGAGATCCGTTTGTAACTTCTCGATCAGTTCGAAGCCGCTCATGTCGGGAAGTTTCAGATCAAGGACCATGCAGTCGAACCTTTCGTCCTTGAGAATACTGAGCGCTTCGCCGCCGGTCGCCACGGCGGTTGTTTTGACGTCGCCGTTGCCTATCAGCTCCACTACACTCATGCGCTGTACATCGTCGTCTTCAACGACGAGCAATTTCCTGACGCGTCGTTCAGCAAAGTCTCCGATGTCATCGAATGCTTTATCCAGCACTTCACGCGTGACAGGTTTTTGCACGTGATTGAAAGCACCTTGCTTCAACGCTCGCTGGCGTTCTTCTTCGACCGTAATGATATGCACTGGAATGTGCCGCGTTGCGGGGTCATGCTTCAGACGATCCAGCACTGTCCAGCCATCGCGGTCCGGCAGACGAATATCCAAAGTGATTGCCGCTGGTTTGTATTTCTGGGCCATTGCGAGGGCCATCATTCCGTTGGTTGCCACCAACGCTTTGAACCCTTTCTCACGCGCGAGATCCAGCAGGATGCCCGCGAAGCTAATGTCGTCTTCAACTATCAACACCAGGCGATCGCCGCTTTGAATTTCATTGCGATCGTCGTGAATGGCCGGAGAACTGCTCGCCAACAAAGCCTCGGCATCAAAGCCGCCTACCGGCGTCCACGCGGCTGCGATTTCCTTCACATCGATATCCCGCGGCTGCCTGGATGGCGCAGTGCTCGCACCTGCCGGAACGTAGTTGCGCGGCAAATAGAAAGTGAAGGTGCTGCCTTCGCCGGGTGTTGAAAGCATGCGAATTTCGCCACCAAGCAGGCGCGCAATCTCGCGGCTGATTGATAGGCCCAGGCCTGTCCCGCCATATTTGCGGCTTGTAGTTCCGTCGGCTTGTTGGAATGGTTCAAAAATGATGCGCTGTTTTTCGGTTGGGATTCCAATGCCGGTGTCCATTACCGAAAATGCCACAACTTCGCCGGCCCGATTTAGCGATTCCAGATGGTATGTCTCATCTTTCGCGGCGGGGGCGATCCGCAGAACCACCTTGCCCTCGTGGGTAAACTTAAACGCATTCGAAAGCAGATTCATGAGGATTTGTTGCACGCGCTTGTCATCGGTTCGCAGTGTCGGCTCCAACTCCTCGGCGCGTTCAATTTGAAATTCGAGGTTCTTGTCCTGCGCCAACTGGTGGAAACTCCGCTGTAACTGCCCAGCCATCTCGTCAACGGAAACCTCCGAAACCTCGACTCCCATCATGCCGGACTCGATCTTCGACAAATCGAGAATGTCGTTGATCAGTGAGAGCAGATCCGATCCGGAAGAGTGAATGGTTTCGGCGAACTGGACCTGCTTGCCGCTCAGGTTTTCGTCGTTGTTTTCAGCAAGCTGTCGCGAAAGAATCAGCATGCTGTTGAGCGGCGTGCGCAGCTCATGAGACATATTGGCGAGAAACTCTGACTTGTACTTAGAGGTGAGCGCTAACTGCTCGGCCTTTTCTTCCATCTCCCAGCGCGCTTCTTCCACTTCGCGGTTCTTGGCTTCGACTTCTGCCTTTTGCCGCGCCAGCAGGGCGGCCTTCTCTTGCAGCTCTTCGTTTGTTTGTTGCAACTCTTCCTGCTGGCTCTTCAATAGCTCTTCCGACTCGCGCAGCGATTCTGCCTGCTGCTCTAGTTGCTCGTTGGTCTTCTTGAGCTCGTCCTGCTGGCTTTGTAGTTCCGCGGCGAGCGACTGGGATTGTTGCAGCAAATCTTCGGTGCGCGTATTAGCGGCGATCGTGTTCAGAACGATGCCGATACTTTCAGTCAACTGATCGAGGAAGGTTAGGTGCGTATCATTGAAAGTTTGGAAGGTGGACAGCTCGATTACCGCCTTAACCTCACCTTCGAACAAGACCGGCAGCACCACGATGTTATTAGGCGGCGCTTCACCAAGTCCGGAGGTAACATAAACATAGTTGTTGGGAACGTTGGTCACCAGGATTCGCTCGCGCTCGACCGTGCACTGGCCCACCAGTCCTTCGCCCGCATGGAATTCATTCGCCAGGTTCTTGCGCTTTTTATACGCGTAGCCGCCGAGGAGTTTCATGACGGGCTGGCCATTTGGGCTTTCGTTTACATAGAACACGCCTTGCTGAGCGTCGACCAGGGGTGCCAATTCAGACAGCACCATCTGGGCGACGGTGGTCATGTCGCGCTGGCCCTGGAGCATTCGGGTAAAGCGCGCGAGGTTGGTTTTTAACCAATCCTGCTCCATGTTTTTCTGCGTGGTGTCCTTAAGATTGAGAATCATCTCGTTGATGTTGTCTTTCAAGGCCGCGACTTCGCCCTGCGCTTCGACCGTAATCGATCGCGTCAGGTCGCCCTTCGTCACCGCGGTGGAAACTTCAGCGATGGCGCGCACCTGGGTGGTTAGGTTGGCCGCGAGACCATTTACGTTGTCGGTCAAGTCGCGCCACGTGCCGGCTGCACCAGGAACGTTTGCCTGGCCGCCCAGCGCGCCTTCGACACCGACCTCGCGCGCCACTGTCGTCACCTGATCGGCAAACGTCGCGAGGGTGTCGGTCATGTTGTTAATGGTGTCGGCAAGTTCAGCGATTTCTCCTTTCGCTTCCACCGTTAGTTTTCTTTCGAGGTCGCCGTTCGCAACCGCGGTCACAACCCGTGCGATACCGCGGACCTGATCCGTAAGGTTGCTGGCCATCGAGTTCACATTGTCGGTTAAGTCTTTCCACGTACCGGCTACTCCGCGCACATCCGCCTGGCCGCCGAGTTTTCCTTCGGTACCTACTTCGCGGGCCACGCGCGTAACTTCCGATGCAAACGAATTCAACTGGTCCACCATCGTGTTGATGGTGTTCTTGAGTTCGAGAATTTCACCCTTAA
>JBPCLZ010000085.1:0-2955 GCA_051002775.1 Pyrinomonadaceae bacterium | reverse complement strand
CAACCTGCGTTTCGTAGAGTTTTTTCGCAATGCCTGGCGGCAAACTAATCTTGCCGCGGCCCCAAGCCGAATGGACCACTGCATTTCGCAGCGGAGTCAGCAGCAGAGGGTCTAGCACAGGACGCACCTGCGCCAGCATCTGCGGGTTGGCGCGATTAATGCTTCTTGGATCAAATATGCGTCCGAAATCCTGAACCGGCGCAAAGGCCACCGCGCCCGGAACATTAAGATTCACGAGTTTCGCCGGCACTACGTCGGTGCTTGTCAGATAATACGGTTGCCAGTTTGCATCGTAATAGCGAGGTGCATACGGATCGCCCGGGCCAAGTGGCACCCAGCCGATTTGATTCGCATCCATTGGCACCCATGCCACCAATGCGGGAGCGTAGGTTGGCGTGGTGTTCACCGTTTCAGGAACCCAGAACCACTGATCGTTAACATTGGCCCAACGACCATAGTGGTACGGCGCATAACCCCAGGGCTCAGTTGAGACCCAGGTCATTCCATAAGGATAATCGTTGACCCACGATCCCTGCTGGTAAGGCGCCCAGCCGGAATCTACTCGTGGGCTCCAGGCATAGCCATAGCCGTCGACGTTCTGCCACGCGCCGTAGGAATCCAGATCATAGAGACCGGGAATCGAGTTCGATACGTATTGATAACTGTTGTAGTGACGGGCCGGATCGTAGTAGTAGGGATCGTTTAGGTAAGCATCGTAGTTGCTGTAACGGCCGTCGTAAGCATTCGGATACTGATAAAAATAATAATCATTCACCAGATAACCGGCGTCGTCGTTGTTGAGCCTGGATAGCAAAACCTGCGCGGCCGTCTGACCAACGAGAGTTAGAATCTCACCTTTGCCGATCTGCCCGCTGCCGCCGAGCCCAACTACCTGGGCCAAGCCGCTCAACACCGAAACGACTGCGTTGCCGTTGTCCAATCCGACGTTGTAGAGACCCGGTTGATCGAAATCTACGGCGCCATAGGGCGTCGCTACTTCAAACAATTCGTTGGGCTCGAGATAGCCAACGTCAAAGATTGCCGAACCTTCGCGAAGCGCAAGCTGAGTTCGCCGGTCATCAAGCGAGATCACGTCGAGCGATGAGTTTGGGTTAAGCCGCGCGAAGTTTCGTCCGGTGAACGCGAGCGAAGCGCGCGAATTGTCGCGCGTGTAAATGCGATCGCCGACTGAGAAGGGACTGTTGGGAGTGGCTGCCACCCACTGGCCATCGCTTCCATTCTCGTAAAGACCGTTGTTTAGTGCGACCTCTCCGTCGACACGTTGAATGCGCGCCGCGTTAGGAAGCGACTCGGCGGTCACCGTCTGTTCATGCTTCAGCCAGAACGCCACACCTAAACCTGCGACCAATGCGCAAATAATCGCCACTACGGTCATGTGTGGCCACACTTTTATCGAACTCATAAAGCCTCCTTCGAAACTTATTAACGTTTAACCGGATTTCAGTCCTTTGTTTGCTATGAAACGACCGCAAGCTGCATGCCTTCTACCTGGGAAAAAATCGCGTGAGGACTCATAAATGGCGGTTAATGCCGCTGGACTTGGGGGTGAATGACAAAGACATGAAGTCACCAGATAAATAGAGGGTTATCGCAAATTAGAGAAGGCAGCTATTTTAGGGCTGGGACTATCGAAAGACACGATGACGTAGGTTCTTCAACACAAATCGTCTCCGAGTTGATGAAACGGGCGGAACGTTAGCGCCACCTTCGCGTCGATTCTGTTTGATTGTGTAGTGTCGGCGAACCGGAATGTTCCACAAACATGCGGCCGCCCCGTTCGAGAGCGATTTCCGCGTCAGCGGATGCGCAACCTAACCGGTTGAGGTTTTTCAGGTTATGCGGGCATGGAGTCCCGCGCATTCGTTTCCCGGATAGTGGCATCGCCTTTGCACTTACTGTTTAACGATGAGACACCAAATTCGCAGGCGCCCGAGGCGATTCGGTTCGGCTACAATCGTCATCGTGGCATTTCTTTGCTTTTCCAACACAACCCTGAGGTTCGCGCGGAGTTTCGTTCAGCAAACGGTTGAGAAGGCAATACAACCGCCGCCAGTTTCGAGCGCTGAAAAGAAAACAATCGCGGACTTTAAAAATCGCCTCAAGACCTACATGCAACTGCGCAGCCGCCTGAAAGCCAAGCTACCAAAGCTTTCTAAAGACAGTACCCCAGAACAGATTGAATCGTTTCGCAAGTCGTTTGAGGGGCAGATGCGAACAGCGCGAGCTGGAGTCAAGAGCGGCGACATTTTCCGCGCCGGCGTGGCAGCATACATTCGAAAAACTTTGCGGACCGAATTCCAGGGGAAGGATCGCGCCGAACTGCGCAACATCGTTTTTGAAGCCGACACTCAGGGAGTGCCACTCCGCGTGAACTACCCCTATCCCGAAACAAAAGAGTTCACTGAGATGCCAGCAACTCTGCTGGCAAAATTGCCGCAGCTGCCTAAAGAAGTCAGATATCGTTTCGTTGGTCGTAATATGTTGTTGGTAGATCGAGATAACAATTTGATCATCGATTATATGGTCGATGCGCTGCCCTGATAGGCCGGAGATAAATCATGAATAGAATTTTTGCGTCCGTCTTAATTGTTGCTTCGCTCATTTTTGCCACACTTGGCAATGTCACCTACGCGCAGGCGCCAGCGAAAGGTGCGAAGGTAGCGTCAAGCCTTCCTGCGGCAGTGAAACTTACGCTGCCGGTCAAAGAAGGATCAGTTCGCTTTGCAGCGATTGGCGATACGGGAACCGGCACGGACAAACAGCATCAGGTGGCTGACATGATGTTGCGTTACCGCAGCGCCTTTCCATTTGATTTCGTCGTGATGATGGGGGACAACCTTTACGGCGGCGAGACCGCCAACGACTTTCGGACAAAATTTTCCGATGTCTACAAACCGTTGCTCGATATTAACGTCAAGTTTTACGCGGCGCTGG
>JBPCLZ010000084.1:0-4620 GCA_051002775.1 Pyrinomonadaceae bacterium | reverse complement strand
AGAGTCAGGATGACATTACTGCCGACATTAGCGTCGATTCCAGTCGCGCGCTGGGTGCGGCAGTCGGCGGCGCTGGTGGTGGCGAGACCTACACGGTTAAAGCCGGCGATACGCTCTCGAAGATCAGCAAGCAACAGTACGGGGACGCGAATGAATACATGGGTATCTTCTACGCCAATCGGGACAAGTTAAAAGACCCGGACAAGATTCAGGTCGGACAGCAGTTGACCATCCCGGCAAGGTCCTAACAGAAAGGTCTGCACAGACCTTAACTTTTCAATAAGCAGGCGTAGGCGCTCGCGGCCTCCGCCTGCTCTATTACCAACTTTCACGCTTCGGCGTTTCCGAAGCTCTAACACGGAGGTAGCAGCCAATGGATTGGATGAAAGAACTTAGCGGAGTATTGCAGCAATATAACGGAGCCGGCGCGGCGCCGGCCAGAACAACTGTGGACCATGATTTCGATCAAGTTGCACAGACCGCGCCATCAGCAGCACTAGCTGACGGTCTGGCCGCCGCGTTCCGCTCCGATGAGACACCTGAGTTTGGACAGATGGCGGCGCAATTATTCAATAATTCCGACGGCCAGCAGCGCGCCGGAATACTCAACACATTGCTCCGCACCGCCGGCCCACTGATTCTTTCGCAGATTTTATCGCGACAGACTAAGTCCGAAGGTGGTGGTGGCCTTTCGAACCTCATCGACCTGTTAAAAGGCGGAAATGAAACCGAGGTGACGCCCGAGCAAGCCGAACAAATTCCCGCCGGCGCAGTCGAGGAGATCGCCGCGCAAGCTGAAAAGAAAGATCCTTCCGTGATCGATCAAGTCAGCCAGTTCTATGCGGAACATCCGACACTGGTGAAAACGCTGGGAGCAGCGGCCTTGACCATCGCGGTCTCGCAGATTGCCAAAAGGCAACAAGGGTAGGTCAGAAGACATTTGATTTCGCTTACTTAACTGCTGCCGGCTGAACCCGACTTGTGTAGTAGGCAAGACAAGATTTTGCGAAATTGACTGCACCTGATAACTACATGATTGGAAAATCGAGCCAGAAAGAAGTATTAACCAATGCTCGCAGGCTCGTTCAAGAGGCCGTTGACGTTGCCAACCGGGCCGGCATCGACCCGTCGCAAGTAGTTGCGGCGCACTGTGCGGAAACCAAGGTAACCACAGACAACGGCACTGGCCAGGATCCGGTTGACCTGGAGTGGTGTGGCGTGCCCGTCATTATTGATAACAACACTCGCGGGCTATTCGAGATGGCGAAACCGGACAATGACCCGGCACAGAAGCCTGCCTTCGCGGTGACCCAATCGACCGCCAATCTGGTTCGCCAGGATTTCGAGCGGTATAAGCCATCGCTTGAGCGTATGGTCGAGGATTGGCGGGAAGCTAAGAAATCTCTTAATGGACCAGCGAGGGCCAGTCGCAACCGGTGAGGACGTTATGAGTGAGGACGTGCAAGCTAAACCGGTGAAGGCAACTCCTCTGGTGCAGCGCTTTATCATTTACGGTGGCGTGCTTCTTGTCATCTTCCTGCTCGGTTTCATCCCGATGTGGCTGAAGGTCCGGACAGCGAACCGGAATCTCGTGCAAACAGAACATCAACTAACCCTCGTCCGGATGCAAAACAATCTTGCCTCAGCAGTAATTGACGCGCGGCGCGGCGATTATGAACCAGCCCGCAAGGCTGCCAGCCAATTCTTCACATCCTTACGTGCGGAAATTGATAGGGGGGATACTTCGAACTTTACACAGGCGCAAAGACAGGGCATGCAGCCGTTGTTTGCCGGCCGCGATGAGATTATCACCTTGCTGGCTCGGAGTGATCCTGCTTCCGCGGACCGCCTGTCGGATTTGCATGTGGCATATCGTAGGATCATGAATGGTTGAGGTGGTGTCTTGATAGCTGAAGCGCAGCATTCGGTTGCTTCGTGGCATGAGTCTGTGGCTTTTGCCATTGACGTGCACGAACTTGGTGTAGAGAAGCACGTCTTTCCCTATTCACCTGCCGGTTACTTTCCGGCGCATCCTTGGAAGGAGAATTCGCATGAAAAGCCTCTTGATAGTGGCGATGCTAATCGCTGCATCTTCTTTTGTCTTCAGTCAAAAGACACGCAGTAGCACAAACCAAAACGACAACGATGAAAAAGCTGTACGGCAGGTGCTTAACGAAGTTTCCGCCGCCCTGAGCCGCAACGACGCTGCCGCACTCGACGGCATCTATGCCGATGATTACACCCTTGTTAATGAGTACGGAGTCCTTGGAACCAAAGCGCCACGTATCGCAGCGATAAAGTCTGGAGAACTGAAGTACGAATCCGTTAGCTTCGATGAGGTGAACGTTCGTATGTATGGAAATACGGCTTTGGTAACATATCGCGTGACGAGCAAAGGTCAGTCCAAAGGGCAAGCCATAGGCGGTCAATTCCGAGCTACCTCAACGTATATGAAGGTGAAAGGCCGCTGGCAATTAGTTGCCGCGCAAGTTACACGCATCAGCGAACAGTAACGGTGTGGCAAGTTTTCACGAAGCGCGTTCGTTCGACCGCACACCAAACAAGTGATTCGAGCGGACTGCCGGATAGATGACCCGCCTATCAGCACGCCGTGGTGTTCTATCAGAAGGCTATTAAACTGAAACCGAACAGCGCCGACGCCCACTACCGTCTTGGCTATGCCTACGTCGAGATGGGCAGGAAACAAGAGGCGCTACAGATTTACAGAAGGCTTCTGACGTTAGACAAGCAGAAGGCTCAGGAGCTTTACGCGGAGGTTAACAAGTCGAAGTAGCGCGGCATGGCGCGCATGTTACTCAGCATTTACCTGCGGCGGCCCTGAAGGTAGTTGCGGGTCGCTTTCACGATGCTTGTATCTTTAGGTCGCGGCGTTGTCGTCATAATCGCGCCGCCTAACAATAGCATGCAGCGGACGCGCCATTAGCAGTGTCTCTTGCAGAGCTTGTCGTTGGTGGCGCGCGATGCATAAACTCGTAGTAATCTGGGTTTGAAGAAGCGTTCAACAAAGTGACATGCCTCTTAATTCAGTACACAGCAGAAGGAGCAAAAAATGATCGCGATAATTGGTTGGATTATCTTCGGTTTGATCGCAGGGTTAATCGCTAAGGCAATCATGCCGGGGCGAGATCCCGGTGGAGTCATTATTACGATACTAATCGGTATCGCGGGCTCCGTCATCGGTGGTTTTGTTGGTCAGGCTTTGTTTGGCTATGGCCGCAATGTCAATGACAGTAGCGACCTTAGCCGGCCTGGCTTTTTGATGAGCCTGGTGCTGTCCGTGATTGGAGCAATCGTGCTGCTGGGTATTTACAGGTTAATCAAAGGGCGCCCAAACCAAGTTTAGTTCGACGGTAAGTGGACGCTCCTTCAAAGACGCTTTTCGCTTGAACCTCAACCGAGTGTCTAATGCCGGAAGCATTTGTGTTAGCACTGATGCGCGTGTTTTAGTGCAAGAGGTCTTTTATAGACCAGCTATTTTTTACGATAGTACAATCCTGCGCAATCGGGTATCGGTTGCTTGGGTGTTTTTCTGGCCAGCCGATACAATTGCAGGCGGTTGGTCTCGATTTCCAGGGTTCCCGTTTACGGTCCCACTGAGACAATCCTGTTAGAATCTTTTGTTGCTAACACGATAGTCATTCCTGTTGCCCCAAAATCAGAGTTTGCCCGTTGAGCCGGCCTGAGCTCAACTGTTAACCATATTGGGAGACTGTTCAACGTCTCAGGAAAAATGCGCTGTTTAAAGATGAAAACTCCCTTTACACGACCCTTTAATACGGGCCTGGAACTTACCTACATCGCCGAAGCCATAAATTCAGGCAATGTGGCAGCAGACGGCTATTTCACCCAACGCTGTTCCGAGCTCCTCATCGAAGCACTGGGCATCTCGCATGTGTTGATGACACCTTCGGGCACTGCTGCTTTGGAGATTGCCGCTTTGCTTTGCGATTTGAAGCCTGGCGACGAGGTAATTTTACCTTCCTTCACTTTTGTTTCGACTGCTAGCGCAGTTGTAAAGGCCAATGGCAAACCCGTCTTCGTAGATATTCGACCCGATACGCTTAATCTGGATGAAACCCTTATCGAACCGGCAATCACATCAAGAACGAAAGCGATTATGCCCGTTCATTATGGCGGCACGGCCTGTGAGATGGACCCCATAATGGAGATAGCCCGCAGGTATGATTTGAAAGTGATTGAGGATGGGCCCAAGCTGTTAACGCCAAGTACGGCGGACGAGCGTTAGGTTCCATTGGTAATCTAGCTGCGTTCAGTTTCCACCATACAAAGAACTTTATCTGCGGTGAGGGTGGAGCGTTGTGCATTAATGATCCCAGCATGGTTGAACGTGCGGAGATTCTGCGTGAGAAGGGAACCAATCGGGGTCAATTCATTCGTGGAGAAGTGGACAAATATACCTGGGTGGACCTTGGGTCGTCCTATCTTCCCAGTGAAATCAACTGCGCATATCTTCTTGGGGTTTCACTCGGCGGTTCATAGCTTGAAGCTGAACGTAATCGTTCCGGAAGTTTTGGACTGTTTCCCAACTAACTTTTCTGGTGAGAATTTCGCTTTTCTGGCTGCCGTTACCGCAGCGCC
>JBPCLZ010000083.1:0-41333 GCA_051002775.1 Pyrinomonadaceae bacterium | reverse complement strand
ATGGTTTGTTGTCGCGCATGAAAATCAACCGCGCAGTATACTGTCATTGGGCACCTCCTTTGTGATTACAAACCCACAGCCATGAGTCTAACTCAAGGCGGGAGGTGCCTGTTTCATGACATCAAAGAGCACCGAGGTTGCACAGAGTTGAATCAGATTTAGGACTGCTCAGGTCACTCGCAAAACTAAATAGCAGCGGAGAATACTCGATTACTCGAATGAATCAACGAAGGAGTGACGAAAGGGACTGAGAGTCATGTCTGTCGGCCTGAAATGCCGACCAGCAAGTGCTCATAAATAACCTATTAATTGCCAAACTTCTGAAGTTGACTGAAGTTGGTGCGGCCCGGCTTTGCCGCCTGATGTGCGGCGGTGGCTATGCCCCGCCGTAGAGGTACCTTTTACATTTTTGGCTACGCCCTAAATCCGAAGGACCAAGGTCGACCAAGGGCATAGCCCGGGATTAATCTGGCGGCTGTGGGCGGGGCATAGCCACCGCCGCACATCAGGCGGCAGAGCCGAACCTGGCGTGGCCCATAACACTTGAGGCAACGCTGTTCTGCACCAATAAAGAGCTCACTTCTCAGCCCCTTTCCGGCCCGCGTTCAAATTATCGAAATTCAGAATCGTGTTGAAGACCAGGAAGTAACTACCTTTCGTTTGCCCACGCCACATTGGGTTTGTGGAAAACAGCACCACGTGGCCGCGGCCGAGTGGTGAATCGATCACGGCTGCGTGTTGCGCAATTTCGTCGCCTCCGTCCAACAGGCCCGAAACAAAAAGATCTTTCATATCAGCGTAACGCAGAACAACGCGCGGCCGTTGATCCGCCGGAATTAGTCCTATGGCATTGCGGCGCTGTTCGTCAGTCAATGGTAGTGCTTCCCAGGTTTCCGCTTTTGGTGGTTCTGGAACCTCGACGGCCGGACGGCCCTGAACCGTATCGGGATCGTCTGGCGTACCGCGGCCGGTGACGCGTTGGTCAGAACGACGACGGCCGCTCCTGCCCGCAATGTTAGTGAGATTGAAAATTGGTCCATTCGCACAATACATCGCCAGCGACTCGGCATAACCATAAGCAATGGGACTGGCGGCATCGACGGTGTTGATGAGCAAAATATTGCCGATGGCTCTAAGGCGATTGGGGGGCGCGATGGAAACCCCCGGGGTAAATCCAAGATTCACAGCGAAGCTGGCGGTATCATCGACGGACAAGAAGACTCCGCCCTGCTGCACAAACTTTTGCAGATTTGCAATACCGGACCAGCCCAAACCGGGGCGCATATCATCAGTTGAATCTATCTTGCCAATATTGGGAGTCAGCGGAGTTGTTTTCCATGGCAACGGATTTCCAAACATTGGCAGGCCATTGATAATCGCATTTTGCGGTACCCCTACGGGCGCAAAAAGGATGACGTCATACTTCGCGCGCAGATCAGCTTCTTTCGCCACGTCCTGTGTGCTGATGTACGAATAGGGCACGTGCAACTTGTCAAACGCCAAACGCCACCAGCCTTCATTCTGCGTGTCGAGCCACGTATGCATGATCGCGACCCGAGCGGCTTTGACGGCGTGAGTCTTCACCTGAGGTGCATCGGTAACGGCGTAGGCCTCTAAGCCGAGTTCGGTAGCAAGCCGTTCAAGTTCCGCGCGTGAAACTTTGCGGATAATAAAAGACCCGCGATTGAATTTGTGTCCCCCTGTTTCAAATGGTTCTTCAGCGGCATCAAAGGTCGCGGCAGTCAAGCGATAACGCATGGTAACCAGCGCGTTGTCAGCGTTGTGGTTGATGATATAAACAGAACCTGTTCCAGTGACTGCCGATCGCGCGCGCACTTCGCCGTTTACTCGATCCATCGGCGCATTTAAGACTTTCGCATCAAGCACCCGAACCACTTCAACGTTGGCCAACTCGCCCATAGTCCATGCGGTATCGTCATAAACTTGAGTCTGGGGATCGTTGGGCGCCCAGTATTGATAATCGAGCAGCGCATCAGCAATGCGACTGTAGGGCTGATCCATGCGCACGATGTAACTGCCGGTGGGGAAGGTGCGCTGGACAAACTTCGACGGCTTCGGTGGAGCAGCCGGCGCCGGCGAAGGACTCGCGGAGACGCGCGGAGCATCGGTCCGAGTTTCGCCTGGCATTACCGCTGGCGTAGCGGACGTAACCGGAGCCGGTGTTGGCGTACTACTCGCTGACGCAGGTGGTTGTGACTTCTTGTCGGCTTTATCGGCTCTGACTGCAACGGTGAAGGGCGCGGTCGCGCGACTAATCTCCACACCTTGCGCTTGCAGCGTTCGCAATAGTTCCGCTTGGTTTCCCGGACGCGCGTCATCGCCGGGTAATACGTAGGCGGCGGGCCCTTCATTCTTCGGTTTTAAGACCGAACGCTTGCCCTTCAGATAAAAATTCTTGAGAAAAACTTTGCTGTTGTTCCCGAAGTAATAAAGAGTCGTGAGCAATGCGCTCTGCTGATAATTATTATTGTTGCGCTGCGACCATTTCGTTTTCGGCAGAGGTGGATTTTGGCGATACCAGGTGCGTGAGTATTCGCCCGGCGAAAGCGTGCGCTCTATTGTGTCAGCGCCGGCATTGCCAAACGTTTCGTAGAGGCGGCTGATGCCGTTGTGTGTTGCCGCGATAAACATCAGATATCCCGGTGACCACGTATCAAAGGTGCCATGAGCAAACACGCCGGGCATGCCAAACTTCGTCAGCTCCGAAACATTGTTCCAACCGATCATTTGCCACTCATCGGTCAGAATCGGATCGACCCAGGCGTTGTATGGACCATCACCCACCGTATTGTCGTAAAGATAAGGAACTGATTCGTGGAGATCATGGAGCACCTGCGCCTTCCACCCAACGTAAGTGTTGAGCACGTTGCGCGTGAGGTTTAATGAGAGACCGATCGCGTCTCGATTGTTGTCGTGGGCAACATAATGGCCCCAGTAAATTAACGAAGGCCAATTATCCTTAGGGTGGGCCAGGTGCCAGTTGTAAACATCGACCATGCGATCGCGCCCATCAGTTTCAACTACGGGCGTAATCAACGTGACCATATTGTCGCGAATGGATTTGATGTAAGGACTGTCGTCGACTGCGAGGCGGTATGCGAGTTCCATTAAGGCCGTCGGCGAGCCGGTTTCGGTTGAATGAAGCGCACCGGTGATGTAGTAAACCGGAAAAGACTGGCTGACAAGTTTGTCTGCTTCGTCGTCGTTGAGATTAATTGTGCGCGGATCGGCAAGTTTGCTAAGACGCGCGCGGTTTTCATCGACCTTTGCTAATAGACTTTCAGAAGCTACCGCTACCGCGATCATCTCGCGGCCCTCTTCACTCGTGCCGATTGAAAATACGCGCACGCGCGCGCTGGCTTTTTCCAGCATGCGCATGTACTGATTAACTTCTGCAACATACGGCAATTTACCGGGCGCTCCGGCGACATCGCCGAGTACCGCTTTAGGGGTCGGTACCTTCGCAGACGCAGGCAAGTAATCTGTCAACGGAGAGTTGAAGAATGTTTCAGTCGTGTACTCGCGAATCTTTTTGGTGTACTCCTCATCGATTGGTTGATTGGGATCGCGCCCCGGCTTTACCTGGGCCTGAAGCGTCAGTACGCCGCAGCAGAGCACTAGACACAGTGTAAACCAGCGATAAAGTGAGCGAGTCATCGAGTTTTCCTCATGCGAAACAAAAGAATTTTTTGGACTGCGGCGGCTTGACGCCGCTTTAGCCGGCCGCGCTTCCATTCAGGTGCGAATTCAGATGGCTCTGCATTTCTTCGCAGCTCGCACATTGTGGACGGAAAGCGCTGTCGAGCCAGCGCACTCCAAATTTCGCGTCGAACCGAAGAGGGAGAAGAAGCTTTTAAGCTAAAGACCGCGCCAAGTCAAACTTTCCATTTTGAGCTACAATAACCGCGATCTATTAAACGCACTTGCTTGCCTTTTTGTTTTCAATGACAGGACGAATATTTCAACTCAACACTTCTGCAGGTGGCGTTCCCAAGTTGACGGTCGCCGAAGGCCTCGTTAACGAACTGGGACTAGCCGGCGATGAACATCGCTTTCCCGATATTCATGGCGGCCCGGAACGGGCGTTGTGCCTTTTTTCATTAGAACGGATTCTGGAACTTCAGGCCGAAGGTCATCCGATCTTTCCCGGCGCAGTAGGCGAGAACGTGACTATCTCGGGGCTGGATTGGCAACATGTGGTTCCGGGCGTTCAGTTATCCCTGGGTGATGAGGTGTTGGTTGAAATAACCAGCTATACCACGCCTTGCAATACCATTCCTGCCTACTTTGTTGATGGCAAATATCAGCGCATTTCTCAGAAACTTCAACCGGGTTGGTCGCGCGTTTACGCGCGAGTTCTAAGCGGCGGCCATTTGAGAATTGGTCAACCAGTGGAGCTGCGGGTTACCGCTGTCGCCGGCTCTGCCGTCTGATGTGCGGAAAGCAACAACCTGTTATCCAGTAATCCTGCGTTTTCGCAAACCATACTTTGGTAAAGCGCTCCTCACGAAATACAATTAGCTACAGTCCAGTCATCGGTAGTTACCAATGTCAGATCAGAAACCCACAGCAACTGATAGTCGCGCCCAGTCGCCTGAAGATCCGTCGCTTGTGCAGATAGAAAAGCCGAGCAAAGTAGCCGGCGGTATCCCCTCAATCCTCGCGACCGCAAAAACCACCTGGAACGAAATGGGCGTCGCTCGCGGCGTGCGCACGCTGTTGAAGTTAAATCAAAAAACGGGATTTGATTGTCCCGGCTGCGCCTGGCCCGAACCTGATGATGAACGCTCTCACGCTGAATTTTGCGAAAACGGTGCGAAGCATGTTGCCGACGAAGCGACAACAAAACGAGTTACGCCGGAATTTTTCGCCCGCTGGAGCGTCGCCGATTTGGCTGAACAATCAGACCAATGGCTGGGTAAGCAAGGCCGCATCACTAGTCCCATGGTGCTGCGCGGCGGCGCCACTCATTACGAACCAATAAGTTGGGACGAAGCTTTCGCATTGGTTGCCGGCGAGCTGAACGCATTAGCCCATCCGGATGAAGCGATTTTCTACACGTCTGGTCGCACCAGTAACGAAGCAGCCTTTTTGTACCAACTATTCGTCAGGCAGTTTGGCACAAACAATCTGCCTGACTGCTCAAATATGTGTCATGAGTCGAGCGGGTCGGCGCTCGGTGAAACAATCGGCGTGGGCAAGGGAACTGTGACGCTGGAAGATTTTAACCTGGCGCAGGCGATTTTTGTCATCGGACAAAATCCGGGAACCAATCATCCACGCATGCTGACGGCCTTGCAGAAAGCGAAACAGAATGGAGCCCGGTTGGTCCATATCAATCCGCTGCCGGAAGTTGGCATGACGCATTTCAAGCACCCACAGGACGTGATGCATTGGTTGGGTGGTGGAACAGCGCTCGCCGACCTGTTTTTGCAAGTGCGCATCAACGGGGACGTGGCCCTGCTTAAAGGGATCATGAAGGAAGTGCTGGCTGCGGAAGAGCATCGGCCCGGCGAAGTACTGGACCATGAATTCATTGCCAATTACACGGACGGTTTCGCCGAGTTTGGCGAGTCGCTTAAGGCAGCTCATTGGGGTGACTTGCTCGAACAAAGTGGAGTTTCAAAAGCGCACATCGAAGACGCGGCCAAAATCTTTATTGAATCTGAGCGAACAATATTTTGTTGGGCCATGGGCTTAACTCAGCATAAGAATGCGGTCGCAAACATTCAGGAGATCGTCAACCTGATGTTATTGCGCGGGCAGATTGGAAAGTTGGGCGCGGGCCTGTGCCCGGTGCGCGGACACAGCAACGTGCAAGGCGATAGGACTATGGGAATTTGGGAGCGACCCACCGACGCGTTTCTCGACAAGCTGGGAATGGAATTTAATTTCGAGCCGCCGCGCGGGCACGGCCATGACACAGTGCGCGCGATTCAGGCGATGCATGAGGGACAGGCGAGGGTTTTCTTCGGGCTCGGAGGAAACTTTCTTTCGGCTACGCCCGATACGGAGTTCACCGCCGACGCGCTGCGACGTTGTCGTCTAACTGCGCACGTCTCGACCAAGCTCAACCGGGCCCACCTGGTCCATGGCGAACAGGCTTTGATTTTGCCGTGCCTGGGACGCACAGAAATTGATAATCAGGTAAGCGGGCCGCAGTTCGTTACCACGGAAAATTCCATGGCGGTGGTGCAGGCGTCGCGTGGTTTTTTGACGCCGGCTTCAGACGAGTTACTAAGCGAACCCGCCATTGTTGCGCGCTTGGCGGCAGCGACTTTAGGACAACGCTCCGCTATTAACTGGCAGGCATTGATCGCGGATTACGATCGCATCCGAGATCATATTTGTCGGGTAGTTCCGGGGTTTGACGATTACAACAATCGTGTGCGCCATCCCGGCGGTTTTCATCTTCCCAGCCCGGCGAGCGAACGAGTGTTTAGGACTCTTACCGGCCGTGCTCGTTTTACTGTTCACGATTTGCCACGACATGATTTGCAGCCGAACCAGCTCTTGATGATGACGATTCGCAGTCATGATCAATTCAACACTTCGATCTATAGTTTGGACGATCGCTATCGTGGCATTTCGGGTGGGCGGCGCGTGGTTTTTCTTAACGAAGACGATATTGCTTTGATGAGATTGTCTAAAGGACAAGTCGTCGATCTTGTTGGCCACTTTGAAGGGGAAGAGCGTATCGCCCGAAACTTTGTGGTTGTACCCTATAGTATTCCACGGCGCTGCGCAGCTACATATTTTCCCGAGACAAATGTACTGGTGCCGGTGCGCAGCGTGGCGGACAAAAGCAACACACCGGTTTCGAAGTCAGTGGTGATCAGCATCCGGCCATCAGTTGAAGAGCGGAATTAAGTAACATGACTTTTCAAATCGCGAAACAAGAAACGGCCTCTAAGAATGAGGTTTATGCAACTTTGCAATCGCAGCTTCGCGCGCTGCTCGAAGGCGAGCACGACTTGATCGCAAACGCTGCGAACTGCGCGGCGCTGCTTTATCATTCGCTGCCGGACGTGAATTGGGTCGGGTTCTATTTGTACAAAGAAGGCGAGTTGGTGTTAGGTCCGTTTCAGGGAAATCCTGCGTGTGTGCGCATAGCGATGGGCAAGGGAGTATGCGGCACCGCCGCGGAGTTGAAACAAACTGTTGTGGTCGAGAATGTGCACGAGTTTCCCGGCCACATCGCCTGTGACAGCGCCTCAAATTCCGAGATAGTGGTACCGTTGATTAAAGACAAGCAGCTGATCGGTGTTCTCGATCTCGATAGTCCATCGCCCGCTCGGTTTGACGAAGACGATGCACAGGGTTTGAATGAGTTAGCAGAAATTCTCACTAAAGCTTCCGGAGAGGTTTAGAAGTTGTCTTGAGCCCGCGGAGCGGTCGGAAGCATAAAGCCTGGGGTGAGCGAAGCGGAACCCCAGGAACCTGACGAAAACCCACGGACCCAGCCCACGAAGTGGGCGACAGTGGTTCGTTTTGAATGATTAGCAGCCCTTGCGCTGTCGCACGCTTCGCGCGCTTAGGTTCTTTTGCGTGGGTGATCCTGGGGTTCCGCTTCGCTCACCCCAGGCTTTATGCTTCCACCCGCTCCGCGGGTTAGATAAGGACTCATGATCAAGATTCGTAAAGCTGAAGACCGCGGCCATTTCGACTTTGGTTGGCTCAACACCTATCACACTTTCTCTTTTGGCGATTATTACGATCCATCGCACATGGCCTTTCGCTCGTTGCGCGTTATTAATGAAGACATGGTCGCGCCCGGACGTGGCTTTCCAACGCATGGCCATCGTGATATGGAAATCGTTACTTACATCCTTTCAGGTGAGCTCGAGCATCGTGACAGCATGGGCAGCGGCTCGATTATTCGGCGCGGAGATGCGCAGCGCATGAGCGCCGGCACCGGCGTCCGGCACAGCGAAGCTAATCCTTCAAAGGATGAGCCGGTCCATCTGCTGCAAATCTGGATCATGCCCGAGCGGGAAGGGCTGCCTCCTGCATACGAAGAGAAAAGGTTTACTGATGAAGAGAAGCAAAATAGGCTGCGTATAATCGTTTCGCCGGATGGAGCGGATGGCGCCGTTCGCATTCATCGGGACGCGAGAATCTACGCGAGCGTGCTTGATGAAGGAAAGTCAGTGCATCATCAAATACCAACCGGTCGAAACGCATGGCTGCAAGTTGCCGGCGGCGCGGTTGAACTAAACGGTACTAAGCTGAAACACGGTGACGGCGCCGCAGTGAGTCAGGAAAGTCAATTAACAATCGCAGCCGGCGAGCCTTCAGAAGTATTGTTATTTGATTTGGCTTGAGATAGTTGAAAAACGAAAGGAAGGTCGCGAATGGAAGCAACACGCGTAACAGTCGATGAGGTCAAAGAACGAATGGAGCGTGGCGAGCAATTCGCGTTTGTCGACACGCGCAATCCGACAGCCTGGGGTGAAGCTAAAACCAAGTTGCCCGGGGCGACCCGTGTGCCCGCCGATGAAGTTGAAAAACATCTTGCAGAAATTCCTCACGATCGGACGGTAATCACCTACTGCACTTGACCGCACGAAGCCTCCAGCGCCCGGGTGGCGCAGGAACTCTCGGCTCATGGTTATAAAAATGTTCACCCGCTGTTCGGCGGATTAGAAGCATGGGAAAAGGCCGGCCTGCCCCTCGATCCTAAAGAAGGGCCCAAAGATGATGGCGAGTGAAACCACAGAGCAGGTGCTCGCCGCCTGGGAAACGTCTTCGCAGTATTGGACCAAGCATCAGGCGCTGATTGAAAAGATGTATGCGCCATTGACGCGCGCGTTGATCGAAGAAGCGCAGATCAGCTCGGCCCAGTCAGTGCTTGATATAGGCGGTGGCGCCGGCGAACCTTCGCTAACTATCGCTGAGGTTGTGGGCTCCTCCGGACGAGTTACGTTTACTGATCCAACTGCGGGAATGGTGAAAGCGGCACGAGAGGAAGCTGAACGCCGTGGCTTAACCAATATCGAGTTTCACCAATGCCCGGCTGAAAAATTTCCTTTTGCCGACAATTCATTCGAAGTAGCGGTGGGTCGGCTCTCGGCAATGTTTTTCTCAAATGTTTCTACCGCGCTGCGAGAGATATTGCGGGTGGTTAAACCTGGTGGCCGTGTGGCGTTACTAGTTTGGGCCGACAGGGAACTGAACCCCTTCTTTAGCGTAATTACGGAAGTGCTGGATCGGTTTGTGCCCGCTGAGATGGAAGACGAGGACGCACCCGCGGCTTTTCGTTTTGCGCGTTACGGGAAACTCGCAAAGCTGCTCGAGGAAGCGGGCGCACACGCAGTTAAAGAACGGACCGTATTCTTCCACACGGAAGCAGCCATCAATCTCGAGCAGTTTTGGGAACTACGGACAGAGATGTCAGATACTTTTAGGACAAAGCTCGGCACCTTGAAACCGGACCAAGTGGCAGAGGTTCGCGATGCAGTTCTCAAAGACGCTGCGATTTATTTCAAGAGCGGCAATATGAGTTTTCCTTCGCAGGCGTTGATTGTGAGCGGCGAAAAGGCGGTTGGCAAGTAAGACTTACTTCTCAATTATCTTTCTTTCCAGTTGCAACGCAACGTTGTCAGGATAGCGATCAAACACTGCACTCGGATCGCTAATCCGTGCAATGACTATATTGGTAACAATGACGAGTGGCAGATTAGCATCGAGACTTTCCAATTCCTCATGAACTAGATTGATCCAGGCTCGCGTGAGTTCTTCCTTATATATCCCCTAGCCTATGGCGTGATGAGTGAGAAATCGCAGCAAGCCGGCGCGCATTCGCTCGAAAGCCTGTTCAACTGTTGAGTTGCGCAGGTACCAGACAGCAACGGCCAGGTGTTTGTGATGCGGAAAGTCGTCTTTGCCGGTTGTGCATGATTCAAAACCCTGCACCACGGCCGCAATTTCGGCGTCGGTTTTATATTGGCTTGTCATGACAATGCCTCGAAGGAAGTAACATAGACTTCAGTCTGTGTTGGGTGGCATAGACTTTAGTCTGTGCTGCCGTGAGCTACACAGACTAAAGTCTATGCCACCCAAAACTAAAGTCTATGCCACCCAAAAAAAACAAGGCGGACCGATTAAATCGATCCGCCTCATTTCTAAATTTGAAAAGGTGTTATTTGGCCGCAGCTGCATTCACGCGCGCGGTCAGTCGGGATTTGTATCGCGCGGCAGCGTTCTTGTGCAACACACCTTTTTGCACCGCTCGGTCAATCGTTGAAATTGTCTCTGGCAAGATTGCGGTTGCGCCTTTCCCGTCACCCTCGAGAGCGGTGCGCAGGTTTTTAAGCGAAGTTCTTAAACGGCTCCGATTGCCGCGGTTGAGCTTGCGGCGTCGTTCGCTCTGCCGCACTCTCTTTTCTGCTGACTTATGATTGGGCATCAAACTCTCCAAATAGCTACTGCAAAATAACGCGTTTCTTAACGATTTGAACCAGTTTACCTGATTAGCGCCAATGCGCAAGTGACGGAGTATAGGGATCGGAAAATTGAGTGTCAAGCAAGGCGGACACGCGCGAGCGCCGCTTTTCAACAGTTCATTTGACACTAATTGATGCCCTGTAGTAGCGTCGCAGTCATCCAAGATATGCCAGCAATTCTTTTCCTAGCTCACACCCCTGAAAACAAACTGAACCAATTCCGTTCTTCAGAAGGAGATCGTTTCCGGTTTTGAAGCAGATTGAACTTCCACCTCGCGGACTCGAAACGCTCTTCGGCGTTCACGATCAGAACATCAAATATCTTGAATCGCTCCTTGATGTGCGCATCGACGCGCGCGGCCAGGACGTCTCTATCGATGGCGACCCGGAAGATGTGGCCACCGCCGAAAGAATTCTCGAAGATTTCTCCGAGCTTTTCCGAGAGGGTCGCTCTTTCACCGACAAAGAGTTGCGGGAAGCCTTCGCGCAGATTGCCGAGGACCGCGCCTTCAGCCTGCGCGACTACTTCACCAAGGCCCGTTTCAATCCGGCCGGCAAAAAGCAGGTGGCGCCCAAGTCGGCCACCCAACGCAAATACATTCAAGCCATCCAGGAACGCGATGTTGTGTTCGGCATTGGCGTAGCCGGTACCGGGAAAACATATCTCGCAGTTGCGCTTGCGGTACAGGCGTTGATGCAGAAGCAGGTCAACCGCATCGTGCTGGCGCGTCCGGCCGTAGAAGCTGGTGAAAAGCTTGGCTTTTTGCCCGGCGACTTGCAAGAGAAAGTCGATCCCTATCTGCGCCCGCTTTATGACGCGCTGTTTGATCTGATCGACTACGAACGCGTCACTAAACTGCTGGAGAAGCAGGTGATTGAAGTGGCGCCGCTTGCCTTTATGCGCGGGCGCACCTTGGCTGACGCCTTCATCATTCTCGATGAAGCGCAAAACACAACCAGCGAACAAATGAAGATGTTCCTAACGCGCATTGGCTTTGGCTCAAAAGCGGTAATTACCGGCGACGTCACGCAAGTGGATCTGCCGGCGGGCAAACGCAGCGGGTTGATTGAAGCTGAGCGCGTGCTGGCGAATCTGGAAGGTATTGAGTTCGTCTATTTCACTGAAAAAGACGTCGTGCGTCATAAGCTGGTGCAGATGATCATCAAAGCCTACGACGAGCACTCACGCAAGCGTGACATGTAAAGACGACATCCGCAGATTACGCAGATTTCACAGATTAGAATTTCAAGAGCACAGATTCGGGTTAGCGGTTCTAACGTCTATATTGCAATCTGTGTAGTCTGCGTGATCTGTGGATAAAGAATGATCGAAATCGTTAACCGTCAACGCAAATTTCCGATCGCCGCCGAGAGTTGGGAAACGTTTGCAACGAAGGCGTTGAAAGTTTTACCGGTTCAGAACGCAAGTGCGACGATTGTGTTTGTCTCGGACCGCGCGATGGCCGAACTTAATAAGCGGTGGCGCGGAAAGCGTGGAACCACCGACGTGCTCTCATTTCCGGCCGCGCAGGACAAGTTTGAACAGTCCGAAGGTCTGAAGCTGGGTGACGTCGTGATCTCAGTTAAGCGGGCGGCGCGCCAGGCGAAGGAGAATGGACTAAGTCTCGACGACGAAGTCGCTCAGCTTATCCTTCACGGTTTGTTGCACCTGTGCGGCTATGATCACGCGACCGACAAAGGGGAGATGAATAAGTTAGAGCTACGGCTAAGAAAGAAGCTGGGCATAAGCGGGTAAATCGGAAATAGTAGATAGATTAGAATTCAGCGCGACTCCCCCAGTCACGCGGTTGTGCTATTCACCATTTACTATTTACTATTCACTAGTTTCCATGCAGATTGAGATCATACTAGCGTCGCTGCTGTTGTTCCTGTTGTGTACACTTGCGACCGTAGACATGGCCTTTGGCCAGTTGAGTGACGTTGGCCTGCGCCGGCTGATCACCGAAGCCGCCGAGCGCGCGAACGATCGTTCCGCGGCGTTTCTCAAACAAGTGCTCGAGAATCGTCCCCGCTTTAGCTTTGCCATCTCCGCTAGTATTCAGATCCTGCTGGTAATCGTTGCTGTCGTCGTTACGTCGGTTTCGTTGACTTTATTCGACGATCGTCGTTTTGTTTTAGTAGGACTACTCGCAGGCCTGATCCTGGCCGGAATTTTTCGCCAGATAATTCCTCTGTTTATCTCAACGCGCGATCCCGAGGGCACACTGCTATTTCTGTTGCCGGTGATTCGTCCGTTTCTGCCGCTAATGGCTTTTGCCGCCGATCCTTTTCATAAACTGTTTGACCGCTCGCGCACTAAGGAACAGGAACTCGCCATTGATGACGAAGACGAGGACGAGGACGCAACCGACGACATCCAGGCGCTGATTGATGTGGGTGAGGCGGAAGGCATTCTGGAAGAAGAAGAAGGCGAACTGATCCATTCGATTATTGAGTTTGGCGACACCCATGTCAGCGAAGTAATGACGCCGCGTCCTGATATTGTCGCCTTGCCGGCCGAAGCTTCAGTTCGCGAGGCGCGCGATGTAATGCTCGAGTCAAAGTATTCGCGACTGCCGGTTTATCGTGATCAAATCGATAACGTCGAAGGCATCATCTACGTACGTGACCTGTTGCAGCGCTGGGCCGATGGCGATGAAGAGGGAAGCATCGCATCCCTCAAACGCGACGTGTATTTTGTTCCTGAGACTAAGCCGGTGGCTGAGTTGCTTGAAGAAATGCAGAAGGCCCACGTACAGCTTTCCATGGTCGTTGACGAGTATGGCGGCGTGTGCGGGCTGGTTACGGTGGAAGACATCCTCGAAGAGATAGTTGGCGAGATCGAGGACGAAGATATTGGTCGTGAAGAATTGGAAGATATCGTCGAACGGCAGGATGGTTGTTATGAAGTCTCAGGTTCCACCGAAATTGGGAAAATTGAACGCTTGTTCGACATGGAGATCGAGGCAGACGACTTCACCACGATAGCGGGCCTCGTCATCAATCATTCTGGCAAGGTGCCGCCACCGGGGGAACATTTGGCCCTTCGCGGGCTGGATGTTGAAGTGCTGGAAGCGGACGAGCGCCGTATCGGCAGGCTACTGGTAAAGCGTGCAGCAGACCAGGACGCGGAAGAGCCACAGGGAACACATGCCTAAAAAGAAAAGCAAGTTTTTGCAGGGACGAAAAATCGACCCGGCACCGATCACGAAACGCACCACCATCAACCAACTCGTCGACGAATCGTTCCTGGCTTACAACGGCGCACGGCTGCGTGAAGCTTGTCAGTTGTTTACGCAGAAAATGCTCGAGCCCGAGGTTACCATTGGTCTCTCAATTACCGGCGCATTGACACCAGCAGGGCTGGGAACTTCGGCATTGATCCCTCTGATCAAAGCTGGCTTTATTGATTGGATAATCTCCACCGGCGCAAATCTCTACCACGACACTCACTTCGGCATCGGCTTGGCGATGCACCAGGGAAACGCGCAGATTTCCGACATTGTGCTGCGCGCGGAAGAAGTGGTGCGCATTTACGACATCTTTTTTGATTACTCGGTCTTGTTGGATACAGACGCTTTTTTCCGTCAGATGATCACTGGCAAAGAGTTTCAAAAAACAATGTCCACCGCGGAGTTTCATTATCTTGCCGGACGTTATGTGTGCGAGCGCGAGCGCAAGCTGGGCTTGAAAGACAAGTCGTTGCTCGGCGTGGCCTACGAATATGCCGTGCCGATTTACACGTCTTCGCCGGGTGATTCTTCGATTGGCATGAACGTTGCAGCCAAGGCGCTGCAGGGAAATAAACTGGCTTTCGATCCATCGCTCGATGTTAATGAGACGGCGGCCATTGTGCTGGCGGCGAAACGAAATGTCGGAAAGACGGTGGGCCGCACTAATAAGAAGAAAGGACAGTCGGCATGTTTTATTCTTGGCGGTGGTTCGCCAAAGAATTTTCTGTTGCAGACTGAGCCGCAAATTCAGGAAGTGCTGGGCATCGATGAGCGCGGCCATGATTATTTTCTCCAAGTGACCGACGCGCGTCCTGACACCGGAGGCCTTTCGGGAGCTACACCCGGTGAAGCGGTTTCCTGGGGCAAGGTTGATCCGGATCGATTGCCGGACGCAGTTGTTTGTTATGTCGATTCCACGGTAGCGCTTCCGATCATTACGGCCTATGCTTTAGCCACGCATGGTGCGCGCGAGCCAAAGCGACTGTACGAACGACGACAGGAGTTTATGGATCTACTGGTTTCCGAATACAAGAAGTCAAAGCGTCGTTAAGCCAGTCGTTGACCACTACGCGCGCTGGAAAATCCGATATTAGGCAGGGGAGTTAGCGAACATGGGTTTGACACCGGTCATTGGCGAGAAACCAAAATACTACGATTGCGATAAATGCATCGCCTATTGCTGTTCCATCTATGATCGAGTTCAGGTGACACCCCGTGACGTTAGACGGCTGGCAGCGCATTTTGGCGTTACTCCCGAAGTAGCGACTGCCCGCTTTACCAAAACGTGGGGTAAAGAACGAATACTCCGGCGCCGCTCCGACAAGATGTTTGGCCAGGCTTGCATGTTTCTGGATCAAGAGACCCGCAAGTGCACCATCTATCATGCGCGACCCGGTACCTGTCGCGAGTTTCCGACGACGGCGCGTTGCGCTTATTACGATCTGATTAAGTTTGAACGCACCCAACAGGACGATCCTGATGTGCTGCCGCTGGTGAGAATCACTTTTAAGAACGGCAACGGAAAATAACGCGACCATCGCAGGAAAGAAGAAAGACGTGGAACGGTTTCTAAGTGGGTCTATCGGAAAGAAGCTGGATATCTATTGCGGTGGAGCGTCAAGCCTTCGTGGCGAAGTTTTGAAAGTTGAAGAGGGAGTGCTTCATCTCAAGGACAACGACGACAAGTTGTGTTTCGTGGCGATAGACAAGATCATGGTCGTCTGGGAAGCGCGGGAAGATGAACACCGGGCGGGCTTTGTCCCCTCCAGCGAAAAGGGAAGTTAACAACCTTTGACGTTTTCAATTTAAAGAAGAAACGCAAAAACCAAAACGCCGGCACCCAGGGAGGTGGCCGGCGTTTTTTCCTGGAGCGAGAAGCTTCTTAGTCCGTGGTGGCAACGACGGGCACCTGCACCTGACGAAAACCGTCGATGCGAGACACCCAGTACTCGTTGAAAGGCGAGTAAATAACGCCGTGATGTCGCGAGGCATGATAAAAGCCGCGCTCATCAACAACCACACCGACGTGCGCAAGGTTGCTGAAGAACACCAACGTGCCAAATTTGTATCGCTCTCCGGTAGCGGGTGCACTGAAGCGATTCCACAACGTGCGTGCACTGCCGCGCTCAAAATCAATGCCTGACGATTTGAAGATGCTCCACACGAATCCCGAACAGTCAAACGCTGACGGACCAGTGGCTCCCCACATATAGCGAGCGCCGAGCCGTTGATCAATCGCCGCGGTCATCAGCCGTTGGAAACGACCTTCAGTAGACGCCGAAGTCAGCATCGAAGCCTTGATGTCCTCAGCCGAGGCAAGCGAAATGATTATTGGATCGTCGTCGGCAGCCGGAAGGCTGGAGAGCGTGTCTGCCCTGGCTATCTGCTGCAGACGGATATCGGCATCTTGCGCGAAAGCGGTTTGGGAAATTAGGCCGAGGGTTAAGCAGGCCGCCAGCGCATAGGGGAACAGTCTTTTAGAAACCAAAGGGGAACTTCTCCTTAAATTATTTATGCCGCACTACTCGGTGAGGGGGGGTACCTCGGGAGGGCAAAGCCATACTAATGGCCGAAAAACGATTGAACAAGCAGCAATGTGACTGTTTCGTGACGAATCACAAGTGCGCGCAACACTTCGACCCAAAAGAAGTCAGGAAGATATTTTCATCAGAAGCAGATGTGTGAGTGATTAGCCTGAAAACGTCTGCTCGCCAAACACAATCAGTCAATGTGAACCGTTTTTGACGAAGCGCGGCACAGCAATCGGTGAAGATTGAGGGCGAATAAGAGTGTGAGTGCGACAGTCAAAGGGACTCCTGGTGATTCGTAACGCAAGCTGTGTGTTTGCGTCGTCGTTTGCAATCGAGTTGATAGGGAGAAAAGAGGATGAATCGATGGTGAGTTCCGCAAACCTATATACGAGTAGGGGACCAACGGCCGCAAACTAAACAGTTTGCTTTCAACCACCCTGGGTTGCGGCCTGGTAGTTCATTCCCACCGTTATGATCTTCTGAAGTAGCTGATCGTAAGGAAGTCCGCTGTGCGCGGCTGAATCGGCGAAGTCCTCATTTTCAGCAATCTGCGGATTAGGATTGGCTTCGAGCAGATAAAATTGGCCTTCTTCAGTCAAACGATAATCAAGACGCGCATAGCCGCTGAGAAACATGTAGCGGTAAATGCGTTTGGATAGGCGTTCGAGCGTCTTGTGCTGCTCCGGTGTGAGTTCGGCGGCGCGAGTCGCAACACCTACGCGCTCCTGATAAGTGGGATCCCATTTCACCTTCAAGGTGGCAATATTCTCCGCCCCCTCCGGCAGCTTTTCCATCACCAGTTCCCAGGGCGAATAGGTCTGAATGTTCGTGTTGCCGATAACGCCCACGTAAATCTCCCGCCCTTTTATGTATTGTTCGGCGATGGCGGCTGTTTTGTTTTGGCGATGGATGAATTCGACGCGTTGGGTAAGTTTGTCGTCGTCGTGAACAACCGAAGCCTGCGAAATACCAACCGAACCCTCTTCGCTAATCGACTTCACCAGCAGGGGAAACTTCAAACGCTTTGGCCGCCGAACCTTGCGATTCATGGGGAACACGGCAAAATTCGGCACCGGGATGCGGTGGTAACTAAGAATCATCTTGGTTAAGGCTTTGTCATGCGCCAGCGTCAGACCGCGCGGGTTGCAACCCGTATAAGCTTGTTTCATCAGCTCGAGATAGCTGACGACGTGCTGATCGTAAAGCGGATAACCATGAAACTCTTCAAGCAGGTTGAAAGCAATATGCGGCTTGTGTTCGAGGAGTGCATCACCAATGCCGTTAAGTTGATTGTAGAGCCCGACCGGATAAACCTCGTGGCCCATTTTTTTCAGGGTTGAGATTACGTCGTACTCCGTTTTGATCTCGATCTTTTCTTTGTCGCTCAGACCCTCCAGCGAGTCCGGCGGCACCAGGTCTTGATGGACCAGCACAATTATGCGCAGCTTCTTCCTTGGCTCGAAGATTTCCTTCTTCTTTTTCGACTTGGAAGTCATACGGCGATGCGATGATAACCCGAATGCAGCACGTTCATGACCTGAACTGTCAAAACGATCATCAGACGGCGGCGAGCTTCGCGTGGCGGGATGGCGACGCGAAGCTTCAAATCTTTGCAGCGATCGATCATGTTTTCGAGCACGTGATCGATGGTGTACTGATGCACGCCGGTGCCGTCAGCGACTATCTGACGCACCTCGCGACGCACGCTGCGGATGAAGCTGGCAGCGGTTGGTTTGGTACGGTGTCGCGGATCGTCTGAGAAAATCCGCCGCAAATCACGATCGTAAACGGCGGGCCAATCAAAGTCGTACCGCTCGCGCTTGCGCCGATAGTGTTCGCGCAGCGTGATGCGTATTTCGGAAAGAGGTTCCACTTTCGTGCGCGCGCGATTGCGCGGTTTGGTGCCGGCCAGCTCGGTCATCAAGTCGTCAATGTATTCAAGTTTATGCAGGGCCGGCCAGCCCTTGTAACGGCGACGCCAGCGCGAACGCGGTGTCAGCCAAACAGCAAAAGTTTCCGCAAAATCTTCGGCAGGATGTGCCTGCGCATACCACGCACGCAAATGCAGCACATAGTTTCGGCTTTTGGGTTTGGGTTTGTAGAAGTCGGGATAGCGTTTCGCAAACGATCCGAACAGTTCGCGCCAGCGCCCTTTGAAGTGGAGGCGAAAGGCTGTGTCGAGCGCGTGGCCGGCTTCGTGCCGGAGGATGCGCAGACATTCGGTGTCACTTCCGCCCTCGATTTCCAACATCTGCTTGCGCTCGAGTTTCATCAGCCGCGGATGGGCCAGATAAAAGGGGATGGCAATGCCAGGAACGCCGTCCGGCGAAAACCATTCTTCAGATAACCAGACGTGTGGCTTGAAGCGAATGCCGCGATCGTTCAGTTCACTGTAAAGGCGCTTGATGTGAGGCTCGAGAAAGGAACCCTTAATCTTCAGCGCCAGATCGCAAATGCGCAAATCGAGCAGGTGCTCGTCGGTTAATCGATACCAGGGGAAACGATAGCTCACGCCATGGCCCTCTTCCGGCGTTCGATTTGTGGGATGAAGAAAGTGTTTGAAAAGCCGGGGTCGGGCAAAGTGAAAGAGCGGCGAATGACGACGGGCATTTCGGCGGGTCAGCGATTAAATTCAGGATTAGCGGAGCGGGGCCATTGTAACGACGTTCGAGCGGATGTCCTAGCAGACTCGACTTTTAAGGGAAGCACCCGTCCAACTGGACGAATAGAGTTCGGCACGGAATCAAAACACACAACTACCCTACTGCCGAAAGGCAGTTTGCATAAACTTGGACGTGAGTGATCTCTAGCGAACTACGAGACTAATAATCGTGAGTAACACCGTAACCGCCGCGCTTGATTGCGTTCCGCTGGACGTGGACGCAGGGGCGGGTGCGCCAACAGTAGGCATATCTCCCGCCAATACCGAGCCAGCGAAAACGCACGTGAAGGCAATTGTCATTAGGAATCTTTTCATTGATGTTTCTCCTTTGAGGCTAAAACGATGCAAAGTTTTTTACATCGGAAGGAGTAGAACAATAACGCAAGATCCCTTGCAAGGAGGCTGGCGGCAAACTAATATCCGGTTCGCAGTCACACGATCTCTCACTTTGCGAAAGTCTCTATCTCTCATGCGAACTGCCTCGCCGAAGCTGGACTTGTCCCACCTAACCGCCAACGACCGGGCGCTGTTCAGATGTCAGACCGCGTTGGAGTTCAAGGACAAAGGCGACTATGACCAAGCGCAAGTAGTGATGCGTCCGCTATGGAAGCGAGTCGGAGAACGCCCGGACACATCTGGGCTTCATCCTTTCGTTGCTGCTGACGTTTTGCTTTGCGCCGGTATCCTGACCGGATGGATCGGCAGCCGAGATGAGATCAAAGAAGCGGACGACTCTGCCAGAGACTTACTAACCGAAAGCATCACCTTTTTTGAATCGCTTGGAGACTTAAAGAAGGTTGCCGAAGTGCGGTCGGAACTGGCGTTGTGCTATTGGCGCGCAGGCGCGTTGGATGAAGCGCGCATCATGTTCAAAGAGGCGCTGCAAAAACTGACTGCCGCAGGGAATGCGCGAGCAAACGCACTACTGGGATTGTCAGTTGTTGAGTGGTCAGCCTCGCGCTACAGCGAGTCTCTAAAAATTCTTACCGACAATGCGCCATTGTTTGAGAAAATTACCAACCATACCACCAAGGGCACTTACCACAATCAGCTTGGGATGATCCTGCGTAAGCTGGCAGATCCAGAAAAAAAAGCCGACCACCTCACGCAAGTTATCAGTGAATATGAGGAAGCGGATCGCCATTTCAAGCTCGCGCGCAATACCGTCTTTCGTGCCCACGTAAAGAACAACATCGGCAACGTCCTACGCGAACTGTCTCGCTTTAGAGAGGCGCACGAACATCTTGATCATGCGCGACGCTTAACGATTAGTGTCAGAGACAAGGTTAGAACCGCTCAGGTTGACGAGACTCGCGCACAAGTCCTTATTGCGGAACACAGATTTGCAGAAGCCGAAGTTGCTGCCGGAAGCGCGGCTAGAAGTTTTGAGAAAGCCGGACGCCAATGTTTTTTGGCCGATGCGTTGATCACTCAAGGCATCGCCTTAGCTAGACTCAACCAAACTGAGCGGGCGCAGTTCACGCTTCAAAAAGCTATTGAAGTGGCGCATCAGGCGGGAGCACTAAATAGGGCCGGGCTCGCTGCACTTACCTTGATTGAGGAAATAGATCAACTGACGCCTGAGATTCTTTTTGCCGCTTATGACCAAGCGGGAGAATGGCTGGCAACTTGCGAAAGCCAAGACATTAAGCTGAGGTTCGAAGCGGCGGGAAAAAAGAGGGCGGCTTTAGAGTTACGCAGCGGACGAAAAAGTGAAACCGGAGCAGAAGTTCTTTACAACAAGAGCTGTCGCTTACCGGATGAGGTGTTGAAGTTTGAGCGAGAGCTAATCAGGAACACACTCGCCAAGGTAAATGGCAGCATAACTCACGCATCCAAGTTATTAGGAGTTAGTTATCAGCGACTTGGCTATGTTATCGAATCACGGCACAAAGAGTTGCTGAAAGAACGCACCCCGGTTCACCGCCGCGCTCGCAAGGATCAATAAAGCCGAAAGGATTGTTGCGGCAGAAACGACCTTTATGAGGCAATCCTGGAGGTTAGAAACCTGTCGCCGTTGGTTTTCGCGAGCACTTGTACGAGTGTAGGTATTGGGGCTAAGAGACCTAATTCAATTCACAGACCCCAAATGAAGCAACAAATTATTGCTCTAGGCGGCGGTGGGTTTTCAATGGAGCCCGATAATCCGCTAATAGATCGATACATACTGCAACAGTCCAAAACAAAAAAGCCCAAAGTCTGTTTTCTCGGCACTGCGAGTGGTGAAGCGGAAGGTTACGTCCTACGTTTCTATACTTCCTTTCTTCAACTGAATTGCATTCCCACCCATCTATCATTATTCCGCCAACCGACTAACGATTTGGAATCATTTATTCTCGAGCAGGATGTAATCTACGTCGGTGGCGGGAATACTAAATCACTGCTTGCCTTATGGAAAGACTGGAACCTGGATGTTTATTTGCGCACGGCTTGGAAGAACGGCGTGGTTTTGGCTGGTCTTAGTGCAGGATCAATATGTTGGTTTGAAGAGGGATTATCCGACTATATTGGCGGTCAGTTTAATAAATTGCAGTGTCTAGGTTTTCTCCGGGGTAGCAATTGTCCACATTATGATGGAGAAGTGAATCGGCGACCCGCTTACCATCGCTTGATTCTGGCTGGCGAAATTTCCGATGGTATCGCAGCCGACGATGGTGCCGCGCTGCATTATGTCGGACTAGAACTTAAGCATGTGGTTAGTTCCCGCCTCGAAGCGAAAGCATACCGGGTAACGAAGAAGGATGGCGAGATTCAAGAGGAAACAATACCATCTCTCTTCTTAGGAGTTTAGTTCACATTTAGTATGTGGGTTCCCAATTAGATGGGTTCCCAAATAGCAGTACGACGCCGGGCGTGGTGAGTACGACCTGCCGCCACTAACGCTACAACCCGGCGAGTCGCACATGATTGACTTGAAGATGATCCGGATGGAGAACATGCCCGGCGCAAACGGCGAGCTGCTGCCGCAGACCGCCATGTACGGCGGGTTGAAGCTGACGGAGGAGCCGGGCGGGCGCCATTTTCTGATTGATGCGGTAGCCTTTAATCCAAAGACGGCAACGTGCGGCGTCTGCGGATTCGGATGTTCGTCACGAAGCGGGCCACGCGCTCGACACCGGATTTCGGCTTCATTTCAAAGCACGATGGCGCGAACTCTTCGGATCGTTCAGTTCACTGTAAAGTCGCTTGATGTGAGGTTCGAGAAACGAGCCTTTGATCTTCAGCGCCAGGTCGCAGATGCGCAGATCGAGTAGATGCTCGTCGGTGAGCCGATACCAGGGGAAACGATAGCTCACTCCATGGCCCTCTTCCAGCGTTCGATTTGTTGGATGAAGAAAGTCTTTGAAAAGCTGGGTTCGAGAAAAGTGAAATAACGGCAAATGACGACGGGCATCTCGGCGGGTCAGCGATTAAATTCAGGATTAGCGGAGCGGGGCCATTGTGGCGGTGTTCAAGAGGAGCGCTAGCAGGTTGAAAGAGTTGAAAGAGCCCCTCCGGCGTCCGACCCGTGGATGAATGAAAACGCAAAGGACGCCAAACTTCCGCGCAAAGAAGGGCGCAAAGCACATCTTCCTTTGCGTTCTTTTGCGAATTCTTTGCTTCCTCTACAGTGAGGGTCGTTGCGCGAACCAAAGCAAAAATACTTGCATTAAAGGAAAAAGTCTTGACAAGCCCTAACTTATGCGTTAAAAATCGCGCGCTCCCATCACTTCCTTCTCAAGGAGAAACTCTCATGAAGACGCTTTTAGTCCTTTTCCGTTACCGCCTTCTACTAGTCAATGTTCTCGCCCTTGCGCTCGCGCTAGGCGCCCTGGCCGCTTCACCAACGCCTGCCCTTGCTGACCCGGCGTGGGCTTGTGAATCGGGTTGCTGGGATTGGAACGCTAGAGACGGCTGCACCCAGTCTGTCACCTGCTGCTCGAACGAGCGCGGTCAATGGTTTTGCACTGGGTCTTGAACTCTCGCATTGCGCCTGATCCGGGAAGTTTGCCGCCCGGAGGTCGCGCAAGTAGCTCCAGAGTCCTCTTCGCACTGCGACTTTGTAAGGCGGCGCCGAGACGGGGACTGCCGGCAGACGGTGAGACGTGCGGCGTCGCTCGGCTTGCGCCAAATGCTTTCTGCGCCTGCGTCCCTGTCGCGAACATCGCAGACTGCGTGCGCGCTCTGAGCAAGTGAAAGAATCTGCCTTGATTCAACGAGACAATGATCTTTTCCCGTCATCGCTGGCGGCACCGCTACATAATTAGCCCGAAGATGAGGAGTGGGAACAATATGAGCGCACCAGGCAGCGTGAACGTCGACCAGGGCAAATCTGTCGCGTTCATTCTCGTATCACTGCTATGTTTGTTAGTGCTCCCAGTTCCAACTCTGGCGCAAACTGCCGCTGAGAAAAAGTTTCAGGCAAAGGCCAGTGACAAAGAAATAAGTAAGGTCAGCGAGGCCGATTCGTTGGAGCCACAGCGGCGCACCTTCGCAATCTCGCTTGTTATGTCGCTCGCTGACGAGGCGCGCAGCTATCATGACCCAGCCCTTCGTCCTCGTGTGCTGGCGCGTGCCGCCGACACACTGTGGGCCGCCGACAGCGACGAGGCCCGAACACTGTTCCGCCGGGCATGGGAAGCTGCGGAGAAAGGGGACGCTGAAGAAGTAACCGTGAAAACCAAAGATAGTCCACCGCCGATGGTAGTTGCTTTGAGGCGTATGAGCGGTCACGACTTACGCTCGGAAGTATTAGGTATAGCCGCGCGGCGGGACCGCACACTTGGTGAAGAATTTCTAGCAAAAATGAAAGACGAAAACGAGCGTGAGGCAAAAGACTCCAAGAGCGATGCAAGGACGCGAAGTACCGGCGACAGTTGGTCAAGCTCTGAAGCTGCGTCCAAAAGGCTTCAACTGGCCGGCAAGTTACTTGATGATGGCCAGATTGAACGTGCTCTGGAGTTTGCCGCGCCGGCTTTGCATCTGGTGAATGCGAATTCGATCGGTTTTCTTTCCGCGTTGCGGGCGAAGGGACCTAAGGCTGCGGACCAGAGGTTTGCATTGCTCCTTGCCCGCGCCGAGTTCGACCCTTCATCCGACGCCAATACAGTCTCAGGTTTGTCATCCTATGCTTTTACCCCGGGTCTTTACGTGACCTTCTCTGCTGATGGCGGTGCTACGTGGAGGCAGGCGGAATCGGAACCTAATGCTTCTCCCAATCTGTCTGTGGCACTCCGTAATAGATTCTTCCAGGTGGCCGCCACCATTCTGCTGCGGCCGTTGCTGCCGCCCGATCAAGACTTCACTTCTTCAGGACGCGCCGGAAAGTACATGGTAGTCAAGCGACTACTTCCGCTTTTCGATCAGTATGCGCCTGATACCGCCTCGGCGCTCCGCGCACAACTAACGGCTTTGAAAGGCGATCCGTTGAAAAGAGCGATAGGCGATGACAGTTCCCTATTAGTCAAGGGCGTCCGCCCAGAAGAGACTGCCGGGAATGCCTTAGAGAAAATGCAGGATCGGCTTGATCATGCAAAGACTTCTCGGGAGCGCGATTCAATCTACGCGGATGCGGCGGTCGCGCTGGCGGATCAAGGCGATGCTCGCGCGCAAGACGTGGCGGACAAAATCGACGACTCAGATCGCCGGGCTGAGGTGCGTCGATACGTGGATTTTCAACTTGTCCAACTCGCGATCCGAAAAAAAGAGGCGCGGGAGGTAGTTCGACTCGCTAACGCCGGACAATTGACTCACACGCAGCGCGCCTGGGCTTACGCGCAAGCGGCGCAGTTGCTGATAAATTCACAACGCTCGCACGCCCTGGAGTTTCTGGAAGAGGCCGCAGCTGAGGCGCGACGCATTGACGCCGATGATCCCAATCGCGCCAGCGTACTGATTGGCGTGGCAACTCAGTTTCTTATCGCCGACCGTGTGCGGGCCTGGGAGATAATGGCCGAAGCTGTCAAAGCCGCGAACTCTGCTGATGAGTTTACCGGCGAAGATGTGCAGCTTCATTTTCCGCTGATGACGAAAAGCGGCCTCAAAATCACTAGCATCGGCGGCGAGGATTTTGGCCTTACTGGGGTGCTTCAGTCGCTTACTAAAGACGATTTATATCGTTCAATCGATCTGGCGAGGAGCTTCAAAAACGAGGCGCCGCGTGCCAACGCCACGCTGGCGGTCGCCAAGGCAGTGCTGCAGAAGTAGCGTTTCGCGTATTAGCAACTACCAAACTAACTCACCAACTCCTTAATGGCTTCCAAAAAGCTCAGCGGGACTCCACGTCGCTGTATCGTGATAGGAAGAGGATCGGACCCAACAAGCAGAACAATGTAAGAGCTAATATTGAACTGGGAGTGAACATTGTCATCGCAGTTGCCGTTCTTGTCGTGGCCGGCGTCGTAGTAAAGCGATATGTTTTTTCACAACGACCGAATTCCGAAAGCTTGCAGCAGCAATCGCAAAAGCTCGTAGGCACACGAATTATTGTTCCGAACGTCGACTGGGCACAAAATAAGAAGAGTCTGATCTTTTTTCTGAATAAGGACTGTTTTTATTGCAAGTCAAGCGCGCCCTTCTATCGGCAGTTAATCCAGAATGCCTCGAAAAGAAACGTGAAGTCGTTGGCGATCTTCCCCAATTCAGTCGAAGAAGGAAAAGCATTCTTGGAGTCCCTCGAACTTCCAATCGAAAACGTACAAACCGGGTCATTATCCTCTTACAAAATACAGGCCACTCCGTCGGTATTGTTTGTGGACAACGAGGGAATAGTAAAGGGTGTTTGGGTTGGTGCCGCGCCAAGTCGAGAGAAGGAGATGCGAGATGAACTGGTTGCGTTATTTGATGCGAAAATCTCTAACGAGGCTCCGGCGAGATGAGCGTGAACAAGTGGTCAAAATACAAACAGCTCGGGAAGGGAGTTTCAACGCCGGGTGACCACTTAACTACCCGGCATGACGCCGGTTTTGAGATACGACGATGGGCAATGTTTTTCAATGACGCACTGGTCGCAAAGAGGATTGCGCGCTTTGCAAATTGCTCGTCCGTGCGCGATGAGCAGATGAGGAAATATTATCCAATCCTTTTTTGGCACCAGCGCGATCAAATCGTTTTCGATTTTTTCTGCCGTCTTCTCTGTGGACAGTCCAAGTCGATGTGATAGCCGCGTCACGTGAGTATCAACAACCACACCTGAACTAATACCAAAAGCATTCCCCATTACCACGTTCGCAGTTTTCCGCGCCACGCCGGGCAGCTCAAGCAGTTCCTCAATCTTATCCGGAACTTTTCCGCCGTATTGCTCAGACAATGCTTTTGCCGTGCCCTGGATCGACTTTGTCTTGTTGCGAAAGAACCCGGTTGTGCGTATATCGCGCTGGAGTTCTTTCTCGGAAACTTTCAGATAGTCTTCCGGCTTCCGGTATTTGCGAAAGAGATCCTGGGTGACAATGTTTACGCGCGCGTCAGTACATTGCGCCGAGAGGATCGTCGCGATCAATAACTCAAAAGCATTCGAGTGATTTAGCGAGCACTTGGCGTCCGGGTAAGCTTTTTTAAGCAACCCGATGATCTTGCGCGTTCGTGCCTTGAGTTCTGCAATCATCTCTTTCCATGCGCGATCTTCGCAGCCTCAGGCAACCCACGCAATCTGAGCATTGCCAGCACTCCCAGGAATGGGCCAGGTGCAAGTATCGTAAACGCATAGCGCCACCCGACAAGATTTACAAAGACAGGAACCAATTGTATGGAAAAACTGGTGAGCAGGAACCCGAGACTGGTTTGAATGGTTAACGCCGTACCAATGTATCGGTGATCGCCCAACTCAGTGATGCAAGCGGAAAACTGTGGCGAGTCAGCAATCACGGTCACGCCCCAAATTGCGGAAACAGTTAACAACAGCAACGGGTGGGCGCCGAAAAGGAAACCAACCAGTAAACAACAAGTGCCGCTGATCGCCATCGCCCACGAAGTAACCGCAGTTCTCCCCACTCGATCCGCAAGCAGTCCACCACCCACACAACCGAGTGCGCCGCAGCCAATGATCAGAAACGAGGAAAACTCTGCGAGTTCGTACGAAGCATCTCTTGACGCGAGACTGGCACGAATCATTACCGGTATCCACGCCCACATCGCATACAGTTCCCACATGTGGCCGAAGTAACCAAAGCTCGCGAGACGCAGGCCACGATTCCGGAAAACTGCAAAAGCCTGTGTCCAATCAAATCGAGCAGGCGGCAACGCATAGGGTCCATCGTCAACGAATAGCAGGACGATTAGACCGCCCAAAATCGCGAGTAACGAAATGAAAAAGACGTTCACGCGCCAATTAGCGCTGCCCAGTCCGTTGACCAGGTACGGAGACGCTTTGCCCAACGTCAGTGCGCCGACAAGCACGCCCAGTGCCATGCCCCGGCCTCGTTGAAACCAGGTCGCCATTATTTTCATTCCAGGCGGATAAACGCCGGCGAGAAACATTCCTGTTAGAAACCTGAGCGCGATTCCCCCAGGAGGACCATCAGCGTAGGCGCCGAAAGCAGCGTTTGCCAGCGCTCCACCCAGGGCTGAAACCGCAAACAGGTAACGAACGCTGATAAGATCGGGCAGGTTCAGAAAAGCGCTGACTAACGTGCCGAACACAAATCCGAGTTGGACGGAAATCGTCAACCAACTGACCGCGGTCTCGCCCAAATGCCATTCATCGCGCAGGGCAGGCACGACCGCGGAAGCGCTGAACCAAAGTGACATGCCCAATAGTTCGGCAACGGACAATAATGCCAGGGCGCGCCAGCGAGCCGAGGGGTGGATTTTGGCGAAGTCTTTGGGGACTGACATGGGACGTGGCAGCGAGAATACTACACAGCAAAGCGGTTCGATATGAGAATAAAGATCCGGTGCGATTAGTTATCATCATCGGGCCGGCCTTTGTGCAGAGCCCCATTTATTACCAATGTTTCTTGCGCCTAAAACACGTATTCGATTCGTGATATTCTGAGTGTATTCAGGTCATTTTATTAACTTGCTCGCGTCTGAGTCGTGTAGAGGCCGACACCCGGGGCGGCCAGTGTTTTTCAAAGACCGATGAGTGAATTTCTCGGATCAATTTCTGGAAGAATTAAAAAAGCCTCTCCTTACGAGGATGAGCAACCGTTAAGCGCGGAAATTTTCAGCGTCGAACGACTGGAACAATACGCGAAAGTTCTTGCCAGGGAACACAAGACGATCCAGAAAAAGGGGCGCGCGCAACTGTTGCCGCGCCTGGAAGACAATGGACGCAAGCTGGTTACCGCTTACCGCTCGCTGGTCGAAGCCATTCGAACAGGCCGCGGTATCTCACCGGCGGCTGAATGGTTAGTCGATAACTTCCATTTGGTCGAAGAGCAACTGCGCGAGATACGCGAAGACCTGCCCACGAGTTATTACCACGAACTGCCCAAGCTGGCCGATGGTGAGTTGAAAGACTATCCGCGGATTTATGCGGTGGCGGTTGCGCTAATCGCGCACACTGACTGCCGGCTCGATACCAACACCCTACGCCGGTTCATTGCTGCGTATCAAACCGTCGCTCCGCTATCCATCGGTGAATTGTGGGCCGTAGCCATCACCCTGCGCCTGGCACTTGTCGAGAACTTGCGCAGACTCGCTACGCTGATCGTTGGGGCTCGTGAAGAACGCGAACGTGCCGACAAACTAGCCGATCGTTTGCTGGAAATTGCTGCGAGACAACCCGACGCGGTGGTTCCGCTTATCGCGGAACGTTTAGGCAAGCGCGAAAGAATTCCGCACAGCTTCGTGGTCCAAATCACGCAACGACTGCGCGAGCAGGATCCGGCCGTGATGCCCGTTACGGAGTGGCTCGAAGCAAAACTGGCAAAGCAGAACACCAACATCGAGCAGGTCATTCATGCCGAGCACCAACGGCAGGCCGCCACCCAAGTCACCGTCGGCAACATCATCACCAGCATGCGACTGCTGTCGACGTTAGACTGGCCCGACTTCTTTGAAAGTGTCAGTCTAATTGAGCCGTTACTGGGCCAGGATCCGGCCGGCGCCTACTTGAAAATGGATTTTGCCGCGCGTGATCGTTACCGCCACGTGATTGAGCGCGTAAGCAAGCGCACGCGTGCGGACGAGTTGGCGGTGGCCCGTGGTGCAGTGAAACTGGCTGCAAAGGGTCGCGTTAGCGAGGCGGATGAACAAGTAACGCATGCATCACATGTTGGTTACTACCTTGTCGACCAGGGGTTGTCGCAGCTCGAGGCGGAGTTTGCTTATCGCCCCCGACCGGTTGAACGAGTGCGACGCTTCGTATTGCGTCACGCGACCTTCGCTTACCTTGGCACCCTCGTGTTGCTGACAGTCCTGCTCCTCGCGGTGCTCATTGCTGCGCTGAGCATGGCCGGCGCTGGTTGGGGGTTGCTGGTGATTGCGACGTTGGTGGCTCTAATTCCTGCCAGCGACATTGCCGTTACCGTTATCAATTGGGACGTGACGCACGTCTTTCAACCGCGCTTGCTCGCAAAGATGGAGACCGAGTCCGGCATTCCGGCCGATGCCGCGACGATGGTCGTAGTGCCTACCATCTTTTCCTCCGAAGCTCAGGTTAAAGAGCTGCTGGGCCGACTGGAAGTGCATTACCTTGCGAACGAAGACCCTAATATCTATTTCGCATTGCTCGGTGATTTCCCGGACGCTGATTCCGAACAAACCCCGGATGATCTGTTGCTGCTCGAAACGGCAGGGAACGGCATTGAGGAACTAAACCGTCGTTATCACAAAACTGAATTACCGCATTTCTATCTTTTCCATCGCCGGCGCCTGTGGAACGCGGGCGAAGACCGCTGGATGGGATGGGAAAGAAAACGCGGCAAACTGGAAGAGTTTAACCATCTGCTGCGCGGCGCGCGCGATACGAGTTTTATCGTAAGGACCGCGGACGATCAGTTCCTGTCGCGAATTCGTTATGTGATAACGCTGGATTCTGACACGCAACTTCCGCGCGACGTAGCCCGCAAATTAATCGGTGCAGCAGTACACCCGCTTAACCGGCCGGCGCTCGATCCGCAGACCCGGCGCGTCACGCGTGGATACACCATTATCCAGCCGCGCGTCAGTATCTCGCTGGAAAGCGCTTCACGTTCGAGGTTTGCGCGCATCTTCTCGGGTAATACCGGAATAGATCCGTACACAACTGCAGTTTCGGACGTCTATCAGGATCTTTTTTGCGAAGGAAACTTTACCGGTAAAGGTTTATACGACGTGGATGCGTTTGAAGCCGCGCTAGCGAATCGTGTTCCGGAGAATTCCTTACTGAGTCACGACCTGTTTGAGTCGTTGTTCGCACGCGCGGCGCTGACGACCGATATCGAATTACTCGACGACTACCCGGCGGTTTACGACAGTTATGCTAAACGCCAGCACCGCTGGACGCGTGGTGACTGGCAGATTCTGCGTTGGCTATTTCCCTACGTTCCGGACGCAGCGAGGCGCAGGGTGCCGAATCCGTTACCCCTGATTTCGCGCTGGAAGATTTTCGACAATCTGCGTCGCAGTTTAGTGGCCCCTTCGCTTTTTGTTTGGTTGCTCGCCTGTTGGACCATCTTTCCGGGCGCGGCATGGCTTTGGAGCCTGTTTGTCGTGGCCACGATCGCCTTCCCGGTCTATCTTCATGTCACGACCAGCCTGCTGATTCATCCGCGTGGCATTCCCTGGACCAGTCACTTCTGGAGCGTGTGGGGTGACGTGCGTACAAATACGGCGCAGGTTTTCTTGTCGGCACTGCTCCTGCCGCATCAGGCTTACCTGATGACCGATGCCATTCTGCACACGGTTTACAGAAAGCTTATTTCGCGAAAGAAACTGCTGGAATGGGTTACCGCCGCCGACGCTGAGAGAACGGCGCGCAACGATCTCAGCTCAATGTTCAGGTTCATGTGGCCCGCGGAACTGCTCACCGTTCTGGCGGTCGTGCTGACATTTGTTCTCCAACCGGCGGCCTTGCCCATCGCCGGCGCCGTCGCCCTGGTTTGGATCACGTCGCCGCTGATTGCGTTTTGGGTCAGTAAACCGCGACCGCACGAACACAAACTGCTGAGTGCCGAGGACGCAAAGCTTGCCCGCGCGATTGCCCGCCGCACCTGGCGTTTCTTCGAAGCTTTCGTCGGCCCGGAAGACAATTGGCTACCTCCTGATAATTTTCAGGAAGACCCAGCGCCGGTCGTCGCACATCGCACTTCGCCCACGAACATCGGCTTGCTTTTCCTCACCACCTCGTCGGCACACGATCTTGGTTACGTTGGCTCGCTTGAATTCGTCGAACGTCAAGAGTTGACGTTTGCCACGGTGGCGAAACTCAAAAAGTTTCATGGCCACCTCTTTAACTGGTACGAGACGACCACGCTCGAGCCGCTACAGCCGCAATACATCTCGACCGTTGATAGCGGGAACCTGGCTGGCCACTTGATTGCAGTCAAGCAGGCATGCATCGAGCTGCCTGACACCAGACTCTTTGACGACCGTATCGTTGCCGGATTGCTGGACACCATCGATGCCATGTCGTTTGAAGCAACCAAGCTCGGCAGTGTTCGGCAGCGCACTGACGTAGTCACCGTCAGTCAACTGCGCGATGAGATCGAAGCATGCCGCAAGCTACTTTCCATCGATACCACCTGCGACTTGGATGGTTGGACCACTTTGTTTGAATCCCTACGGCGCCGTATTTCTGAGATTGAAGATATCGTCAATGCCCTGGCACACGAACACGGCGATGTTAACTTCAAAGAGCTGCGTTGGTGGCTGTCTGCTTTGGACCATCAGGTTAGTTCCAGCCGCCGCGATGCCGACACGCTCGCCGGCTGGAGTCGTTTCATATCGCAATTACCGGCCGATACCTCTGCAGAATTCGCAGCTGAAAATAGCGGTGTTCCAGCGCTTAGAACTGTACTTCGAACTGTGCCCACGCTGGCAGCCATACCGGAGCTTTGCGATAAGGCGCTGGTTGAGCTTGCAGCCAGCGGCGATAACACAGGTGCCGAAACAGCGGCACTGACCGAAGCTCTGGAACAAGCGGCGGCTGCGGCCGGAGACATTTTGTCTCGGCTCGGTCGTCTTGCTGCGAACTGCAACCAGGTGATCGAGGACATGGATTTCAAGTTTCTACTCGATCCCGAGCGCAAGGTTTTTACGATCGGTTACAACGTTACCGCTCAACGCGCCGACAATTCTTTTTACGATCTGCTCGCCTCCGAAGCGCGTCTTGCCAGTTTCGTGGCGATTGCCAAGGGCGATGTGTCTCAGGAACATTGGTTTCGCATGGGACGCCAGCTCACTTCAGTTGACGGCGGCCGCGCGCTCATCTCGTGGACCGGCACGATGTTCGAATATTTGATGCCCTTACTGGTGATGCGCAACTACGAGGGCACGCTGCTCGACGAAACTTATCGCTCCGTCGTTAAGCGCCAGATCGAATATGGGCAAGAGCGCGCGGTGCCCTGGGGGATTTCTGAGGCGGCCTACAACGTTCGGGACCTGCAACTAAACTACCAGTATGGACCATTCGGCGTTCCCGGACTTGGTTTGAAGCGTGGACTGATTGAAGACCTGGTGGTTTCGCCATACGCAACCTTGTTGGCGGCCGAGATCAATCCACGCGCTGCAATGGAGAATGTGCGGCGTCTCGAGAAGACGGGCGCGCTGGGTGCGTTTGGGTTTTACGAATCCATCGACTACACCGCCGAACGATTGCCACAGGGACAGACCTTTGTTTTGATTCGTGCCTTCATGACGCATCACCAGGGCATGAGCCTCATATCGTTGAGCAATCTCATTCAGGACGACCGCATGGAGAGGCGTTTTCATGCTGACCCGGTGGTGCAGGCGACTGAATTATTGTTGCAGGAGCGCGTCCCCGTCGGTGTCCCGGCCGTGCATCCGCGTGCGGAAGAAGTTTTGACCGGCCACGTTATTCAGTCGTACCCGGGAATGGTTACGCGCGTCTACGACTCGGCCAGTCTCGAAACACCGCGCACCCAACTGCTTTCAAACGGCACTTACAACGTCATGCTGACGACGGCGGGCGCGGGTTATTCCAATTGTGGGCCAAATGCAGTGACCCGCTGGCGCGAAGATGTGACGCGTGATAACTGGGGCACATTTATTTATTTGCGTGATGTCCGCAGTGGCGCTGTCTGGTCGGCCAGTCATCAGCCCATTCGGAAGCGCCCACAAAAGTATGAAGTAGCATTTTCTGAGGACAAGGCGGACTTTTGGCGTCACGACGCCGGACTGGTCACGCATATGGAAGTTGTGGTCTCCGCGGAAGACAATGCCGAGGTCCGCCGGGTTTCGTTAACAAACACATCCACTCGCACACGCGAGATCGAACTTACAAGCTATGCGGAAGTGGTACTGGCGACACCCCAGGCGGATCTAGCCCACCCGGCGTTCAGTAATCTTTTCATCGAAACTGAATTCTTCGCCGGTGAAAACGCGATCCTGGCCCACCGACGGCGGCGCTCGAGCGATGACGAACCAATCTGGGGTGTACACGTGGTGGTTGCCGACGGCGAACTGGTCGGAACCACGCAATATGAGACCGATCGCGGCCGTTTCCTTGGTCGCGGACATACGCCCGCCAATCCTGTAGCGGTCATGGAAGACCGGCCGCTTTCAAACACGGTAGGCGCTGTGCTCGATCCAGTTTTCAGTTTGCGACGCCGCGTGCGTGTTCGTCCAAATGAAACGGTGCGCTGCTCGTTCAGCACCATTGTGGCGCGTTCGCGTGAAGAAGCATTGATGCTGGCGGACAAGTATCACGATCCGAATACGTTTGATCGCGAGTTGCGGTTGGCGTGGACCAAGGCGCAGGTGGAAATGAGTCACCTGAACATCGACGCAGAAGAGGCGCACCTGTTTCAGCGTTTGGCCGCGCGTATTGTTTATTCCGACCCTTCGCTACGGCCGCGACCACATGTGCTGGCGCTGAACACAAAAGCGCAATCAAGTTTGTGGGCCTACGGAATCAGCGGCGACTTGCCAATCGTGGTGGTGCGGATTGATAAAGCAGCGGATTTACCGACGGTTCGCACGATGGTGCGGGGTCACGAATACCTGCACTACAAGGGACTAAAAATTGACCTGGTAATTCTCAACGACAATCCGACCACGTATTTGCAATCACTTCAAAAGGAACTGGAGACGATGGTCCGCACCAGCGGGCTTGGCGCTCTGCAGGACAAACCAGGCGGCGTCTACATGCGGCGTGCGGACCACATGCCCGAAGCCGATCGCATCCTGCTTCATGCCGTGGCGCGCGTAGCAATCGTTTGCGATCGCGGCGCGCTTGAGGATCAATTAGAACGGCCGCAAGTGGAAGAACCATTACCACCCCCGTTCGTCGCGCGCTTTCCTTCGCAAACCTATCCCGAAGCTACTGTGCCGCCGCCGGAATTGACCTTTTTCAATGGCTTGGGCGGATTTCACCAGGGCGGGCGCGAGTATGTGACGCTGCTGGGCGCGGAACAGTGGACGCCCGCGCCGTGGTCGAATGTCATTGCCAACAAAAACGATTTTGGCTTTCAAGTGACCGAGACTGGCGGCGGCTACACCTGGTCCATCAACAGTCGAGAGAACCGCTTGACGCCATGGACCAATGATGCGGTCAGCGATACACCCGGCGAGATCATTTATCTCCGTGATGAGGAAACAGGGACGGTATGGTCCACGACGCCGCTGCCAATTCGCGAGGCTGAGCCCTATATCGTGCGGCACGGTCAGGGCTACACCGTTTTCGAACACATTAGTCATGGCCTGTCCCAGGAGTTGTTGCTATTCGTTCCGCTCGAAGGTCCGGTGAAAATATCGTTGCTGCGTTTGCGCAACCGCACCGCGCGCAAAAGAAAAATCACAGTCACTACCTATAACGAACTCGTGCTTGGCGTGCAGCGTTCGAGTGCTGCTCCCTATCTCATAACTGAAATCGACAAGCAGGCGGGGACAATATTTGCGCAAAATCCCTTCAACAATGAATTTGCGACGCGCGTCGCGTTCGTGGCCACGAATGAACAGATAACCAGCGCAACCTGCGATCGGAAAGAGTTCCTGGGCCGCAATGGCGCGCCTGATGCCCCGGCAGCTTTGCGGCGCATCGCTCTCGGCGGACGCGACGGCGCAGGATTGGATCCATGTGCGGCACTGCAAACAACGATTGAGCTTGCGCCGCATCAGGCGCGCGAAATCATATTCATTTTGGGTGAAGCGGAATCAAAGGCCCAGGTGCAGGAGCTGGTGACGAAGTTTACAAACTTTGGCACCGTTAACGATGCGTTTGAAAGCGTGCTGAGCCATTGGGACAAGTTGCTGGGGGCCGTGGAAGTGAAGACTCCCGACGCTGCGCTCGATACCATGCTCAATCGCTGGCTGCTTTATCAAACCTTGTCCTGTCGTATCTGGGCGCGCACGGCGTTTTATCAATCGGGCGGGGCTTTTGGCTTCCGCGATCAATTACAGGACGTGATGGCGCTTGTTTACAGCAGTCCCGCGGTGGCGCGCGAGCAAATTGTCAGAGCGAGCAGCCGGCAGTTCAAAGAAGGCGACGTGCAACACTGGTGGCATCCGCCCAGTGGCCGCGGCGTGCGCACTCGCTTTTCCGACGATCTGTTATGGCTGCCGTTTGTTACTGCCTTTTACTTAAATGTTACCGGGGACTTGTCGGTGCTGGACGAGAGAGTTTCTTTTCTTGAGCAGCCGTTACTGAAACCGGAAGAGCAGGAAGTCTACATGCAGCCCGAAGTGTCTTCTGAATCAGCATCGGTGTTTGAACACTGCGCGCGCGCTCTCGATCGCAGTTTGGCCGTAGGGAAGCACGGGTTGCCGCTGATGGGTTCGGGCGATTGGAACGACGGGATGAATCGGGTAGGCCACCTTGGCGAGGGCGAGAGTGTATGGGTCGGCTGGTTCCTTTACACGACGCTGGCTGCATTCGCGCCTTATTGCGATGCCCGCAGCGAAAGTAAGCGCGGCAGTCAATATCGCGAACATCTCGAAAGCCTCAAGCAGGCTTTGGCTGAACATGGCTGGGACGGCGACTGGTATCGCCGAGCATTTTTCGATGACGGCACGCCGCTGGGCTCGGCGCAGAACGATGAATGCCGCATTGATTCCATTGTGCAGTCGTGGTCAGTTATTTCCGGAGGCGCGGAGAGTTATCGCGCGGTGCGCGCCATGGCGGCCGTTGAAGAGTATCTGATCCGGCGCGGCGATGGTTTGGTCATTCTGTTTACACCGCCGTTCGACAAAAGCAAACTGGACCCCGGTTACATCAAGGGTTACGTGCCGGGCGTGCGCGAAAATGGCGGGCAATATACGCACGCGGCGCTTTGGACATTGATTGCCTTTGCAATGCTTGGCGATGGTGAACGCGCAGGGGAACTCTTTTCGCTGCTGAACCCGGTAAACCATTCGTCCACGCGCGCGGGCCTGCACAAATATAAGGTCGAGCCGTATGTTGCCGTGGGCGATGTTTATGCAGTGCCGCCGCACACTGGCCGCGGGGGTTGGACGTGGTACACCGGGTCAGCGGGCTGGATGTACCGCGCCGGGTTGGAATCGATTCTGGGTTTCAAATTACAAGGTACGAGCCTGCGCATTGATCCGTGCGTGCCGCGTTGGTGGCGCGAGTTTGAAATTACCTACCGTCGCGAGAAGACTACGTTTCGCATCAAGGTTGAGAACCCACTTGGGATCAGTCACGGCGTGGCCAGTGTTGAACTCGATGGTCAGTTGCTAAGTGATGATGAGATATCGTTGACCGACGACGCACAAACCCACAATGTGCGTGTGGTGCTTGGTGAAAAACCAGCGCAGGAAACTCCCGAGACCGTGAATGAAGTAAATCAAAAAGAGCCAATCCGCTGATTGAGGTAAAATGGACATAACCGGAGGCATAAGACATGGTTAAACTTCGCAACCTTTCGCTACTTGTGACAATCATCCTCTGGGCCACTCTGCTTGGCGGCATTGTCTATTCGCACATAGTGTTCTTTCCGGTTTATCTTTCTGCCTTGCCTGATTCAGCAGCTCTGGTCCATGGACCTTATGCCCTCCATGAAGAACGATTCTGGATGCTGATTCACCCGCTGCTGATTTTATCGCTCATTCTTTCCCTGGTGCTGAACTGGAAATTAAAGAAGCGTCGCAAGCTAATTGCGATCACCGCCGGCATTTACGCCCTCGCGATCGGGGCCACAACGCTGTATTTCGTGCCGGAGTTAATCGCATTTCAAGCCAGTCCTGAATCATCTGTTTCGCGCGCCGACTGGTTCGCGCGCGGCCAGCGTTGGCAGTACCTGAGTTGGCTGCGAGGTGTGTTCATGTACGCCGGCTTTGTTCCGCTTCTGCTGGCGTTGATGGAGTCGCCGCAAAATGCGGAAGAAGTGGAATAGACTTTAGAAGCTCTGATCAAGTTAAGCGGGCTTACGTTTCCAAAACCCGCGTAGCGGGTGAAAGCATAGAGTCTCGCACCCCAGCCGGGCTGCCCGGCCAGGGACCCCGCCCTGGGGTGGAGCGAAGCGGAACCCCAGGTTGACGTCAGGTCAGAAGACCGAGCGCGCGGAGCGTGCGATAGCGATAACTACGATTTATTCATCATTTAACGCTGTCGACCGCTTCGCGGGCTCTCCATCATATGTCAACGATCCTGGGGTTCCGCTCCGCTACACCCCAGGGCTTTATGCCATCGCCGCGCTTCGCGGGCTGAATACAAACTCTTCTTGACTTGATCAGAGGTTCCTAGAGTCTGTGCCATTCGAATATCCGTCTTAGAGCAAGCCGCCGCATGCTATCCTCCGGTTCATATCATTGCTTAACCTAGTTACAATCAACTCATGAAGCGTTCCGGAGTTGCAGATCTTCCTCTTCATGGCGGCCGCGTGCCGCCGTGGCTGGCCGAGCGCATGACCAAACTCGGCACTGCGATCACGGAAGCAATTATTTACGACTACGGCACGTCGGCATTTCTATCGCGTCTCAGCGATCCGTTTTGGTTTCAGGCGTTCGGCTCGGTAATGGGCATGGACTGGCACTCCTCCGGTATCACCACTTCCGTCATGGGCGCCCTCAAGCGTGGGCTTGCCTCACGAGCGGATGAACTCGGGCTCTACATCTGCGGCGGTCGCGGCCGGTTTTCGCGAAACACTCCCAACGAATTGCGTTCGATTGCGGAGCGTCGCGGCTTTGATGGTGAAGCGCTGGTGCGCACCAGCCGGTTGACCGCGCGCATTGACAACAATGCAATCGCCGATGGCTTTCAGATTTACCTGCACAGTTTTGTCGTTACTGCGAAAGGTGAGTGGGCAGTTGTGCAGCAGGGTTTAAACGACCGCAGCGGCATGGCGCGGCGCTATCACTGGCATTCGGCTGCGGTTAAGGATTTCCTTGCCGAACCCCATACGGGAATTGTCGGCGAGCATCAGGGCACAATCATGAATCTCGTTGACGCTCACGCCGGAGCGGCCCAGAACGCGATGCTTGAGATAGCTCACCAGAATCCGGACAAGACATTGAGCGCTGCTCGCCACCTCAGCCTGCCCGTTCATCACGAGGTGCGTCCGCCGAATGTCGATCTCAAACGGCTGGGATCCGTGCTGGCGATCGCGTACGAACGTGACCTGCACGACTTTGCAGAACTTTTGCTGCTCGAAAAACTCGGTCCGCGCACGTTGCAATCGCTGGCATTAGTGGCGGAAAGTTGTTCATGGCGCGCCGAACCGGTTCAACGATCCCGCGCGTTTTTCCTTTGCGCACGGCGGCAAGGACCGCCATCCATTTCCGGTTCCTTTAAAGACGTATGATGAATCTCTCAACTTCCTGCGCAAAGCCCTCGACGCCGTCAGGACTGGGAACGGTGACCGGGTGACTGGTAAAGAAAAACTTGATGGCTTTCGCCGCCTCGAACGCTTTGCACGTTCAGTCGAGAGTCGATTGAAACCGGAAGCGAACTTCGCGTCACTTATCGCGCACGAAAACAAAATCTCTCCGTCGCTGGATGGTCGTTCAGTGTTTGATGATCCGCCCGCCAAAAACTTTAACCTTAGCAGGCAGCGCTCGCTCTTTTAATCGAGACACCTGGCGTTCATAAGCAAAACATTCTTTCCATCAAATGCGTGGCTGCGCTATCCTCACTCATCGGCTGTTGTTAAGAAACAATTTGAAAGAGAGGGAGCAGGATCATGTCGCACAGCAGTAGGAAGGCAGTTATTGCAATTCTTCTTTTGCTCACACTGGTAGGTGCTTGCAAGAATTCGCAGAACACCAGCACTGAGCGAGCAGACAGCACCAATGCAACTCAATCCTCAGCGAAAAAGTCTGACGATGTCATCCATTCAGCCACTGGAGTGGAAAAAGAGAAGCCGGCTGCGGGCAAGGCCAACGTTCAGGGCAAGGTGTTTTTTAACGAAAAGCCGGTGGGTGATATCGAGGTGAAGCTCTGTGAAAAGTTTAGTCGCTTTGTCGGTGGCTGTAGCGGTGAAACGTTCACCACCAAGACTGACGCCAATGGCGAGTATCTTATTAAGAATGTACCCGCCGGAATTTACGAGGGTCTAACCGCGAAAGTCTTTAATACGCCTTACTACGTTTTCGCGACTTCGGGCATTGTGGGATCGGCAAAGTATGAGCTCGAAGCGGACCAGACTTTCTTCGCACCAGACACAAACCTCTTCAAGAGTGATCTGAAGTTAGTTTCGCCCAAGGCGGGCGCAAAAGCCGGTGGCAGCAATATCGAAGTCAAATGGGATCCATACCCGGACGCAGCCTATTACAAATTCAGTATCCACGGCGACAGCTCAACCGACGCGCAGACTGAATACGACTACATCAACAAGCGAGTGGATGGCACGTCTTACGTTCTGGAAAAACCACTTTCGCCCGGTGAGTACAGTCTCCGCGTAGTGGCGTACAACGGCAACGATATCAAGCTGGCAGAAAGCGCTGACGACATCAAGTTCACTGTGACCGCCGACAAGTAGGAGCACCGTCCTAAATAGATAATTGCGCAGCTAAGTAAGTCACACAGGCCGGGAGCGTTGGTTGCGGCTTGCCGCCGCACAGTGCGGAATGCCTATGGCTTTCCGCTGAGTTTCCCTTAAGACTCTTTCCTGAGGTCCAGCCTCAAGGAAAAGGGGTGAGAGATCGCTTCCGGAAAGGCCGAGCCTTTGCGCACTGTGCGGCGGCAAGCCGCGATAGGCCCACGGTTCGGGCTTAGCCCCGCGGATTTCTTGGGCCAAGGGCCGCACCAAGGGCACAGCCCACCAAATAAAAGCTATCTCTACGCGGGGCATAGCCACCGCAGCACATCCGGCGGCGAAGCCGAAGCTGAAATAGCACCTGGCTTTTGACGCAAATCTAATGTTATGACCAAAGACTATACAGCCGATGTTGCAGTCGTTGGCGCTGGCGTCTTTGGCGCGTGGACGGCGTATCAACTGCGGCGAGCGGGCGCCGATGTCTTGCTGATCGACGCTTATGGACCAGCGAACAGTCGTGCAAGTTCAGGTGGGGAGTCGCGCATCCTGCGTTTGGGTTACGGGCCTGATGAGATCTACACGCGCATGGCGCAACGCTCGCTTACGCTCTGGCGGGAGTTGTTCGAAGAAATCGACCGTCCACAACTCTTCCAACACACCGGTGTTTTGTGGCTTGCGCGCGAACACGATCCTTACTGCGACGCCACACTCAAAACTTTCAAACAAACCAAAGTGAGTTTTGAACGCCTTGCGCGTGAAGAACTTGATAAACGTTACCCGCAGCTATACTTTGGCCCGGTAGCCTGGGGAATGCTTGAGCACGAGAGCGGCGTATTGGTGGCTCGGCAGGCGGTGCAAGCGTTAGTCGCGTTGGCGCAGTCAATCGGAGTTACTTACGTTCAAGCAGCAGTCCGGCCGCCGGAGAATGGCACCGCCACACTTAGGTTTGTGGAATCAACTGCGGGCGTCAGAATTCTCGCTGACAAATTCGTTTTCGCTTGCGGCCCATGGTTGCCAAAGCTTTTTCCCGAGTTGCTGGCCGAATTGATTCACGTCACGAGGCAAGAGGTTTTCTTCATGGGCGTTCCCGCCGGCGACGATCGTTACCTGCCAAATAAGTTGCCGGCGTGGATCGACTTTAACGATCTTGTGTATGGCATTCCCAATCTGGAAAACCGTGGGGTCAAGATCGCAATAGATGAACACGGCCCACCGTTTGACCCGGACAGCGGCGAACGAATTATCTTGCAAGAGAGCGTTACGCGCTTGCGCGCTTATCTTGCTCGCCGCGTGCCGGCCCTGGCGAATGCGCCGGTGATCGAATCGCGCGTTTGCCAGTACGAAAACACTTCCAACGGCGACTTCTTAATCGATCGGCATCCGGCGTTTAAAAACGCCTGGCTGGTCGGTGGTGGTTCGGGACATGGATTCAAGCATGGCCCAGC
>JBPCLZ010000082.1:0-9413 GCA_051002775.1 Pyrinomonadaceae bacterium | reverse complement strand
CAGACGCTACGCGTCGAAAGACTAATACCGACCTTATACTGCCCACTTGATCAGAGTTCCTAAAGTTTTATCGGACATCAAGCCGAACCAATACTGAAAACCCAATCTCGTTCTTGAGTGGCCCAGCAATAGAGCGTATGCTAGCCGCAGATGAGCGAACGCTTCACGTTAGCGGATAACGAAGTAATAGACGTTGCCCCCGGCAAGCGCCGTCGCTGGCCTCGCTGGGTACTTGCCGCAATCGCGTTGCTCCTCATTATTCTTTCGCGCACACTCGGAATCTATCTTTCCGCAGCCTGGTTCGCTTCGCTCGGCCTTTCCTCAGTCTACTGGTATATCTTCAAACTAAAACTCGGTTTGTTTTTGGTCTTCCTATTTGCTACCGCATTGCTTTTACGTGGAGCTTTTTGGTTACTGGAGCGACACTTTGCTTCGCGCACGCTCGAAAAGCGCACCATCCTGGTTAACAATCAGCCGATTGAAATATCGCCTGAGCGCTTTGTGCGGCCCGCCTCCTGGATAATCGCTATCCTTTTTGCCTTCTTTTATGGGTTGGCAATGAAAGGCGCGTGGCAAACTTTCGCGCTTTATTTTAATCACGCGCAAGCCGCAACTTTGGATCCGATTTTTCATAAGCCCGTCAGTTTCTATCTGTTCACGCTGCCACTTTACAACTTGATTAGCTCATGGCTGATCACGTTGTCCTTTGTAGTTCTGTGTGCGTCGATCATTTATTCAGTGCTAACCGGGCCGCCAAAAGTTGCGAAAGCAAGTGTTCCGGCAACAAGCAAGCGATCGTTTGCGGCGGTCTCCGTCGCACTCGCCGTTTTTCTGATTTTACTGGCGTGGCAGACATACCTCTCGCGCTTTCCTTTCCTCTGGCAAGATCATCAGACATTTACGGGCGTCACATACTCGGAAGCGCAGTATTTGTTGCCGGCGCTGCGTCTCGTCGCTATTGCGCTCATCGTGGCCGCGCTTATTGCATTGCTGAACGCATTTACCAAACGCGGCTTCAAACTCATATTACTTGGGCTCGCCCTGCCGCTTGCTGTTTTTGTGATTGGCGTGCTGCTGGTTCCGGCCTACGTCACCAGTTTCATTGTGAAGCCGAATGAACTGGGACGCGAAACGCCTTACATCGAGCAGAACATTACCTGGACCCGCCGCGCCTTCGGTCTCGAACAGGTGGAGTTGCGGGAGTTTGAGGCGGAGAGCTCCGTCGAAGCGCTCGATCTAAATGCGAATCGTGCGACTCTAGACAACATTCGTCTCTGGGACTGGCGTGCGCTGCAAGATACGCTGAAACAGGTCCAGGCGATCAGGACTTATTACGACTTCCCGGATGTCGATGTCGATCGCTACGGCATCTCTGGTACGACTCGGCAGATGATGATTGCGCCGCGCGAGATCGATCTAAAGAAACTTCCCGAGGCTTCCCGTAACTGGATCAATGAGAAGTTGATCTACACGCATGGCTACGGAATTACGATGAACACCGCCAATGGCTTCACCCCCGAGGGGATGCCGCGCTTTGTCGTTTCCAATATGCCGATCACCTCCACCTCACCGGATATCAAGGTAACGCGGCCGGAAATTTATTTTGGTCAGGAAACAAATTCCGACGTTTATGTAAAAACCAAACAGCGCGAGTTTGATTTTCCACAAGGCGAAGAAAACACCTACACCACCTATGAAGGCACTGGCGGCATTCAAATCGGGGGGCGTGCGCGACGCATGTTGCTTGCCTGGGCGCTTGGCGATCTTTCGAAGCTGCCTTTTTCCGACGATGTAACGCCTGAGAGTCGCGTGCTCATCCATCGCAACATCCGCGAGATGGTCAATGGCATCGCGCCCTTCCTCGTCTACGACAACGATCCTTACATCGTGGTTAATTCCGAAGGACGACTGTTCTGGATGATCGACGCATTTACTGAGGCGGCGACTTATCCTTATTCGCGTCATCAAATGGTCGGGCAGAATAACGTCAACTACATTCGCAACAGCGTAAAGGTCACCATTGATGCGTACAACGGCACCGTCCATTTTTATGTGTTTGACCCAAATGATCCGCTGATTCAAACCTATCGCGCGACCTTTCCGGCATTGTTTGAGGACGCCAGCCAAATGCCCGCTGACCTGCGCGCGCACGTCCGCTACCCGGAGACTTTGATTCGGGCGCAAGGCGAGATTTACGGGCTTTATCACACCCAAAATCCGAAGGTGTTTTTCCAGCGGGAAGATGTTTGGAATGTCGCGCAGCAAATTTCTCTTGACGGGCAAAACCGGAAGCAAGTCCAGGCCATTGATCCATATTTCGTGTTAATGCAGCTACCGGGTGAACAGATCGGCAACGAGTTTGTTCTGATCCTTCCCTTCACGCCGGCAAACCGCAACAACATGATCGGTTGGATGGCCGGGCGCTGCGACGGCGAGAACTATGGAAAACTTTTGATCTACAACTTCCCGAAGTCGCGGTTGATAGATGGCCCACTGCAAATCGAAGCGCGCATCGATCAGAATGCGCAGCTCTCATCGCAGTTCACCCTTTGGAACCAACAGGGCTCGCGTGTGCTGCGCGGCCATCTGCTTGTGATTCCGATTGGTCGTTCGTTGCTCTACGTCGAGCCGGTATACCTGAAAGCTGAAAGCAGCCCTATGCCCGAACTGCGTATGGTTGTATTGGCAATCCAGGATCGGCTGGGCTACGGACAAACGTTCGATGAGGCGATGACAAATCTCTTTGGCGAGACGAAGCCACAAGTGGAGCAGAAGCCCGGCGAGCCCCAGGAAAAGACCGAAGAACTTACACCGAAGCCCGTCGCTCCACCCGCACCGGCAGAAAATGTTCAGCAACTAATCAATAAAGCGGTTCAGGAGTTCGAAGAATATCAGCGGCTCACTTCACAGGGAAAACTAGGTGAGGCCGGTCAAAAGCTGGAGCAGCACAAACGAACTCTTGAAGAGCTGAAAAGAGCAAGCGCCAGGAGTCAGTAACGTTCCTGTCGCTCGGCCGCGTCACCCGGCAACCCCGCTTCCGGCTAAAGCCGATTCCGATTGTTCCAGGATTCTTGGTTTTTCGGCCTAATTTCGAAAATGCCTCGTCTACAACTGCTAATTGTCTAGCAGCGCTATACACGCAAATTGTCGATTTCCCGGAGGCGCTAATTTGGGTTATAGTGGCAGCCCTTCATTAATCAGCAAGTTTGATGGTCCCGTGAAGGCCCGGGGACCTTATAAGAATTCACGGAGGCAGTTTTGGCAGCGGCGGCTTTTTACGATCTGGAAGGCACTCTGGTCAGTACCAACCTGGTCCACACGCTGGGCTTCTATGCCAGGAACGAGCCGGGACTCTTTCGTACTTTCAAGAAGAGCGCCGCAACGCTACTTAGCCTGCCAGTCTTTGCCATAACGGATCAATACAGCCGCAAGGTTTTCAACGATCTCTACTTCAAACGCTACAAAGGCGTGAAGGAAGATCGCCTGCGTTACCTTGCCGACGATCTATTTCTTTCTGTACTCAAGCCGGCGGTGTTTCCTGGAACCTATGAGTTGCTGGAAAAGTCGCGTCGTAACGGCTTGCGCCAGGTCGTAGTGACGGGCGCCCTGGATGTTTCGGTCAAACCTTTGATGGAACATCTGGGAATTGTTGATTATGTTGCGAACCGTTTGGAATTCGTGAACGGCGTTGCTACCGGACGTCTTTTGCCGCCCGTGATGGCGGCGGCCACCAAGGCTTCCTGGATCAGGGTTTTTGCAGAGCGAGAAGGCATTAGCCTGAGCGACTCTTTCGCCTATACCGACAGCATGAGCGATTTACCAATGCTGTCCATTGTCGGCCATCCGGCTGCAATTAATCCGGATATGAGACTGCGGCAAACGGCGCTACACCACGATTGGCCGATTCTTAATCTGAAGTAGTTCCGACTTTCGAGTTTCGAGTCACAAGTTTGAAAAGCCTTGAACTCGAAACTCGAAACTCGAAACTCGAAACTAACTCTATGGCCCTACAACTAAGAAGAAAAACGCACGAGTCAGTAATCTACATCGATCGCGACAGCGCACCCCGCATCATGCCGTCTGGCGAAGACTTTATTCTTGAAGATCTTCCGATTGGCACGCGCGTGCTTTATCCAAACGCGCCGATCAAAGGTTTGCCAAACCGCGAAGCCGCCATTCGGTATGCGCTGAATCATCCGCATGGCTGCGACCCATTATTTGCGCAACTCGAGCCGGGGATGCAGGTAACGGTTGCGGTAGACGATATCAGTTTACCGCTCCCGCCCATGGCTACTCCGGACATCCGCCAGACGGTTTTGGAAATAGTCTTAGACATGCTGGCTGGTCACGGTGTTGACGACGTGCACATCATCATCGCGAATTCCCTGCACCGCAAAATGACGGAGTGGGAAATGAAGCGCATGGTCGGAAAGAAGATTTTCGACGAGTACTACCCGGACCGCTATTACAACCACGATGCGGAATGGCTCGACGGGCTGATCAAAATAGGCGAGACGAAACACAAAGAACCGCTAACGCTTAATCGCCGGGCAGCGGAAAGCGATTTGCTAATTTATGTGAACATCAATCTGGTGCCGATGGATGGCGGACACAAGTCAGTTGCCGTCGGCCTCTGCGATTACGAATCGTTGCGCGCGCACCATGAACCGCAAACTATTCGAGATTCGGACAGTTACATGGACCCGGCGCGTTCGGAGTTGAACCATAAGGTGCACCGGTTGGGCAAGATTGTTGACGAGCATTTGAACGTCTTTCATATCGAAACAGCCATCAACAATCGGATGTACAAAGGCGACATGGACTTTCTGCTAAAGAACGAGGACGACTTTACCGCCTTCGATCGCATGAAGTTTGAGGCGATGCGCTATACGATGGGCAAGCTGCCACGGCCCGCGCGACGTAAGTTGCTTCACTCCAAACCAGCCCAGTACGAAATGATCGCCTGTCATGCGGGCAACACGGAACCTGTACACGAGAAGATCATTGAAAAGGCTTTCGATCAATACGCGATCCCAGTGCGCGGCCAATGCGACATTCTCATTACCGGCATTCCTGACATTTCACCGTACAACGTCTATTCAGTCTTGAATCCGCTGCTCGTCCAGGTGATGGGGCTCGGTTATCACTTCAATTTCTATCGCAACAAGCCGCTGCTAAAGAAAGGCGGCGTGCTGATCATTCATCACCCTTGCTACGACGAGTTTGATCACAGGTTTCATCCGAGTTATATCGAGTTCTTTAACCGACTGTTGCCCGAAACACGCGACGCATTTGTGTTGCGCGACAAATACGAACGCGAGTTTGCCAATAACCCGAGTTACGTCGAAATGTACCGCCGCGGCAATGCCTACCATGGCGCGCATCCCTTCTTCATGTGGTACTGGGGCGAGAACGGCCGCCAGCACGTGGGCAAAGTCATCGCGGCCGGCGCCGAGAACGCGCATGTGCCGGCCATGCTGGGTTGGGATCGAGCGGACAATTTGACTGAGGCTATCGCGATGGCGCGCAGCTTCATGGGCAACTCGGCGGAGATTACCATGCTGCATCAACCAATCATCGGCATCGCGGATATGGAATAGCAGAGACCGTCAATCGTAAATCGTGAATCGTAAATAGTTAGGATCATTACGGGGACTCTGTTAATGACAGGATTCTATTAACCGAGCGACAACTATTTACTATTTACGATTTACCATTTACTGACTTATGAACTTATCGCCAACTGAAATCTACCGGGATCGAAAGATCTTCATTATCGGCGCCACCGGTTTCCTGGGCAAAGTGACGCTCAGCATGTTGCTGGATCGCTTTCCCAACGTGGGTCGCGTTTATGTAACTGTGCGCGCCCGCTCGCAGGAAGAGTCGGAAACGCGTTTTTGGAACAACGTAATCACGGCGCCACCGTTCGATCCCTTGCGCGAGCGTTATGGCAGCGCACTCGACGGCTTTATTCGCGACAAGGTCGTAGTGGTGGGCGGCGACATCGGCGATACAAATCTCGGTTACAGCGAACAGCAGGCGCAGGAAATCGCAGACGACATTGATGTGGTGCTGAACAGCGCCGGCAACGTCACTTTCAATCCAACACTTGAAAGCGCGTTGCGCACAAACGTGGTCGGCACGCAAAACGTGATCGCTTTTGCCAAGCGCATGAAGCGGCCGGCGCTGATTCATGTATCCACTTGCTTCGTCGCCGGCAATCGTTCCGGTCCAGTCTGGGAAAACGATCCGGTCGTCGGCTACTTCCCGCGCAAGGACGAACTCAAAGGCGTCGGGTTTTCGGTTGAAGAAGAAATTCGCGATTGCGCAAAACTCGCCGATCGCGTTCGTGAAGAGGCCCGCGATGCCATGATGGTGGCGAAGTTTCGCGAGCTCGCTCGCAAGCGGCTGAATGAAGAGAATCGCGATGATGATGATCCCGACGCGCTGGGATTAGCGGTCGCGCGCGAACGCAAAGTGTGGACCCGGACGCGGCTCACTGAGCTGGGTGTCGAGCGTTCTGCATTTTGGGGTTGGCCCAACATTTACACTTACACCAAATCGCTTGGCGAACAACTGGTCGCTGCTGAGACAGGAATTGTCCGCAGTATTGTGCGGCCCAGCATTGTCGAATCTGCGCTTGAATATCCCTTTCCGGGCTGGAACGAAGGCTTTACCACCACCGCACCCATTATTTTTCTCGTGCTCAAGGGCCAGACCCAGATTCCCGCAAACGAAAAATTAATTCTCGACATTACGCCGGTCGATCAGGTTTCTTCGGTGATGCTGGCGGTTACTGCTCAGGCTTGCATTGAGCAGCCGGCGCTGGTGCACCAGGCAGCCACCGGTGATTCCAACCCTAACAACATGGACCGCATCATCAGCCTGGTCGGACTCTACAAGCGCAAACATTTTCAGGAGAAGGAGTCGGGATTCAAGTTCGCAAATCAGATCGCGGCGCGTATGGAGCCGCGTCCTGTGTCTACATCTAGTTTTGAAAAGCTGTCGGTGCCGATGTTTAACTCGGCAGCGAAGAAAGCTTCATCGTTGCTCGACCGGGCTCGCCCAAAGTGGGGCGGGGGACGCGCAGTCGAAGTCATCGACCGCCTCAAATCAGGCGTCGATCGCATTGAAGAGATAACTCATGAGACGGCAGAGGCTTTTGCCATGTTTCGCCCGTTCACCATCGAGAACGCCTACATCTTCCGGTGCGACAATGTGCGCTCGTTGTTTGCTCGCATCCGCGAAGACGAACAAGGTTTGCTGAGCTGGTTTCCTGAGAAATTTGATTGGTACGACTACTGGCTGAACAAACATTTACCAGGCTTGAAGAAGTGGGTCTTCCCCACGCTCGAAGAAGACATGCGCGCGCAGCCCAAGCGCATCTACACCTATCGCGATCTCATCGAGCTCTTCGAAACTTCAACCAAGCGTCATGCAACGCGTGTGGCCATGCGCATCGAACGCGACGGGCGCAAGGAACAATACACGTACGCTGACCTCGGCGAACTGGCAACACGCGCAGCAGGCTATCTGGCAAGTGAAGGCATTAAGCCTGGTGACCGCGTGATGCTCGTGAGTCACAACGCGCCCGAGTGGGGCATGAGCTACTTCGGCGTTTTGAAAACGGGCGCGAGTTGCATTCCGGTGGATGCCGAAAGCACAACCGACGAGATCGTCAATTTCGCGCGCGCGGGCGAGGCAGCGGGCATCATCATTAGCCAGAAGCTTAACGAGGAACACTCCGATCTTCGTGAAAGGCTGAGCAACGAAGGGTTATCGGTTTCGATCTGGACCTTCGATCAAGTATTTGCGCTGCCGGATGAAGCCACTGAAGACGAACGTATCGCTCTCTTGCCCGCAAAGGTTACCACACAGACAGTCGCTTCGCTGATCTTTACTTCAGGCACGACGGGGCAGCCCAAGGGCGTGATGCTGTCACACCGCAACCTCACCAGCATGGTCTCAATGCTGTCGTCAGTGTTTGATATGAGCACAAAGGACGGAGTGCTTTCAGTCCTGCCGCTTCACCATACGTTCGAGTTCTCCACCGGCTTTTTAACACCGTTGAGCCGCGGCGCACAGATAACATACCTGCCGGAACTTACCGGCGAAGCGCTGGCCCGCGCTATTAAGAACGGACATGTGACCGGCATGGTGGGCGTGCCGGCGCTGTGGGAGCTACTGCATCGTCGCATCAAGAACCGGCTCTACGAAAATAGCGATTGGATAGGAAAAGCCGCCGACGCGATGATCAAGGCAAACGCGTGGCTGCGAGACAGGGTATCGCTCAACCTTGGTCCTATCCTTTTTTATCCGATTCACGAAGGCATGGGCGGAAGGATTCGCTATTTCGTCAGCGGTGGTTCGGCACTCAGCGAAAAACTGCAAAAGGATTTTCAGGGACTGGGCTTTACCATCCTGGAAGGTTACGGCTTAACGGAGGCCTCGCCGGTGCTGACCGTGACGCGCCCGGAGAATCGCATGTTGACCGGCAGCGTGGGCCGGCCGCTGCCCGGCGTGGAAGTGAAAATTGCTGATCCGGACGCCAGCGGCGTTGGTGAAGTCATCGCGCGTGGTCCAAATGTGATGCTCGGTTACTACGCCGATGAAGATGCCACGCGCAACACGTTAGTTGAGCGCTGGCTTTACACCGGCGATCTCGGCAGGCTCGACGAGGATGGCAATCTTTTTCTGGTGGGGCGCTCGAAAGAAATTATCGTTGATACGAATGGCAAGAACGTCTACCCGGATGAACTTGAAGAAGTTTACGACACTTCTCCTTACCTGAAAGAGTTAAGCATCGTCGGATTGGCTGACGGTATCGGGGAAAAAGTCGCTTGCCTGGTTGTTGCGGACGATGAATACGACATCGCGCTGTCGCGTGCCGAGCTGCGGCGGAAAGTTGAAGAACATTTCCGGGAAGTTTCCGCTTCTCTTCCTTATTACAAGCGCGTAAAAGTTTTGCACTTTACCGATATTGAATTGCCTCGCACAGCGACGCGTAAAGTTAAACGAGCCGAGGTGGCAACTATTCTTCAGGCATTGGAGGAAACTGAGAAGTCCGGTTTGTCTGAGACGACTGACCGGGTGGTTGATTCCGAAAGCAATTGGGTGATCTGCATTGTTGCCACCGTCAGCAATCGTTCGCGTGATGAAATCTCGATGAATTCGCGCCTGGGCGACCTTGGCTTTGACAGTCTGATGTTTGTAGAGCTTGCCGCGGCAGTGGAAAACGCCGGCGGCTCCATTACCGCCCCCGAACGCCTGAACGAAGTTCAGGATGTGCGCGAGTTGGCGGGCGTGGTCAGTAAACGGCCCGGCGCAGCCGGCCCTCGAGAAAGCGCGAAAGCTGTAGCGGTCAATGATGACGGTGAGATTAGTGTCCCCTCATTTGTTCGCGTAGCCGGCAA
>JBPCLZ010000081.1:0-16644 GCA_051002775.1 Pyrinomonadaceae bacterium | reverse complement strand
CGGGCTGTTCTGCACTGCCAATACTGTTGCCGAATTGTTCGTTGATATTTCCGTCTTGCCGGGTACTGAGGTAGGACTCGGCGACATCTTGCCCTCTGTTTCGATTTGGATCTTCAGAGAAACATCGACGCCTGCCGGCGCAACCTGGTAAAGACCAAGAATGATGCGCCATGTGCCGGCAGGCATGGCTCCCGGAAGATAACCGGGCGTTGCCGCAGCCCGGGAAATGAAGAACTCGGAGCGACGCCCGCCGCTCCAACCGCGAAAGCCTCGCGGATCCGGCTCGGACCCGGTAGACCGTGCATCGAAAAGTCCGATGTCAATCGTGTTAGCTCCATTCGCGCGTGCATATTGGTAACTAACGCTGATCCGAACGGTGCGTGGCGGCACATCGAAAGGAATATATGCGTAACGACCATCACTCGCGCCGGGCCGGTTAATATGAATGCGCCGCTCAACCGCCGGAGCCTGCATGTTCTTTGAACCCGGAGCGACGGTAGCCACGTACGGCGCGGTAACTCCGTGAACAAAACAGATCACAGCAAAGGTAATCACGCGTGTTGCCGGAAGCATAGTCCTCCTCTATCGAAACTCATGTTTACTTTTTCTCTCTATGAGATGACATTGAAGGAGGTCTATTGTCTCGGCCCCAGGTGGAAGGCGCTGCGCCCATGCGGAGCACAAGCCGGCCGCCGGCCGAAATCTCTTCGTGCTTCACCCAGGCACGATCAAGCCCGCGGCCATTGAGCGTCACGGACTGGACATATAAATTCGTTTCCGAAGTCTGTGATGCTTCGATGGCGAAGGTGCGTCCTCCGCCAAGATTGATAGTTGAGCGGGGAAACAGCGGACTGCAAATGTAGTAGTAAGGTTGTCCGGCATTTGGGTATAGCCCGAGCGCTCCCCACACGTACCACGAAGACATCGCTCCACTGTCATCGTTCCCGGGCAGCCCGCCGCGCCCGGTCATGTATTCGGTGGCAAGAATCCGCCGCACACGCTCCTGCGTCCGATCCGGTCGTCCGGCATGAATGTACAGAAATGCTGCAAGGAAGTCCGGCTCGTTGTTGTGATTATAGAGTCCACTGTTGAAAGTCGGATCACGTGTCGGAGAATTGGCGAAGAATGCATCGAGCCACATGATAAACGCGTCGTCGCCCCCTAGCTTGTTAATTAGTCCCTGCGCGTCATGAGGAACGTAGGTCCCGTATATGTAGCCACTTCCTTCGTAGAACGGTGCGTCCCAGTAGCTGTAGTCTTTGTCTGGATAGAAATGCGCGGCCTCAAACGGCGCAAGCCAACGTCCGTCGGCGTAACGCGGACGGGCCGAGCGCGTTTCATCGCTCCAGACATTCATCCAGTTTCTGGATCGTTTTAGATACTTGCGATGGTCCGCGGTGCGTCCCAGAGCTTTCGCTACCTGCGCAACACAAAAATCGTCATACGCATATTCGACTGTGCGCGAGGTGGAACGCGGATAGTTCATACTCACATAACCGAGCCGCTTGTATTCCGCGAGGGCGCGTCCTTCGTAAAGTGGGCGGGGGCTGTCAACCTCAGCGTTTTTCACCATTGCCTCATAAGCTTTCCGGTAATTAATTCCGGTCACGCCTTTAGCGAGCGCATCGGCAACCACGACATCGCTGTTTGAGCCACCCTGGGTCATGCCGTTGGATCCGGCGATGCGGGAATCGGGCATCCAGCCCGTATGCACGTAGGTGTCAATGAGCGAACGCACCATATCTCGATGCCGCTCAGGTTGAATCAAAGTCAACAGTGGGAAATGCGTGCGGAAGGTGTCCCAGATGGCGTAGAACTCTTCGTAGTGTGGCTCTTTGGAATTCCACCAGACATTCTCGCCGGAGAGATCGTGCGGCATGTAGTGTGAATGGAATAATGCAGTGTAAAAAATCCGGCGTTGATCTTCCGTACCGCCGTCAATTTTGATTTGTCCGAGCACTCTCTCCCAGGCAGCTTCCGCTTGTCGCCGTACTAGATCGAAATTCCAGTTTGGTATCTCTTGCAAAAGATTTGCGCGCGCTTTCTCCGGGCTGATAAAGGAAACGCCAATCTTCATTTGCACCGTTTGATTACCGGTGGTGTCGAACGTGGCGTAAGCGCCAACCTTGCCTTCATTGGCGGCCGCAACGGTGCTAACTTCGATGCGATTGTCTCGCCACGTGCCAAACGCGTCGAACGCCCGATCAAACTCCACGGCAAAGTGGATCGTATAAGGCGACTGGTTCCAGCCACCGACAAAATTGCCGCTGCCTTCAATGCGATTCGGCGCGATCACTCGCACCCAGCAGTCAACCGGGTGCGGATTTTTGATCGCGTCTTTTCCGGTCTCTGGTTGGACCACCGAACTAGCGTCAATTAGGAGATGAGATAGTTTGGAGGCGGGGAAGGTATACCGATGCATGCCGACGAGTCGCGTCGCCGTCAATTCGGCTTTCACCTTTGGGCGCGTCAGACGGACACTGTAATAACCGGGCGCTGCCGTTTCTTCGCTCTTTGGTGAGTCGAGATCATTGACGCTCAACTTGCCCACCAACGGCGTCGTGAGAAAGTTTCCGTATTTACTCGCGCCGCCGGTGCCGCTGACATGCGTCTGGCTAAAGCCGAGAATATTTTCGGAAGGTCTGTAGCCGGCGGTGTTCGGTTTCACCGTGTCGGGGCTCACATGTACAAAGCCAAACGGGATTTGTGCTCCCGGCACGATGTTGCCGCCATTCTCCGTGCCGACGAAAGGATCAACAAAAGAGATGAGAGGTTGAGTGCGAGTCGCTGTTTGAGAAAATGCGAGCCGAGCTGGGCCAAGCAGCATGAGCGAGATGGCCAGCAATACGGTCACAATCATTTGTGAATATGACGAGAGATGGTCCTTCATAATGGTTATACAGGAGTGTCTTAATTTGAGTTTTCTCTGTGCGTGCTTTGTGTCCTTTGCGCCTCGGTGGTGAATCTTTATTCGCCATTGCTCACCACAGAGGCACAGAGGACACAAAGCTCGCACAAAGAAGATTGAAAACGAAGAGGCCTCCTAATTTATCCATGGCTGTCAATCAACGTCTTAAGCATATGTGCGCGAGTGGCGGAACCGATCGATTGCGACGGCAGTAACGATGATGGCTCCGATTATGATTTCCTGGATATAGTTGGGCCATCCCATCTGTTGGCAACCATTGCGTAGGAACGCCATGATTAAGGCGCCAATCATAGAACCAAGAATACTGCCTTCGCCGCCGTTAAGACTGCCCCCACCGATGACCACAGCGGCGATGACGTCGAGTTCGGTCCCGGCGGCCACAGTTGGATCACCCTGGCGCAGTCGAGACATCTGCATCACGCCAGCCAACCCAAAAAACAGACCAGCTAGCGCGTAAATCAAAACTTTGAGTTTATCTACTGCTATGCCGCACGCGCGTGCGGCCGCCTCATTCGAGCCGAGAGCAAAGACCCGCCGGCCAAAGACCGTTTGGCGCAAGGTAACGGCGACCACGATCGCCAGCAAGATTGAAAGCCATACGCCAGGCGCGAGCAGCAGCCATGAAGGGCTCGGGACAGTGACGGCGAGTTCGTTGACCCAGGTCGCAGGTACGTTGACGGTTTGCTGATTCCCAAGCCATTTCGCTACACCGCGTGCAATGCCGAGCATTCCCAAGGTCGCAATGAACGGAACCACACGCAGCCTGGTAATTGCCAACCCGTTGATCAAACCAATCAACCCACCACCGAGGATGCCCACGAAGACGGCTGCTATCGGTGACCAACCGTCCTGTAGACCCAGTGCGGTCAGCACACCTGTTAGAGCAATGACTGATCCAACGGAAAGATCGATGCCGCCGCTGATAATAATAATCGTCATCCCAATAGCGCCCAGTGCCACGATCACTGTTTGCGAAAGGACTATGCGGAGATTGGAACCCGAAAGATAACGCTCCGGTGATTCCGTGAGGATCGCAAAGATTAAGATCACCAGTGCCAGCCCGAGGAATGGACCAAGCCTCGTCAGCCAAACCTTGATTGACGCCGGCATGAATGTAGTTTTGTTTATTTCTGCAACCATTTCAGACTCGGGTTTGGTTCATTTTAAACCCCAAGGTCCGAAGGACCGGCAATTAGTAGCCCCGTCCCGTAAGGGCGGGTACATGCGACCAGTTAAGATCTGAGCGCCGAAGGTGCGCGATGATTTCTGCCGGCCATTCGGGCCTCGAAGTTCAAGGGTGAACTCCCCGCCCTAACGGATGGGGCTACTTAATGCCGGTCCTTCGGACCTAAATCATCGTCGTATTCCAACGGGACCAATATCTTGATTCGCTATGCTGTCCCCACCTCTTCACCGATGGCCGCCTCCATAACTGATTGAGGTGTCCACTCACTGACGTTACGCGCCAGCGAGAGCGTGCCACGACTCATTACCGCAATGCGATCACACAATCCAAACAGCTCCGGTAGATATGAACTGACCATGAGAATGGCTTTGTTCTCCGCAGCGCACTGTGCGATTGTCTCGTAGATCTGCGCCTTGCTGCCGATGTCGATCCCGCGCGTAGGTTCATCCAACAGCAGCACGTCAGCGTCCTGATGAAGCAGGCGCGCAATGACTACTTTCTGCTGATTGCCGCCCGAGAGCGTACGGACGGGCTGTTGCGGCGTGCGCGCCTTAATTGCGAGTTGTTGCATCCACTTCTCTGACTGCCGGCACTGTTTTGCAAGGTCGAGCCAACCCCAACGGGCGACGGAGGAAAAGCGCGTGATCGTGGTGTTGTCGGCAACGGAAAGCGCGAGTGGCAGCCCTTCACCTTTGCGGTCTTCGCTCAAATACCCGATGCTCTGGTGTAAACGGAGTGAAGGCGTGCCGGCATGTGCTGAAAAGGATTTAGAGTTCAGGATAAAGGTGCCGGATTGCGGCGTAGCAAGACCGAAAAGAGCGCGCACCAACTCGGTACGTCCGGATCCCATCAGTCCGGCCATGCCGAGAATCTCCCCGCGACGAAGCTCAAAGCTGGCATGCTTTAGCTCAGGCGGCGCGGCCAGATCGCGAACTTCAAGAAGTACTTCCCCTGAACGTTCTCGTTTATGCGACGGGAAGAGATTCTGTACTGGCCTCCCGACCATCTGTGCGATTAGTTGATCGTTGGTTATCTTCCCAAGCGTGCCGGTGCTGATACTTTGTCCGTCCCTAAGCACAGTGAAGCTATCGGCGATCTCGCGCACCTCTTCGAGGAAGTGGCTGATGTAAATCACACTGATCCCCTCATTACGCAGCCTGCGAATCAAAGCAAAGAGGTGCTCCACATCATCGCGTTGCAGGCTGCTGGTAGGCTCATCCATTAGGATGATGTTGGCACGAGCGGCCAGCGCGCGGCAGATTTCGACAACTTGACGCGCCGCAAGCGGCAGGTCGGCCACGCGCCGATCTGGATGGATTTCAGGATGGTGAAAACTTTCAAGGACCTCCAACGTTTTGCGTCGAGCGGCATCTCTATCCAACAATCCCCAGCGGCTGGGTTCGATACCCATGAGTATGTTCTCCGCCACGGAAAGGTGCGGTGCGAGCGAAAGCTCCTGATGAATAAGTGCGATGCCGTGAAGGTGTGCATCGAGCGGTGATGTTGGCGCATAGGGACGACCATCAATTTCCATGTGCCCGCGATCGGGCCGCAGCGCCCCAACGAGAATGTTCATCAAGGTGCTCTTGCCGGCGCCGTTCTCACCGATGAGAGCATGGACTTCGCCCTTGCGTAACTCCAGATCTACGCCGTCGAGCGCCACTGTTGGGCCGAATCGCTTGGCAATATTTGATAGTCGGAGAACAGACATGAATAGGTGTCGGGTGCCAGGTGTCGGGTGTCAGGTGTCGGGTAACCCGGCACCTGACGCCTATTTCAGATACCGATCACGTTTCGCAGATATTGCCGGCTGCGCCGCGCACTCTCAAATGGCTTCACATCCATATTGCGAGTATCAACATCTTGTTCAACTATGGCCCATTCGGAATAACCGCCCGCCGTCATCTCCTTAATAACCGTATTCAGATCGACCGTGCCGTCACCGAGTTCGCAGAATACGCCGCGTCGTACCGCATCAAGGAAGCCGATCTCGTCCCGGCGCGCGGCTTCAAGCACGGGAAGTTGCACATCCTTAAGATGAAGATGCCGGATGCGCGCGCCGTAAGAGCGCACAGCATCAACCGGGTCGCCGCCACCCAAGACGTAATGGCCCGTGTCCAGACAGAGTCCGAGCAGCTCAGGATCTGTACTCTTACATAGACGCGCGATCTCTTTAGGAGTTTCGACGAACGTACCGCCATGGTGGTGGAAGACCGCGGACAATCCCAGCTTGCGGCAAGCATCAGCGATGCGATTTAGAATCTGCGCTGCGCCTTCCCACTGCGTGTCACTCATGCTATCGCGCTCTTCATCAACACGACCAGAGACGGCCATGCGCTCTTCGCTCATCTCATCGGCCAGCACGATCAAATGCGCGCCGCTCTGCGCCAGCAGTTGTGCAACCTTCATCGCCTCCTGATAGCCCTCGTCATGTCGTTCAGGATGGGCCAGCGGAATAGGTACGAAGCTAGCGACTAATTGCAACTGGCGCGCTGCGAGTTCAGATGCCAACTGCTTGGGCTCAGTCGGAAAATAACCATAAGGTCCAAGTTCCGTGCCTGCATAACCAGCTTCGGCGATCTCATCGAGCACTTTGTTGTAGGCTATCTGCTCGCCCCAACCTGCAACTTCCATCACGCCCCAGCTCACCGGTGCATTCCCGACCTTGATAGTCATCTGCGATCCTTTGTCATCGCTAATTCACGCAGTGGTGAAGTCAGTACCACCTCGCGGTAGCGGGTGGGTTCGTTCGCCTGAGATCACCAACGATTAACCCACCCGCTACCGCGAGGTGGTACGACCTCATCCTTCCGACAGTGTCGTTTTCCGATGCTCATTGGATTACACGAACTCGCCGCCCTGGATTTTCACGGGGCGATTTTCTTTGAATGACAACGTAGCCGCCGCGCTTGCCTGTAAAGCAGACACGCCGTCGGCGCACGTGACTGATGGCAGTTTATCTTGCAAGACGTTGTTCACGAAATCCTGGAGCTGCGTGATGTAGGCCTGCTCGAAGCGCTCGGTGAAATAAGGCACTGTGTCATGAGTGATACCGTTTTTAGTCATGACCAGAACGGGAGTCTCACGTAGATAACCAATTTTGAGCGTGCCCTCAGTTCCGAGAATTTCGGTGCGTATGTCATACCCGTACACGCCGTTCCGGCTTAGATCAATCGTGCCGAGAGCGCCGCTGGTGAAATAGAGGCTGGCGATGGCGTTATCAATGTCGCCAATCTCTTTCATCTCCGGATAGGCCAGGGTCCCGCCGATGCTGTATACGCTCGCTATCTCACCCATGTACCAACGCGCGAGATCGAGATCATGAATGCCGCAATCTATGAACAGCCCACCGCTGTGAGCCGGGTCGAGGTATTCAAGGCTTGGGCGGTAAGGGTCGCGCGATGACGATTTAAAAACAACGGGCGTGCCGATTACGCCTTCTTCAATTTGGCGCTTGGCTGCGACATAACCTTTATCGAAGCGCCTCATGAAACCCATCTGAAAGAACACGCCCGTCTGTTCGACGATACCAAGCATCGCGCGCGCCGCATCAAGCGAGATTGATAAAGGTTTCTCACAGAAGATCGGTTTGCGCTGGTTCGCTGCCTCATGCACGATTTCCTGATGCGTGCTGGTTGGGCTGACGATGACTACGCCTTCGACCTCTTCGTCAGCGATCAAGTCCTGATAGTTGGTATAAGTTTTGGAGATGCCTAACTCCGCAGCCAGGGTGGCGACTGCAGTTTCGTTCACATCGGATATGGCGACGAGGGCCGCGCCGGCGATGCGACCGGTAAAATATTTTGCATACGAACTGCCAAGCCGGCCCAACCCGATCACACCAATGCCTAGCTTCTTAGTCATTCTTTGCTCCCTATGCCAGAGGTCGGAGATCAGAGGTCAGAGATCGGAGATCAGAGATCAGAGATCAGAGGTCAGAGGTCAGAGGTCAGAGGTCAGAACCTAACCGATGACTTGTGATCTCTGACTCCTGAAATTCTGACTTCTGACCTCTGACTTCTGACCGATGACTTCTGACCTCTGACTTCCGACTTCTGACCTCTGACTTCTGACCTCTGACTTCCGACTTCTGACCTCTGACTTCTGACCTCTGACTTCCGACTTCTGACCTCTGACTTCTGACCTCTGACTTCCGACTTCTGACTTCTGACTTCTGACTTCTGACCTTGCTTACTTCTCCGCTGCATTTTCTTTCGAGATCAGTTTGATGGAAACGACGAACTCGTCTTTGACCGGCTCACCCTTCAACAGACGGTAAGCGTTCTCAACCGCAAGCGCTCCCATTTCCGCGGGAGACTGTGCGACGGTGGCGTCCATGGTTCCGCTCAGCACCGCCTTGCGTGCTTCGTCCGAAGCGTCAAAGCCGACGACGGTGATCTGCCCAGTCTTTTTCGCGGCGGCAATTGCTTCGACAGCACCCAATGCCATCAAGTCGCTACAAGCGAACACAGCCTGCACGTCCGGATGAGATTGAAGAAGGTTCTGGAAAACATTGAAGCCCTGATCCCTTTCCCAGTTGGCGGTTTGCGAGGCGACGATCTCGATTCCCGGAGTTGCCTTGATCGCTTCGCGGAAGCCTCTCAGCCTGGAGTCGCCAGTCTCGTGTCCCGGAATACCTTCCAGTATTGCGACCTTACCTTTGCCGCCCAATTTCTTCGCGATGAATTCGCCGGCGAGTTTGCCGCCTTCATAGTTGTCTGAACCGATGAAGGTTGCGATCTTCCCCGTCGATTCACCCATCGTCTTCGGATCGACGCGCGTATCCACGATGACGACGGGAATGTTCGCGCGGTTTGCCTTTTCAATCGCAGGGACAATCTCTCTCGATCCGCTCGGCGTCACGCATAATGCCGCGACTTTCGTTTGAATCAGGTTCTCGATGATTTGCATCTGTTTTTCCACATCAACCTCGCGTTCTGCCGCTTGCACGGTAAGCTCAACTCCCAACTGTTTAGCCTTATCTTCGGCTCCTTTTTTCATGTCGATAAAGAAGGGGTTGTTTAGAGTCTTAAGCACCAGCGCTATTCTCGGAGCGCCGCCGGCCTGGTCGGCGCCTCGCTGACAACTCAGGAAAGTAAGTGACAGGATTCCCAACAGAATTAGAACCAGATTCTTCTTCATACACGTTTCTCCTTGTTGTCTTAACGATTTTTGAAGTGCTATTTCCCTCGCCTCTTTAATCCCATATCGATCAGCACGGCGAGGATGATAACCGAGCCGATCACTACTTGTTGAAAAAAAGACGAGACGCTCAAAAGGTTCAAACCGTTTCGCAGTACTGCCATGATCAGTGCGCCGATCAAAGTTCCCACCACGGTCCCTTCACCACCGAGCAGACTAGTGCCGCCGATTACGGTGGCCGCTATCGCGTCCAACTCGTAATTCATCCCGGCGATGGGTTGCGCTGAATTCAGTCGCGCGGTTAGCAGAACGGCGGCCAGTCCAGCAAGCATCCCGGCAATGCCGTACACCATCGTCTTGTAAACGCGGACGTTGATTCCGGACAGCAAGGCGGCCTCTTCATTGCCGCCAATGGCATAAGTGTAACGGCCCAACTTAGTGCGTCTTAAAACAAAATGTGCAATGAGATACACAACGATCATGATGACCACCGGGGTCGGGATTCTTAACACTTCTCCAGTCGCAAGTGAGCGGAACCCTTCCGGAAAGCCTGAAATCGGTCTGCCTTCCGTAAACATCAAAGCTGCGCCGCGAGCCACACTCATCATGCCGAGGGTTGCGATGAAAGGAGGCAGTCGCCCGATCGTGATCAGCAGCCCGTTCACGAGCCCGCAGAGGAGACCAACTCCTAAACCAATCAGCAACGCCAACGGCAGAGCAACGCCGCTGTGAAGCGCGCTAGCCATGACCACACCTGCAAACGCGAGCACCGACCCCACTGATAAATCAATGCCGCCGGTAATGATGACGAAGGTCATGCCCACTGCGACGATCGCGATGATCGTCGCTTGCTCGGCAACATTCAGGAGATTCGAGATGGTTAAGAAATGGGGCGTCAGGGCCCACAGGACAATGACAAGTCCTAACAGCCCAGCCAACGTACCGAGCTGCCGGCCGTAGTGTGCGAAAAAATTCTGACGTAGGGCTATTCCTCCAAGGCGCATTGTAAGATTTTCTCCTGAGTTGCTTCCTCGGCGGAGAACTCACCCGCCACTCTGCCTCCGCGCATCACCAGAATGCGATCACTCATGCCCAATACTTCGAGCAACTCTGATGAAATCATGATAATAGCTACGCCGGTTGCTGTTAGTCGGTTCATCAGCTGATAGATTTCCGTTTTCGCGCCTACGTCCACGCCACGCGTGGGTTCATCAAAGATGAAAACTTCCGCCTCGGAGCAAAGCCACTTGCTAAGCACTACTTTCTGTTGATTGCCACCACTCAAAAACACGACCTTTTGATCGAGGCTGGGCGTTCTAATTCTCAGGTCCTTCACATAGCGGTCCGCTGCCTGCTGTTCTTCGTTCGTCTTCATGACGCCCCAGCTCGAAAACTTGTCCACACTCGAAAGGCAAAGGTTCGCTTTCACCGACAACGGTAAGACAAGTCCCTGTTGCTTTCTGTCCTCAGTGAGAAATCCAATTCCGGAATTGATTGCGGCCCGCGGTGAGCCGATGCGTCGCGGTTGGCCGTTTATGTAGATAGTTCCCGAAGTGATCTTATCGAGACCAAAAATCGCCCGCGCCAGTTCCGTTCGCCCCGCGCCAAGAAGCCCGGCGATTCCCAGAACTTCTCCTTTGTGAAGGGTGAAGCTAATATCCTTCAAACCGCCCTTGGTGCTTAACCCTTCAACGCGCACCACCTCCGCGCCTCTCGCGGCCTTCTCTTTAGGGAACAGCTCTGTCAATTCGCGATTGACCATCAGCCGGATCAGTTCGGACTTGCTCATCGCGCGCACGTCGTAAGTGCCGACTGAGCGTCCGTCGCGCAAGACGGTGACACGGTCGCCAATTTCAAACAGTTCCTCCATGCGGTGCGATATGTAAATTATGGAGACACCTTTCGCTTTGAGCGTGCGGATGGTAGCGAAGAGTTCTTTGATCTCGTGCTCAGTAAGCGCGGCAGTGGGCTCGTCCATAATCAGGATCCTGGCGTCCAGTGAGAGGGCCTTGGCCACTTCGACCATCTGCTGTTCAGCCACTCTCAGTTCTTTAACTAACTTGCGAGGATTGAGTGTCAGACCTAAACCGCTTAAGGAGTGCGTCGCCTCTTGAAAGATAGCGCGCTGATCAATTAGGCCCGGCAGGCGCTTCGGCTCGCGTCCGAGAAAGATATTTTCCCCGACCGACAAATGCGGAATGAGATTGAATTCCTGATAGATGGTGCTGATGCCCAGTGTTTGCGCGTGCTTCGGATTTTTGATCTCAACTTCGCCGCCATCGAGAATGATTTGGCCCGCGCTTTTCTGATAGGCACCACTCAGGATTTTCATGAGCGTGGATTTTCCGGCGCCGTTCTCCCCGAGGAGGATGTGAACTTCGCCACGCCGCAGATCGAAATCAACGTCATTCAGTGCCACAACGCCGGGAAACGTCTTGCCAATGTGACGCATCTCGAGGACTGGGGTATCTGTCATCTGGGTCATGTTGTCAGAACGATATACGTTAGCGCGCTGATGTTTGTCTTAGAAACAGCCTGCCCTCGCCCGGCTGCCTGAAACTAGTTGATCTCAAAAGGACAACTCAAGCCTTGCCAACTCGCCGGTTAGGAAGGGCGGCTTGCCCCCGCTCGAGCGCCGGCGGCGCGACTTGGTTAGTTCAGCTTTCGAGTTTGCGGGGCTCGGTTCAAAGTTCAAACTGATCTCCCTAAAAAGGTTTGGTTTACTGTCGGTTGAATAATACCGAACCAGTCGCGCCGTTGGCGCTCGCGCGGGGGCAAGCCACCCTTCCTAACCTGCAAATTATCGTAAGCGCTGCGGGGATTTCACATAGTGTGTACCGCAGGTCTAAAGAAAATTTCGCTCTCGCTTTACGGCTTCATCGTAAGCTTTGCGGGCGCGCTTGACCGCTTCCATTTCCGAAACCTCAGCGACAGGCACGTCCCACCACGACTCGTAGCCGGGCACGCGCACTTCTTTATCAACTTCGATCACGATGACGGTGGTTCGTTTCTCCAGGCGTGCTTGCTCAAGAGCCTGCTGTAAATCGTCGCGCGTCGTGGCGCTAATCACGTGCGCTCCCAAGCTGGCCGCATTAGCTCGGAAGTCAACCTCCAAACGTGCGCCATCTAATTGGCCACTCTCAGAACTTCGCGCTTTGTAGTCTGTACCGAAGCCCGCGGAACCAAGCGCTTGCGACAGCCCGCCAATGCTACTGAAGCCATAATTATTCAACAGGACAATAGTTAATTTATAGCCCTCCTGGATTGTCGTGATGATCTCGGATGACATCATCAGGTAAGACCCATCGCCGACCATCACATACACCTCGCGTGCTGGGTCCGCCATCTTGACCCCAAGTCCGCCGGCAATTTCGTAGCCCATGCATGAGTTGCCATATTCTAGGTGATAGCCCTTCGGGTCCTGCGTGCGCCAGAGTTTGTGGAGGTCTCCCGGCAAACTGCCGGCGGCGCAGACCACTACGTCCCGCGGCCGGGAAAAACTGTTGACGATTCCAATGACTTCGCTCTGGCTGATCGGCGGATCTTGTCCGCGATTAAATAAACTTTCAGCCTCTACCTTCCACTGCTCTTTAAAGGAGGCGACGTGAGACGTGTACTCGTCGCTAACCCGATAGCCTTCCACCGCTTCGCTTAACTCATTGAGCGTGGTGCGTGCATCCGCAACGAGCGGTAGCGCCGCATGTTTGCAGGCATCGAATTCAGCCACGTTGATATTGATGAACCGCACAAGGGGATTCTGGAAAGCAGTTTTTGATGCGGTCGGAAAATCGCTGAGCCGCGTTCCGACGGCGATAACGAGGTCGGCCTCGCGTGCGACGATGTTAGCGCCGGGTGTTCCGGTGGCCCCGACGGCTTCAAGATTTTGCGGATGATTCCACGGCAGCGTGCCTTTACCGGCCATCGTCTCCCCGACCGGAATTCCCGTCTGTTCGACGAGGCGCGTCAGTGCTTCGCATGCTTCGCTATAGATGACTCCGCCGCCCGCGATGATAAAAGGCTGCTGCGCAGCGCGAATCCATTCCACAGCGCGCGCGAGTAACGCGCGATCTGCTAACGCTCGCGGGATATGCCAAACGCGTTTGGCGAAAAGTTCAACAGGATAATCCCACGCTTCTGCCTGCACGTCCTGCGGAAGCGCGAGCGTCACTGCGCCAGTGTGCGCGGGTGATGTCAGCACGCGCATCGCCTCCATTAAAGAGGACGGCAATTGGTCTGGTCGATTGATACGATCCCAATAGCGCGAGACGGGCTTGAAGGCGTCGTTGACGGATATGTCCTGGGTGTCGCCCGACTCCAGTTGTTGCAGTACGGGTGCTACGTTTCGACGAGCGAAGATATCGCCGGGGAGCAGCAGCACGGGCAGGCGGTTAATCGTTGCGGTCGCGGCGCCGGTAATCATGTTCGTCGCCCCGGGACCTACTGAAGAAGTGCAGGCAAATGCGCGGAGACGATTGCTCATCTTTGCGTACGCCGTAGCCGTATGGACCATCGCCTGTTCATTGCGCGCCAGGTAATAACGGAACTCGGGCATTTGCTGCAACGCCTGGCCGATTCCCGCTACGTTACCGTGTCCGAAAATTCCCCACACCCCGGCAAAGAACGCGGCCTCTTGTCCATCGCGCTCAACGTACTGATTTTGTAAAAAGGTGATCAGCGCCTGGGCAGTAGTTAGTCTCTCAGTTTTCATTATTGCTTTGGGACAACCTGCTGGCTTCGGTGGTTCGTGCACAACGTCGGCGATAGATCAGTACCGATTGATCACTGCTTTGGTCGCCGTGAAGTCAGTACCACCACGCGGTAGCGGGTGGGTTTCGCTGCGTAACTATAACCGTCAGATGAACGAGTGCTGGCCGGACCCACCCGCTACCGCGTGGTGGTACTGACTGCATGGGACCGACGCATCAATGATTCCACACCTGATAACATTTGAGCGGTCACGTATCTTACACGGCTTGGCTTGTTACGCGTTGGAAATAACCGGCGATCTCATTCAGGTCGGGCCGGCGCTCCGACTGGGCGTTCATTGCCTGCTCGACCGTCCAATTGTGGTGAATGATTGAGCCGCCTGCCTGGGCCACAACCATCGGATCTTCGGGGCCGGGATAAAGAACGTTGCGGCCGACGAGAGCACCGCGCACGTTCGGCCCGGCCGCAAGTCCGGCAGCTATTTCTCGTAAAAGTAGAGTAGCGTCGCCCACCGATTCACCGCCGAGCAGTAAGATCGGAAGCGTCGTAGCGCCGGCCACGACGTCATAGTTTTCGCAGTAGGGTAATTTCAGCCAGAGGTAACGGCTGCTATCCCCTAATGCGGAAGCTACACCAACGATCTTCGCTAGAGCTTCGGCAGTTTTTACCACCTTATAGTTGTTGTTGTCTTTGACCACGGGTAAAGGTTCAAGAAATGTCGGCAGACCGAGTGCATTCATTTCTGTAACTGCTGTGCTGCAATAAAGCATAGTCTCGAGCGAACCAGCTTCGTCATCACAAAGACGCATCAACAGCTTTGCTCCATCCAACTTCAGCGCGGCACACGTGGCCGGCGACGCACCGGTGATCGGATCATCCATTTCCCAGCTTGTGCCGGCGAGACCGCCGCGATTAAGGCTGGCAATCAGCAGCCTGTCGTCCAGCAATCCCCGACCACCAGCTTCCAGGACCAGGTGATGAAGAACCAATAAGTCTTCGAGCACGTCCATTGTCGCCATCACGCCATCGACAACATCGCTTTGCAGTACCCGTACAATCCGCGCGAGGTAACCATGACGGTCGGCCATTCTGAGCGGGTCCTCACCGACTTTCGTTACGCGACGGGCAGGATGATCTGCCGCCAGGATATTGAGTTTCCCGTCGAGCGTGAGATTGCTACGTCGCTTCCGGGCCCTGGCCGCGCGCAGCGCGCACTCGGGATCGGTCACGCGCACTTCGGTTATCTTCGACAATGCAGCCACCGGCAGAAACTCTGTGTCGAGAAACATCTCCATCTAAAATCCTCCTCGTTCTTCGATGAAGGCGAGGGCTTCTTGTTGATACGGCATGAAGTTGGCGCAACCGTGACGCGTCACGACAATTGCGCCGCACGCGTTACCCATTCGCGCCGCACGATACCAATCCCAACCTTTGCGGTAGCCGTAAAGAAAGCCGCTTGCGAAAGCGTCACCCGCGCCGAGCACGTTGTATACCTCGACCGGAAATGTGGCTGCCTCGATCTTTTCGCCGCTGGCTAAGTAAACAGTGGTTCCTTCTCCGCCGCGCTTAAGGACCAGAGCTTCGGGACCGGCAGTGAGAATCGCAGCCACCGCTTCCGAAATGTCGCCACTTACTTGCGCCCCGGACACTTGCGAATGTTCGACGGTAACAGAAACGTCTTCTCGAAGCGCGCCAGCCTTCACCTCGTCGGCGGTACCCAGCACCACATCACTTAAACGCAGCACCGAACGTACGGTCACGCCAAAGGTGCGCGCGTCGTGCCACTGATCCGGACGAAAATCGAGATCGAGGACGACTTTAGCCCCCGAGGCCCGGGCGCGCTCGGCGGCAAAGATGGTGGCGCTGCAACTTGGCTCACGGCTCAGCCCCGTACCCGAAATCAACAAAATGTGACTCTCGGCAACCGGCGCGGCCAGTACATCCTCTATAGTCAGTGCGATGTCAGCGCAATTGTCACGATAGAAGACGAGGGGAAATTTATCAGGCGGCTCGATGCCCAGAATGACCGCACTCGTACGCCGTCCCTTTTTGCGCGGAATGAATTTATGGACCACGCCTTCCTGCTCGAGAAAGTGCAGTACAAAATCTCCCACCGGGTCTTCGCCGACTGCCGTCAGCAGCACAGACCGCAGCCCCAAGCGGCGAGTCCCGACACTGATGTTAGTTGGGCAACCGCCGACGTAAGCAGCAAAATTCTTGATCTCGTGGAAAGGCGCGCCGATCTCATTCGCGTAAAGGTCAATAGAACTTCGGCCCATCAGCAAAATGTCGTAGGCTCGATCCGTCGTCATTTTCTCGTAAGGCCTTTCACCAGCGGCACGCGGGCGTCCTGATCACTCCACGACTGCCGCACCCAGGCGTAATCGGGATCGTCCGAAGCCGCCATAGACCGCGCGCTGCCGGCAAGCGCGTTAAGGTAATAGACGTTGTAGCCATGCGCAGCTACGACTGGATGGTAGCCTTCAGGAATCAGCACCAGCTCACCGTCGCGCACCGTGAGCGTCTGATCGATGCGGCCGTCCGGCGTATAGACTCTTTGAATTGCATATCCCTCGGGACGATCAATCTTGTAGTAGTAAAGCTCTTCGAGGTCCACCTCCTCAGGCGGACTATGTACGTCATGTTTGTGTGGCGGATAGCTGGACCAATTCCCGCTCGG
>JBPCLZ010000080.1:0-8805 GCA_051002775.1 Pyrinomonadaceae bacterium | reverse complement strand
CCGCGTCATCCTTTTGTCCCGTCTTGTGATCTTCACCGCCCACAATTAAAACGTCATGAGCGTCCGCGCCTTTGCCGACTGTTTCAATGCGAATGTAATGATACGGATCGGGCGTGTCCCAGTAGAGACCGCGCGCAACCGAACCCTTCGGAATGCGCGCTCCGATCACGTAGGTTTGATAGGCGGCCTGTTTGGTGTGAATCGCGAGTAGATCGTTGACGGGACTGTTAGTCGCCACTACGACCGCGTCGGCAGTCACTACGCCGCCGCCATTTGTCTCAACGCGCGCCTGCTTGCCGCCTTCAATCTCTTTCGCGTGACTTTCGGTATGAATGCGTCCGCCTTTTTGTTTTATGGCCGTCGCCAAGCCCGCCAAATATTTAAGGGGATGAAACTGCGCTTGTCGCGGAAACCTTAGAGCCAGTCCCGTGTCGTACGAATCCCAGGGCACGCGCTCAACCTTTTCAATATCGGTCAACCCCGCCCGGTGAATTGCTGCTAACTCGTCATCAAGAATTTTCTTCGACTCGCGAGGCGGAACAAACAGGTAACCGTCCAAGCGTTCAAACTCACAATCGATTTTTTCGTCCTTAACAATTTGCTCGACTCTATCAATGGCTGCGGTGTGACTTTCGGCGGCCAGTCGCGCTCCTTCTTCGCCGTGCAGGCGTTCCAATTCGAAGTAACGATCGTCGAGCGCGTTAACGAGATGTGCAGTTGTCCGTCCGGTCATGCCGCCGCCGATTGGACCATCATCAAGCACGACGACTGACTTTCCTTCGCAAGCCAGCAGGTAAGCGGTGGTCATCCCGGCGATGCCGGCACCCACAACACAAACGTCCGCATTGATGCGATCGGTCAACGGCGTCTCCAGCGGAACGGCGGCCGTGTCAGTCCAAACGGAAAGAGTTTGCTCCACCTCTTCCGGCACGGCTACTTCTTTTTCAACTGGTTTGCTCATGCATTGTCCCTCAGAATTAAGATGTTGGTCTTAACCTGCCGAATGAATTGTAGGCATACGGTACGAGCGGGGGACTTCGTCTGTCTGCTTTGCGCACTACCACGGTCCAATTAAAAGCTGCGAAAGGCGCGCTTTAATTAGACAGCAAGGACGATGCCTTAAATTAAGAATGATTGCTGATCTATCTGAACCGGGCCCGGGTGCAGTAAAATAGATTTTGCTCTAACAATATTAATCGGCGAATAGGACTGATGCCTCCAACAAATAGTGACGCTCATGCAGAACCGAGAGCGGTAGTGACCGGAGGCTATCGGAGGATGAATAAAGTATTTGAGCGGACTTCAACATTGAATGCTAGCATCCGGTCGCTACCACCACCCCACGCGGGCTGCCTGCGCGGGGACCCCGGTCCGCTCTCGGTTCTGTATTTGTTGCACTTCCAACTTCAATCTACGAACCCGAGAGCGCCAAACATTTCGCAAAAAATGCAGAATCAAACTAGTAGAGCCGATCTGCAGCGACAGGAAAAAAATGCCCCTAAAGAAAACACAATCGCTCCTTAGCTTTTTTCTTTGCATGATGATCTCGGCCGCGTTTCCGTTGCGACTCAATGCACAAAGAACTCAGAAACCGCCACTTCACGGCCGTCATTGGATGGCGATCACGGGTAAGCCGCTGGCAGCCACGGCCGGCGCAATGATCTTCCAGAAGGGTGGCAATGCCGTTGACGCTGCCTGCGCGATGCTCGCCGCTGCCTCAACGATGTGGGACACGCTTTCGTGGGGCGGTGAGACGCAAGCGCTCATCTACAATCCGCACACGCGAAAAGTCATCGGCATCAATGCATTGGGCGTCGCGCCAACGGGTGCGACCGCCGAATTCTATAAGGCGAAGGGGATGAAGTACCCGCCCGAGTATGGCCCGCTCGCGGCGGTCACGCCGGGTACGCCGGGCGGACTGCTCGTCATGTTGGCTGAGTATGGCAAGCTCAGTTTGAAGGATGTGCTCAATCCTTCCATTGAGATCGCCAATGGCTATCCGATCGAAGCGCAACTCGTAAACACCATTGAGCGCGAAAAGAATCGGCTGAAGCAATGGCGTTACTCACGCGAACTGTTGCTGCCGCGTCTGGGGCAGAAACGCGAAGCGCCGGAAGCAGGACAAATTTTTCGCCAGCCCGATTTGGCGGCGACACTGCGTAAGCTTGTGGAAGCTGAGCAACAGGCACTTACCGCCGGCAAAAATAGAAAGGAGGCGATTTACGCAGCCTATGATCGCTTCTATAAAGGAGACATCGCGCGTGAGCTGGCGCGTGGCGTACAGGAAGAAGGGGGACTGATCACCGCGGCAGATCTCAGCAACTGGAAAGTGCGAATCGAGGAACCGGTCAAGACGACCTACAAAGGGATCGAGGTTTACAAACTGTCACAATGGACACAAGGACCAGCAATGCTTCAGGCATTGAACATTCTTGAGAACTTCGATCTTAAGGGCATGGGCTATAACAGCGCGCACTATATCAACACTATCTATCAGGCCATGAATCTTGCGTTTGCCGATCGGGATTTCTATTACGGTGATCCCTACTTTCCACCCGCCGAACCTATCCGGGGTCTGCTCTCCAAAGATTACGCCAAAGAACGGGTCAAATTACTAAATAAGGAACGCAATGATCCGGCAGTTGCCCCCGGCGATCCCTATCCCTTCCAGGATGAAGTTAATCCGTATCGCGCACTACTCGAGAAATGGAATGTGAAACCGAAGGCTTTGCCAACGTCTGCGCCAACCGGGAATCAAGATACCGTTCGTCCGCCAATACAAGCTTTTTCACGTCCATCATCAGACGACGATTTCAAGCGCGCTTTCTACGCCGGCACGACTTCGGTGCAGGCAGCAGACGAGGAGGGTTGGATGGTTTCAGTGACGCCCAGCGGTGGTTGGGTGCCCGCCGTGATTGCAAGACATACCGGTATCGGCATCAGCCAGCGCGCGCAAAGCTTTGTAACCGATCCGGCAGAGGGTCCTTTCAACGTCATCGAGCCCGGCAAGCGCCCGCGCGTTACCCTGACGCCGACCTTGGCGTTGCAGAACGGCAAGCCTTTCCTCTGTTTTTCAGTGCAGGGAGGGGACAGTCAGGATCAGAATCTGCTTCAGTTCTTTTTGAATATTGTAGAGTTTGGCATGACCGTGCAAGAGGCCAGTGAGGCGCCTAACATCAATAGCTTTCAAATGCGCAGCTCATTCGGAGAACACGAAACACGGCCGGGACGCATCCTGCTCGCCGAGTCTATGCCGGCATGGGTGCGTGCGGAACTGCGGCGCATGGGTTATGAGTTGACCTTTGAAGAACGCACGTCAGGACCAATCAATGCCATTCAAATCGATCAGAAGCACGGGACAATGTGGGGTGGGTCGAGTAATCACGGGGAAGACTATGGCATTGCGTGGTAGCCAGGTTGCTTGGCTTTCAGAGAAAGTCGTAACGCCTGCGTCGTGGGTCGACGAATACAGAACCGGGAGCGGTAGCGACCGGGTCTGCGTAGCATAGGATCACGGCCATCGGAAGCGAGGAGTTTACGGTGATTGCATTTGACCTGGAGATTTTGTGTATCGCAAGTGCAACCCGGTCGCTACCGCTTCCGGTTCTGTATTCATTGACCCACGACAAGCTACTTTTACCATGCTATCTCGTCGCAACTCGCCTTGCGGGATTAGTTTTGTGCAAAGCCGCGTGGCTTTCCTCGACGTCTTGACTGAGTCAATCACAGCTCCAGAGCTTGACGATCATGTCCCTTCCTATCAAACCGCCATTTCCGCCGATGGAAGCGCTGCTGGTCGAAAAAATTCCCAGCGGTGCCCAATGGGAATACGAACCGAAGTGGGACGGGTTTCGCTGTTTGGCCTTCCGCGATGGAAACAAAGTTGAACTGCAATCAAAGTCCGGCCAGCCACTCGCGCGCTACTTTCCGGAAATAGTCGAAGCGTTACTAAAGTTGAAAGCGTCCAAATTTGTGCTTGACGGTGAATTGGTCATACCGGTCAAAGGAGGACTGTCGTTTGACGATCTGCTTCAGCGCATTCATCCCGCCGCCAGCCGGATTCAGAAACTGTCGCAGGCAACGCCGGCAAATTACATCATCTTCGATCTTTTAGTTGATGATGCCGGTAAGGCCATCTTTGATGAGCCGCTGGTCAAACGTCGTCCGAAGCTGGAGAAGTTTGCAAAAAAATACTTCGCAAAAAATGCCAGTATCGAGTTGTCGCCCAAAACAGAAAACTATGCGACGGCTCAGAAGTGGCTGTCATCGACTGGTCTTAAATTGGACGGCGTAATTGCCAAGCGCAGCGATTTTCCTTACCGCTCGGGTTCGCGCGATGGCATGCAGAAGGTCAAACGGATGCGCACCGCCGATTGCGTAGTGGGCGGATTTCGTTACGCGTCGAAAGGCAAGGTCGTCGGATCGCTGTTGCTCGGTCTATACGACGATGAAGGTCTGCTGCATCACGTGGGTTTCACCTCAAGTTTTAATGAAGCCGGGAAGAAAGAGTTGACGAAAAAACTAGAGCCGCTGATTGGACCACCTGGTTTTACCGGAAACGCGCCCGGTGGCCCAAGCCGCTGGAGCACCGAGCGTTCAGCCGAGTGGCAGCCGCTAAAAACGAAATTGGTAGTGGAAGTTCAATATGATCACTTCACCGGCGGCCGTTTTCGTCACGGCACAAAGTTCCTGCGCTGGCGCCCGGAAAAGAAACCAAAGCAATGCAACTTTGAGCAACTCGGAAAGCATTGAGTTCTTCGACAAAGAAATAGCGCCGGAGAGAAGATCGGAATTATGGAGCTGCGTTGCGGACCTTGCACAATTCGTTCGTGGCGGCACGGTGACGAAGACACGCTGCCTTTACACGCGAACAATCGGAAAATCTGGATCAACCTGCGTGACCGCTTTCCACATCCTTACACGCGCGCGGACGCCGAACAGTGGATCCAGCACGTCACAACTAAAACCCCCGAAACTAACTTTGCCATCGATGTAGATGGCGAAGCAGTGGGCGGAATAGCGTTGGTGCTACAGGAGGACGTCGATCGCTGTTCAGCTGAAGTCGGATATTGGCTTAGCGAGCAACATTGGGGAAAAGGCATAGTCACTGCCGCGCTCAAAGCCATCACCGACCATGCCTTCAAACATCTTGAGCTGACGCGCCTTTTTGCCATCCCGTTCGCTCATAACGCGGCGTCGGTAAGAGTTCTGGAAAAGGCCGGGTATCGTTGCGAAGGACGCATGCGCCGTAGCGCCATCAAAGATGGAGTGGTTTTGGATCAATTTCTTTACGCAAAAACTGACGACGAGCACTGACTTTCTCGCGAAACCCCGCACGTGAGTGGCATAGACTTTAGTCTGTGCATCCCGCGACGCCACATACCGAAGTCTATGCCACAAACTGCCGAGGATCAGTAACCCTTCTTGCGAAACCTTGCACGCGAGTGGCTAGACTTTAATCGTGCTTCCGGCGACGCCACAGGCTAAAGTCTATGCCGTAAACAGACGAGGATCAGTAACCCTTCTTGCGAAACTCCGCACGTGACTGGCTAGACTTTGGTCGTCCTTCCCGCGACGCCACAGACTGAAGTCTATGCCACAAATTGCCTCTGGTATGAGGGTTGTTAGGTAAATTACGGGGCGAAGCCTAAAAGATTGAGGCAAACACCCGAAAGATTCGCATTCATCCCACGCAGGCTTACCAAGAAGCGGTGTTGTCCAATCTTTTGGGGTGGAACTCTGAATGAGGCGGCACTGCAATTCGTACCGGACATAAACAGCACATGTCCCGATTCCATGCGAGAAGTGCAGAGGGCGAAAGGCAAGCGCCGCTATCCTGAACCCAAGGAGCAAGGTGGCCGCTGATGACTGACCCCGTTCGACACGCATGGCGCAAGGCCCCCCGTTCCGCCCATGCCGAATTGTTTGGCACGGGAGATCTAAATCGTACTCTGCGTTGTTCGGTGATCGTTGCCCACCCGGCGGATGAAGTAGTTGGCGCTGGCTGCTTAATCTCGAAACTTGTCGATGTCACGGTCCTGCATGTAACCGACGGCGCGCCATCCGATATGCTTGATGCAAAAGCTGCCGGGTTTGAGGAACGTGCCGACTATGCGAAAGCGCGCCGGGAAGAGTGCCTCCACGCACTGGCGATTGCAAATGTGCCTGAGGACCGCGTGGTTGATCTGGAGATTATCGACCACTGCGCATCGGATTGCTTGGCCGACTTAACAAAAAAAGTCGCCACTTTTTTGCAGCAATCGTCGGCGGACATAGTGGTGACTCATGCTTACGAAGGTGGACATCCTGATCACGATGCAACCGCGTTTGCAACCCACGCTGCGCTCAGGCTGATGAAGCAAAACGGTTTTAAGCCGCCAGTGGTATTCGAGATGGGGCTGCATCCCGGCGAAGACTTTAAAGCGAAGGTGCCGGACTTTCTGCCGGGCACTGAGCGCGAAACGACAACGCTGTTGCTTGATGAGCGCGCCACGGAATTGAAGCAACGTATGTTTGCGTGTTTCGAAACTCAGCGCGAGAGCCTGGAAGTTTCCCCACTCGGCCCGGAGAAATTCCGCCAGCCGATAGCTTATGATTTCAGCGCTCCACCGCAGCACGGCAAACTTCATTACGAACGGTTTGACTGGGCTCTTTCAAGTGACGAATGGCAGTCGTTGGCGTCGGACGCGCTGGCCAAGCTGTTTCCCAAGGGCGCCGTCGCACATTGAGCCGCCGAGTTCAGTTCGCGACAAATTATTTAGGCACATTCATTGCACTTCAAACGACCCCCGACTGCTTAAATTAGGCATTAGCCGCAACCAGGAAAGGAAATCAATCATGGGACTCTTCGATAAAATGTTTGGCCGCGGAGCTTCTGAGGCTGAACAACAACAAGGCGCGCAGCAACGCTTCAATGAGTTGAAATTGAAATACCAGTCGGTGCTGAACATGGCCGACCAACAGCAGATTCAATTTCAGAATCTTCATGTCCAGGACAACAAGCTTTTCATAAAGGGGACTGCTCCATCTGAAGACGCCAAGAGTAAGTTTTGGGATCAGATAAAGTTGGTCAATCCAGGTCAGGACGACATTACGGCTGAGATTAGCATCGACCAAACACGCGCAGCGGCTGCCGCCGCGGGCGGCGGACAGGGACAAGGTGAGACCTACACGGTGAAGGCCGGTGACAATCTCTCTCGCATAAGCAAGCAGTACTACGGAGATGCAAATGAATACATGCGCATCTTCTATGCAAATCGCGACAAGCTGAACGATCCGGACAAGATTCAGGTTGGACAGCAACTGACGATTCCGAAAGGCGAGTAAGCATCGCTCGGGAAATCGATATTCAGGTATGCGCCCACCCGCATCCTGGGAATGGCTTATAGTGGGTCGACGAATACAGAACCGGAAGCGATAGCGACCGGGTCCTACACTCGACTTGATAAGGTGACGAAATTATTTCTGCAAGGCCCCTCAAATACTTGTCACCAAGTTGAGTGGTAAAACCCGGTCGCTATCGCTTCCGGTTCTGTATTTGTCAACCCACAAAAGATGCGCCATTTGCTGTCGACTTCCAATGCAAAAAATCTGGCAACGATTCGATTGCATCGTGGCGAGAAAAGTCGGAGCGGCTGGGGGGCGCTGTAGTATACTCGCGACCGACTTGAACAAATTGGTTTGCGTAACGCGGTCCTTATCACATTAACAATGCGCGTCTTAGGAATCGATCCAGGTAGCGAAACCACCGGGTGGGGTGTCATCGAAAGCGATGCGCGGCACTACCGGTTGGTCGAATGTGGCACTATTCGCTCGCACGCCGGCCAAAGGTTTTCGGCTAGACTGTTGAAAATCGCCGATGCGCTGGCGGATGTGATTCAACGTCACAGCCCGGAGGCTTGTGCAATTGAAGATGGCTTTCTCGCTACCAATGTCAAAGTCACTTTGAAACTCGGGCAGGTGCGCGGGGTGGCCATGCTAGCCGCCGAGCGCGCGGCGATCGCGATTCATGAATACTCTCCCAGGCTTGTCAAACAAACAGTCGTCGGTCACGGCAACGCGGAAAAATTCCAGGTACAGCAGATGGTGAAGACGTTGCTCAGGCTGGACAGCATTCCCGAACCGCACGACGCTGCCGATGCGTTGGCCGTGGCGATTTGCCATTTTCATCACGCCTCCTATGCTCAACGCATTCTCGTTGCGCAAGCTGGAGCAGGCAGCAAGTTAACCGCTTCTATCCAAACCCGGCGTCGCGCCTCCCGCTAACCCTGGCGCGACCGGAAAACAACTCACCCTAAATAGATCTCTTTTTGCGAGGGCTGTCGTGACGAATCGTTTCTTACGAGTCTTCTCAGTCGGCATTTTTTTGTGGCTCACCATCACGCCATCTTCCATCGCCAGGCGCCGGCCACCGCCAGGCGGGCGGCTGGCCGTGGTCGCTGATGAAAGATTGTCGGCACTTAGATCAACCCCCGAGCTTTCAGGAAAGTTGCTGCGCCGCATGGGCCGCGGCAGCCTGGTAGCCATCAAAGGAGACAAACGCAGCCGCGATGGCATCGTTTTCTACAGAGTGAAGGTGACGCTGCGCACGGGCGGTTGGATTCAGCGCGACGCTGTGTTCGCGCCATCTCGCACGGCTGATGACGACCGTCTGTTAAGACTCATTAAAGGCTCGGACGGTTTTGATCGAATAGTGCGCGCCAAGGTCTTTCTCGACAACTTCACTGGCTCCGAGCTCCGGCCGGAAGTCCTACTGATCTATGCGCAAGCCGCCGAAGATGCCGCCACTCATCTTTCGCGCGATGC
>JBPCLZ010000079.1:0-6710 GCA_051002775.1 Pyrinomonadaceae bacterium | reverse complement strand
AGTTCGTCACCAGTCTCCGGCAACATTGTCATTTGCTCATACAACACAGCGCTCATCTTAACACCTCACAGACTCTGTTTTCATTCTCAACCGCAATCGATATTAGTTGTCAGACCGAAGGGAATCTATCCGATTCTTGCGATCAAACTTAATCCGCAGATTACGCAGATTCCACCGATTAGAACGTGAAGAAAAACGGCAATTCTACCTTCAAATGAAATCAGCGAAATCCTTGCAAGTCTGCGGATTTACCTTTTTCCCTGCCACGTTTTGTTGGCACGAACTCATGTGGTTAAATGAAACTTTCGACGACTCAACAGTAATGACAGATTTTCTTAGCTCTCTAAATCCCGAACAACAGATCGCCGTCCAGCATACTGAAGGACCGCTGTTGATTCTCGCCGGTGCGGGCTCGGGTAAAACGCGTGTCATCGCGCACCGCATTGCGTACCTCATCACGGAGAAAAAAGTCGCGCCCTGGAACATCCTGGCAGTTACGTTCACTAACAAAGCTGCTGAAGAGATGCGCTTACGCGTGCAGCGACTGCTGCGCGATCAGGAACTTTCCAGCGCTCCACTTGTTTCAACGTTTCACAGTTTGTGCGTGCGCATCCTGCGCCAGGACATCGAAAAACTAAACGATAAATACACCCGCACCTTTACAATTTACGACCAGGACGATTCGCAGCGGCTAATCAAAAATTGCATCAAGGATCTTGGTTATGACGAAAAGCACCTTGGCGTGCGCGCTACCCAGTCCGCCATTAGCTCCGCCAAGAACCGCGGCGAAGATGTGGATGCATTCGCGGCCCGCGCCGACTATGTGGACGAGCGCCGGGCCGCCATGGCGCGAGTTTACAAACTTTACGAAGAACGCCTGCATGCGAACAACGCGCTCGGTTTCGACGACTTGATGATCAAAGCGGTGCGCTTACTGCGCGAGGTACCTGAAGTACGGGAGAAATACAACAACAAATTCAAATACATTCTGGTGGACGAATACCAGGATACAAACTCGCTTCAGTTTGCTTTGATTAGTTTGCTAACTGAAAAACAGCAAAACATCGCAGTGGTAGGCGACGAAGACCAGTCGATCTACAAATGGCGAGGCGCGGACATCACTAACATCCTCAACTTCGAAAAGCATTTTCCTAACACCAAGACGATTCGCCTCGAGCAAAACTACCGCTCGACGCAAACGATCCTCGATGTCGCAGGCGCTGTTGTGAAGCACAACCTCGAGCGCAAGGGAAAGAACCTTTGGACATCTAATCCCAAAGGTGAGCGCGTCCGCTATTACCAGGCATTCGATGCTGACGCTGAAGCGCGCTGGGTGGCGTCGAAGATTACCGAGCATCGGCGCGAGGATTATGACTTGCGCGCAGCGGTGTTGTATCGCACGAATTCGCAGTCACGTGTCTTTGAAGAAGCAATGCGTCGCGCCGGTTTGGCTTACAACATCGTGGGCGGCTTTTCGTTTTATGAACGCATGGAAGTGCGCGACATCATTGCCTACCTGAAACTCGCTCTGAATCCCAACGATTCGATTGCGCTACAGCGCGTAATAAATAGTCCTCCGCGCGGGATCGGCAAACAAACAGTTGAGGAACTTGCGCGTCGCGCCAACGATTATGGCTTGAGTCTGTGGGAAACAATCGGGCTGATCGTTGATAAGCCCGCGGGCTTGAGCATGCGCGCGGTCTCAGCGTTGCGCAGCTTTCGTCGAATCATCCTGCGTCTCGGAGCGATGGCCGGCCTCGGCGAAAATCCAACGTCCAATGCCGAAAGTTCTTCACCCGAGACCGAACAACTCACGTCGTCGGACACCCCTGTTTCCGACATCGTCAAAGCGGCTATCTTTAACACTGGATACGAAAACGCGCTCAAGGGCGAGAAGACCGACGAGGCTGAAGCGCGTTTGGAGAACTTGCAGGAATTGGTCAACGCCGCCGTCGACTATGACGAAGCGGGCATTGAAGGGTTGCGAGAATTCATTGACCATTCGGCTTTGGTCTCCGATCAGGATCAATACAAGCGAGACGCGCCGGTTACGCTCATGACGGCGCATTCGGCAAAGGGGCTGGAGTTCCCCATAGTTTTTATCGCCGGACTCGAAGATGGATTGTTTCCGCACTCGCGCTCGGCAACCGATCCGGCGGAGATGGAGGAAGAGCGACGTCTTTGTTACGTGGCGATGACGCGCGCGGAACAGTTTTTATATGTCACGCACGCTATGAAGCGCCGTGTGTATGGCGAGGAACTGGCGTCCGAACCGTCGCAGTTTCTAAATGAAATGCCATTGGAGTTAATGGAAGATCTGTCGTTGGGAAAATCGTGGTTGTCGTTTGCGCGCGGTTCAACGGCAATCGACTACGAACAGGGCGAGTATCGCAAAGAGAAGAAGAAGTACGCGGGAAAAACTTACGATAGCGTCGATTCCATCGCCGAATTCTTTAAGCAACGCGCTACGCAACTTGGAAACACCGGCGGCGGTTTTCAATCGAGTAAGGAACAGCGCGAACGTGACCATACGGCGACCGTCAAACAAAACTCGGCTCGAATCAAAAATCCGACACCCGACACCCGACACCCGACACCCTCAGCAGAATTCGTGCCCGGTTCTTATGTGAAACACGCAAAATATGGTCGCGGGCTGGTGCTGCGTCGGGAAGGTGCGGGAGATTCACTTAAGCTCACCGTTACGTTTCCTGGTTTCGGTCAAAAGAAGTTGGTACAAAAGTATGCCGGGCTCGAGAAGGCGTGACCGAGCCGTTGTCCAGTGGTTCTTGATCTTCAACGCTTACAGCTCCAAACTTCTTGCGCCGCATATCCCCCTCGCATAACATCACACTTCTAAAACGATAACGGGGAGGCTTGGTTTGGAGAACTCGCAGCCGCGCCGGAAAAGGCGTGGGTTTCTAAATCCGGAGATGGTCCGGAGCATTTCTTTCTGGACTACGAGCGCATGCATTCTGGTGGCAGTGCTGTCAGCGCTGTTGGCGATATGGAAATTCGCGGGTACGGATATTCTCTGGCGGACGGTGGCGACCTGTGCGGTCATAGGCAGCGGCACCGTTGCCTTCTATTGGATCAATGTATTGTTCGGGAAGACCTTGGATTAACTCTCCGGAAGCTGCGGCAAGCCACAATCGGTGTCGCTCAGCTTTGAGCAATTTTTGGGCGAGGCAAGGTGCAAGTTAAAAATTCTGACTTGCACCTTTTTACTTTACGGACCGTTGCAGATTTTTCCGTTGCCTGAAGAGGCCTCAGCAGATGCCGCGCGTCTGCGCGCCGCCATCGCAAAGAGCAGGTTTCACTATGATCCAGGTGACCACGGCTCCCACTGCGGCTGCGCTGATGATTACCCAACCTTTAGTTGACAGACCGCCGCCCCCGGCTTTCTTCACTTCATCTACGCGCGTGTAGGCGACAGCATTTGTGATGCCAGTTTTTGCATCTTTAACGGTAAATGAATCCGGTGTAATAGCGCTGATATGACCCTTAAGTTTTGTCGTGTCCCGCAGCTCAACTTCGACGCGCGCGTTGTTACCCAAACTCTCAACCTTTGCGCGGGCCTTCGAAGCCTTTGCATCGAACGTGGCGCTTTGACCGAACGCAGCTTGTAAACCAAACGACCCTGCCAAAATCGTCATTGAAACTAGTATTGCGAAAATTCTCTTACTCAAAATAATTCTCCTTACTTGAAATTTGCCAGGCGGGACACCGTTGGCAAACGACGTTCCCTTGCATTCATTTGCCGCCAAGTGAAGCAAAAGCCCGCCGTTATTCGTGTCAACGGCGGGGCTCGAGAATGATCAGCGCAAGGACAGTCCGCGCTTAGGTGAATTTGTCCGACACTGGTAGTACAGGCATTCCTGCCTGTCCCTGATGATCAAACAACACACAAAGGTGTATCCCCCACCAACGTACCTTTAGACCACCGATGGACAGACAGGAATGTCTGTCCTACTAAGGAGTTGGCGATGCCGGCGTTGGCGGATTGAATTTCGTCTCATCCACCGGCACGTTTAGTTTAACCTCTGTAAATTTTCGGGTTGAAGTTATATTTGGATCGGCCGAAGAAATACGAATCGTAAACGGAATCATCAGCCCGTCAACGTTTCGATAATCCTCGAGGTCAACCTGCTGGGGAATCACGCCAATCATCGTCGGCATGTTGTTGACTCGACGGACAAGCAACCCTGTTTGCACATCGAAGTATAGTCGCTCGTTGCGGTTATCTGGGGTCACGCCTCGTAAAACAAAAACCTCCCGGTCGCCAATTTTATCCTTGCCGCCAAACATCAGTCTTGAGAACTGATCTTTAAGTTTGATGTCCTTGAACAAATTTGGATAACGCCGCAGGTTCCAAAGTTCTGGTCCTTCGATCGGGCGCACGCCACGACTGGTTTTCTCCCAGCCGGCCGTGCCTTTGAAGCCGCGTTCAAACACTCCTTGCTTCGGTGTAGTCAAAACCACGTAAATTTTGTCGGGGCCGGATTGATAAACTTCGTAACCCCACGTAAACTCCGCTGCTCGTGAGCCAATCGCCTTTGATGGTCCGCGTTTTCAATTTCTCAATCGCGGCGCTACCGCCCAGGGCCTCGGTGTATTTGGCGAGAATCTGATCCGCGGTAGGTGTGGCAGGTTTTGGTTCTCCCGGCTTTGCTTCAGCAGCAACTGGTCGCGGTGTAGCTTCCGGAAGAGGCAGACCAAACACGCTTGCAGGATTGCTGCGCCCACGGTGACAGGTGTAGCAACTTACTTCGGTATTGCCGCCGAACGTGTCCTTGTTAACGGCTCGAACCATTTTGATCATTTCGCGGGCCGTGTTTTTCTCCGGTTTCTCGTCGCTAACGAAATCCCATTTTCCTTCCGTGTTTACATGACAATAGTTACAACGAACGCTGAGTGATGCGCTCATAAAGTTCATCACTGGGATTAGTTGCGAGTCAGGTAAGCCATTCAGCACCTTAATATTCTTTTTTGTTTTGCTCAACGGTCTTTTCGGCGGTAGGCCCGCCGGCGGCGGGTTGTTGGTTTGATGTTTGTCCCACCGGCGCAAACGTAACCAGCCCAACCGAGGCGACGAACAGCACTGCCGCGCACAGCACGAGCAAACGCGATTTAGTAGTTTGGTTGTTCATAAACCACCTTTGCGAATGGAGTGAAACTTAGGGTGAACTAAGCATACTAATAACAAATCAGAGAGAGTCGTAGCCAGCCGGGATCGCTATGGCTCGGTAGCCCGGCGTTGAAGACAGTCGTAGGAATTCAGGGAAAGTTGGAACCAGTTATCGGGCCGACAGGTTATTTACGAGTCTGGGCCGTCAAGGGTGCGTGTTGTTTCTGCGGAACTATGGCTTCCAGAGACTTATAAATCTGCAAGTACATTTGCGTCTCGCGCGGAATAAGCGTGCGCCAACCCGCGCCGCCCCGCCGAAGGTAAAGCGGTAAGCGCGCAGCGTTTGAGTTATAGCCGGCAGCGAGTAGTTCTGTTTGCGTCGCCAGCTTTGCACTTAGCGCGTATCGCACCTCTTCGTTGGCCGCCAGGTCGTTCCAGGTGTCTTGCATATAGAGCAGCATCGCCTGCAAAGCGTTCGCATGGTTACGCATGCCAACGACAAAATCGGGAGTCAAACCAACCCCCGGGTGCCGCTGCCGTTCCAGGTTATATGCCCACGGGATCATCTGGATCATGCCGCCGGCGCCCGCGAAGCTCACCGAGTAGCGATATGTGTCTAGCTCGTTCAAAGCATAGAGCGAATAAACTTCGTCAAATAGCGCCGCACGGTTCTCGAGTCGAAAGCGTTCGTGGTCCACATGCTCAACGAGACAAAGGCGCTCGGCCACTTCGACAATTTGCGGCGAGATAAATTTTCCTTTTTCGCGCAATCGCTGCACCGCCAGACTCATCATGCGATGAATGTAGGCGCGGCCGGCTCGCGACAGATCCGGTGAAAGCAATGCGGGATGCGCCGAAGTGTAATAAGCCATCTCGCGAAACACACCGCCCTTTTCAATTGGATATTGCACCACCAGCGGCGCTAGTGAACGACCCTGCGAATCGAAAATCGCAACCGCGGTATTAACTCCATTCGCACGCACAATCCTCACGCTCAAAGGAACGCCAAGCGAACTTGTCATTACTTCAGCGCCCTTAGTCAGGAAAGTGACCTTCGAAAGTGTAATCAAATGCAGGCGGCCGCTGAGGTTGTCCAACGCCGCAAGAGTGACAAAATCGATCGATGGTGAAGGCAGCGCAGTAAGCTGGGGTCGGGACTTTAGTAAGCGCTCAGCCTCAGAAATGCGAGTTCGTATTATGGGCGGCGACATCACTAACGAAGCTGCGGGCGCCGGCGCGGGTTTTCGCGCGATGGCCGCTGGGCCGGCCACGTCGGGCACAACCCCAGTCCTATTTCCAAGTTGCACCTCGTGAGTCGCGCCTGAATCAGTTTGCTGCTCAGCCGGCACATTGGGCCGTGGCTTGAGAATATTAGCGGGCGTTGGCGTGGCAATGGGCGCCACAGTGCGCGGCCGAGTATCAGGATTTTGCGGATTCTGAACTGACCTGGGAGTTTGCGCGCTGATTCGCGCGGCAATAACGACGATCAAGATTAACAGGGCGAAACAACTTATCTTCATAAAGCAAATACCAATTCGTTCCGGATTCGCCCTGTGGCGATTGGGCTTTAGATTCGCCGATGGCC
>JBPCLZ010000078.1:0-28003 GCA_051002775.1 Pyrinomonadaceae bacterium | reverse complement strand
TCTAACGAATAGGATTCTTTCCGAAGTCTCGCCGGGGGTCAAGGTGGATAACGGAGTAGTTGTGGAAGGAATGTGGTATCGATCCGGCGAGCACTGCGGAAGGAATTCAGTTGGACGAAAGCGCGGGCGGGTCTATGGGGATTGAATGGAAGAGTTGTCTGTCGTTAAGTGGTGTGGGAGAAGAATGCGAGGTTGCATACGAATGGTAAGGCAAGAAAGCATGGGCTTTGGTCGAGTGCAGAGAAGAATGGCGGTACGCGAGGCGGAACTGCAGTGAGGCGCGAGTGTCACGCGAGCAGTTTGTTGAGCGGTGGCACAGAATACGGCATCTGGGCGCGTGCTTGAATGAGAACGGCCGATGAAGGAGAAGGCTGGTCCAAAGTTGAAGCGTGGCACTGAGAGTCCTCACGAAGTTTGCTACCTACGATGAATCGATAGTCTGAGATGCAGCCACAAGAGTGAGATGGCTGTAGGGAGTGCCATTGACGAGGCTGGCCAGCGGGGCGAAACGTTCAAGGAACTTCATTGTGCCGGTGCGACAGGCCGGGCACTGCTGTAGAGATTGACCAGTAACAGTTTCATAAAAAGATTGGTAGTCGCAGGGCAGAGGTTGGTTGGTAACAGGGTGGGCTGCTGCGCCGCTGAGCAGGGTGCGGCAGAGCGCCAGATTGTGGCGGCGGCGGCGATTAGCCAGGAGTCCGAACTGACGGAGGCGTTGGAAGCCGTGTGGGAGAACATGTAACAGGAAGCGACGGATGAACTCGTCTGTGCTGAGAGTCATGGCCCGCTGTTGATTGCCACGGGCGTAGTCTTTCCAACTAAAGGTGACCTTACCGTTTTCGAGATTGAGCAAGCGGTGATTGGAGATGGCGACGCGGTGGGTGTAGCGCCCGAGATAAGCCAGGACTTGCTCTGGTCCACCGAAGGGAAGCTTGGCATAGACCCACCACTCGCGCGCCCGGAGAGAGGCCAGCAGCCGCTTGAAGGCGAGTGGTTGGGCCAGGTAGGTGCTGGTGCCATGAAAGCTGAGTTTGCCGTGCTCGAAAGCACGCGTGAGCGCTGCCAGAAAGAGTCGGCGGAACAGCCGTGCCAACACGTTAACGGGAAGAAAGAAGCCTTTGCGACAACTAACCCAGCGCAGACCGTTGGGCGAGAGACCGCCGCCCGGAACTACGCAATGCAGGTGGGGATGATGCCGCAGAGTTTGGCTCCAAGTGTGCAGCACCGCAAGAAAACCGATTTCAGCGCCGAGATGTTTTGGGTCAGCAGCAATCGTGCGTAGTGTCTCTGCTGCGGTGGCGAAGAGAATGTTGTAAACGACGCGTTGGTTCTGCAGTGCCACTGAAGCGAGTTGCTCTGGCAGCGTAAAAACCACATGAAAGTATGGCACCGGCAGGAGGTCCGCCATTCGAGCTTCAACCAATCGGCGACCTTGAGGTGAAGAACATCGAGGCCTATCTTGATCAGATGATTCGTTTGCTGCGCACAGATGGTGTGCGTTTCCCAAACAACAAGGAGATGCACTTCAGTCGTCTCGAACGGGTTACGGGGACTGATAGTGGGCTACATGCCGAAGGGCGTTGGTCGCTGAAGGGAACTGAAGATACCGACCCTGATGGGCGCGCCGCAGTGTCGGTTGGATTCGGACCTCAGTATGGGCCAGTGACCGCGAAACAGGTCGAACAACTAATCCGCGATGCGAGTCGGCGTGGCTACGACGATCTTGTTGTTGCCGGATTCAGCTTTGATGGGCCAGCTCAAGCAACGATTGAAGAGTCACAACGAAAAGACCTGCGCATTCACATGGCCAACATCCGTCCCGATGTGAATCCCGGGATGGCCGGACTCTTGAAAGAGCAACCCGGCAGTCAGTTGTTCACAGTCTTCGGTCAACCGCGTACGACCGTGAGCGAACCGGACATTGAAGGTAACTACACGGTGACGATGGAAGGCGTTGACATCTATAACCCGGTCGACAATTCCATCACGCCCACAGGGGCTGACAAGGTGGCCGCGTGGTTCCTCGATAGCGATTATGACGGTTGGACATTCTGCATCACCCAGGCGTTCTTTCCTGACCGTTCGGCTTGGGACAAGCTCAGTCGCGCATTGAACGGACCCGGTGGCGTGATCGACGAAGAGCGATTCGCAGCTTTGAGCGGAACCGTATCGTTGCCATTTCCAGCGGGGAAGAACAAGACCGTTGCGGTCAAGGTAATCGATCCGCGCGGGAATGAAGTGATGAAGGTGCACAAGCTAAGATGATAGGAAATCACAAATTGTGATATCCACAAAACTTCGCTTTCATCGGAAATGAACCGGTCACAATCTGTGACCACTTCGCCCAATGGTCCTGATCCTAGGATGAAGAAATCTTCTATAAGTGTTCCTATCGAACGAGTCGAGCGCGTCATCTTGTTGATTCGCGGGCAAAAGGTGATGCTGGACTCTGATCTCGCGGCGCTCTATGAAGTGACAACGGCGGCATTGAATCAAGCCGTGCGGAGAAATCGAGAACGATTTCCGGATGATTTCATGTTTCAACTCACGCTTCATGAAACAGAAGAACTGAACCGATCACAAATTGTGATCGGTTCACAGAAACACCGTGATCCTCGATTCCGGCCTTATGCATTCACCGAGCAAGGCGTCGCCATGCTTTCCAGTGTGCTGCGCAGCAATCGGGCGGCGCTCGTAAACATCGCGATCATGCGGACATTTGTAACTCTCAGACAAATGCTTGCCTCGAATGCTGAGCTTGCTCAGAAGCTTGAAGGGTTAGAAAAGAAATATGACGCGAATTTCAGGGTTGTCTTTGACGCGATTCGACAATTGATGATGCCGCCCGAACCAAAGCGTAAACAGATTGGTTTCACGAGAGCAACGAAGAAGAAATGACTCGACAGCAGGAAATTCCAATCCAACCGGTCGACAGCCCGGTGATCTGTTCGCCATACGATGAACCAAAGGATCATTGGTTCTACGACAAAGAGACCGGCGTCGCCACTCACGCGGGAAACCGACGTGAGGCTGGGTATTGGTATAAAACGGATCGAGTTGGCACAGGCCAGACTGCCCTCTTTCTCGAAGAAGACCACGACTTGCTGACGCTCGTAAATCTGCTGCGAGAGGACGTGAAGCGCTGGCGTGGCGCAGATTATAGAGGCGCTTCGAATGTTACGAAGGATCTGCTTCGCCATTGGTCAAGAAAAGATCGCGAGCGACGCCTCTTCTTTTGCCAGCGTGAGGCCGTAGAAACACTTATCTATCTTGCGGAGTTGCGCATTCCTGGAAAGTCCTCGCGCACGGGCTTTCAAAACTTCAGTCTCACAGACGACGATCTCAAGTGCCTGCTGGGTGCAGAGCGGCCCTCTTTTCATCCTGCTGGTGAATACTATCCAACTTTAGCCGATCTTCCCGCTGATTCTTCGTTGACACCGCTGCGTCGGTTGGGTTGCAAAATGGCGACTGGCTCCGGCAAAACGGTAGTCATGGCAATGCTAATTGCCTGGGCCTTTTGCAATCGGGCTCAAAATCCGCAGACCAAAGAATTTCCTAATGCCGTGTTCGTTTGTTGTCCAAACTTGACGGTCAAAGAACGATTGCAGGTACTTCGTCCCGAGAACCCGAAGAGCTACTACCTCGAGTTCGATATTGTGCCCGAGAAGTATCGACCTCTACTACAAACAGGCAAGGTGCTTGTCGAAAACTGGCACAGCTTAGCGGAGGAGTCTGAACACAAGGAAGGCGATGCGACGTACGCAGTCGTCAACAAAGGTCCTGAGACTCCTGAGACGCTTGCACGACGTGTCCTCGGAGACTTGTATGACCGAATGCCGATAATGGTCCTCAACGATGAGGGTCATCACGCATGGCGTCCGGCGGCGACCATCTACCCGGAGGGCCTGAGTGCAGAAGAAAAAAAAGCTTTGCAGGACGAGGCGCGCGAGGCGACTGTTTGGATCGACGGGTTAGATCAAATCAATAACGCTCTGGGCAAGGATCGCGGGATTTCGTTTTGCGTCGACCTGTCGGCAACGCCTTTCTACATCGGAGGCAGCGGACATCCGGAGGGAAGGCCTTTCCCTTGGTTAGTGAGTGACTTTGGTTTGGTTGACGCAATCGAATCGGGCATCGTCAAGATTCCTCGCTTGCCCGTTCTCTGACACAACTGGCCGGCCTGACCCCAAGTACTTCAAGCTGTGGGAATCGATCAAGGAGAATCTGCAACCAGCGGAGTTAATGACCGGGAAGTCCAAGAAGCCGAGGCCCGATATTGTTTACAGAGAGGCGGAGGGTGCGCTCATCCAAATCGCCGGTCAGTGGTTGGAGCGCTTCAAATACAACGAAGACTCTGGCTCCGGTCAGCAACGCGTGCCCCCAGTCTTAATCATAGTTTGCGATAACACCGATGTTGCTGAGATCTTTTATCAGAACATCAGCGGTGAAAGAGAAGAAGAAGTCGCGACTGAGGCCGACGTGCTAGCGGTCCTCGCTGACAATGGTGAGACCGGGCGGAAACGTAAGGGTCCAAAGCAAAAGAAGACTCAAACCATCTACGAAGGCAGCAAGATCCTTCCTGAGTTTTCGAATTCGCCGACGGCGAAACCGACGATTCGAATTGACTCTAAACTCCTGGCGGAAGCCGAGAGCGACGATCCCAACAAAAAGAAAACGGATATAGCTGAAGAACTGCGCCGGGTTGTTGCCACAGTCGGCAAACAGGGCGAGCCGGGCGAGCATGTTCGCTGTGTCGTTTCCGTTTCGATGCTGACGGAAGGTTGGGACGCCAATAACGTTACGCACATTCTCGGCATTCGCGCGTTTGGTAGTCAGCTCTTGTGCGAGCAGGTCGTAGGGCGTGGCCTTAGAAGAATGAACTACACGCCGGGCGAAGGTGATTTGTTGCCGGAAGAGTATGTTGATGTTTACGGAATTCCATTCTCGATGATTCCGTTTAAAGGACGTCCGGCGAAGAAGGCCGAGCCCGACGATAAGCCGCTCAACAGCGTTCGTGCCCTTGAGAATCGTGCCGCAATGGAAATCAAGTTTCCCGTTGTGGAAGGGTATACGTTCGCGCTTAAGAAGAATTTGATTCGCTGTGATATTGATGGGATGGAGGGATTTCCAATCGAGCCAAATCGAGAACCAACGTCCACATATCTTGTTCCCCAGGTGGGTATCAAGACAGGAAGCCAATCCCGTTTCGGAACCGAATTTCCCGGCGTCGAACAGAATCGCGATACCTACTACGAGCAGAATCATCTTCAGACCATTGAGTTTGAGATAGCACGCCTGGTGCTTGAGCAACTGATTAGTGAAAATGGAGGAACGTCCGATCAAAAGCGACGAGTTTTGCGTCTACAGTCGAGGCATCAACTATTCCCGCAGATTTATCAAATCGTTCAAGAGTTCGTGAAGAGAAAAGTTAACTTTCAGGGTACACATCAATCTGAGCTTGGTTTACTGAAATACGTTGAACGAATCGTCGAAAGGTTACGAGATGGAATCTACCCCGACGAAACTGAGGGTGAGCCTCCGCTTCTGCCGGTGCTATATCGCTACGAACCCGTGGCGAGTACTTCTAACGTCCAGTTCTTAACAAAGCGCACTTGCTTCGCCACGCAGCGCAGCCATATCAACATGGTGGTTGCCGATACAGCCACGTGGGAATCTGCCGCGGCATTCAAGTTGGAACAAAGCGAGACGGTGAAGTTCTACGCGCGTAATGATCATCTGGGCTTCCGAATTCCTTATGAGTTTCAGGGTATTGATCATAACTACGAGCCAGATTTTCTAGTTCGTTTACAAAATGACGTTACGCTTATCTTGGAAATCAAAGGCTACGAGGACGCCCAAGATAGGGCTAAACACGACGCGGCGAAGCGTTGGGTTTCAGCGGTGAATAACTGGGGCCAGCACGGGGTATGGGATGTCCACGTTTGTAAGAATCCTCAACTACTTGAAAAAGTTGAGATACCTAGTCGTAAAGGCCGCGTGAAAATATGCCTGACGCTATTGGTTTAGCCATAAGGAGGGGAGATGGCGAAGAAAAAATCAATAAAGAAACACTCAGTCAGAGCGAATCTTTATGTTAAGGCCCTAAGCAAAGCGGGTTCATCTTTAGATCTTGAGATATATGCAAACAACGAGAAAATTGGAACACTCATGCTTGGCAGTGGCTCGCTATTCTGGTGGGGTAAGAGACGCCAAATCAGAAAACGCGTTCCTTGGAGCCGCTTTGCGGAGATGATGGATGAATTGGCTTACGGAAAATGAAGCGAGCGTTAGGCCCCCTCACCTCCAAGGATCCAGTTAACTGTCAAATGTTAAGCAGTCAGAAAGTTACGAACTTCCTCGACCAAATTTAGTTTTAGTTGCAAGCAACTTCGGGATTTGGATCGTCCTAAATCTTATGCCTAAACAATCGATCAACTCGGCCTTCAATCAAACTCCATTGTTGATCAGTAAGCTCGGAAAAGGAGTTGTTCTCTATCAGTTCTGATCGTGCACGATCTATTACACTTCTTTGTGCCGAATCAGTGGAAGCTTTGGAAGAGTTTGATGCGGGCGCATCTGGGGGATTATGAAACGCTCGATAAACGGCTAAAGAGCCAACTATAGGAGCGATTATTGCAGATAATCAGAAGGCATACGTATGGTCGAGATAACGATTAATGACGACAAAGCAGTTTTCGAAGTAGAAGTCTGGCACAAGCTGTGGACGCTCAGGAGTCGTCTGGAGATTCCACTCGCTCACATCAAAGGGGTTCATGCCGACCCTGAGCCCGCAATGGGCTGGTTCAATGGACTGAAGGTCGCAGGAACTGATATCCCAACATCTTCAAAGCGGGAATTTTCTATCAGAGCGATGGTTTTTGTTTTTGGGACGTGCTGCATCCGGAGAAAACTATTGTGTTCGAGCTGGACCATGAACACTTTGCGAAGTTGATTCTGGAAGTTGCTGATTCTCAGGTTGCCGTGCAAATGCTAAATGATGCCATCGCACGGCCGCGCGCTTAAACATCTTCAACATTGGTTTGTGCCGGCGAGTTAACCCCTGCTGACGAACCGGTTGTCCTTGATCCAAAAGCGCCAGGGCTTATCAATCCACTCTTCCGCATAGTCAATGCCGATGCGGGGGCCGGAAGCGATACGAGCCCGCGAAATCTTTTCACCTTCCTCTAACCACACTTTGTTGCCTACCAAATCTGCGACGTCGAGTTTGCGATCAATGCCCATTGCGATGCATAACTTGCCGGGGCCATTGGTGAGATTGTGATCCGGTTGACCATGACGCCGCCTGCGCATTAACTCAATTCCTTCAACTGGTTCAAGCGCGCGAATCAAAACCGCGTGCGGCGCATCTTTGACATTTGTGACAACGTTGAATTGGTTGTACATGCCATAAACGAAAAAGACGTATGCCGTCCCGCCCAAACCGTACATCGTTTCAGTTCGTTTGGTGCGCCGGCTGCCGTAAGAATGCGCGGCGCGATCGTGTGGACCACGATAGGCTTCAGTCTCAACGATGATGCCGGAAACTCGCCGTCCGCTTGATGAAGGAACAACTAACAGTTTGCCGAGCAGTTCACGTGCAACCGTCACGACATTTGGGCGTGTGTAAAATTCGCGTGAGAGTTTGGTGAGCGGTGATTTCGACTCGGATGAAGGCATACCAATCTATGACGGTAGGTTAGACTCGAATGTCGAGCTGGCGAATGCGAGCGGGGGTAAACCACCCTTCCCAACCTGAGAGACGTTCGAAGTTGCTTGACTGCGCGTTACTTGAAAGCTTCTCATGCGGGCGTCTTCGCGAGTGTTAGCCTAATACCCGGGCTGCAATCACTCAACCATCGAAATCTCTCAGGTCGTGAAGGGTTGTTTACCCCCGCTACCCTTTCATTCGCTTCAAAGACTCGACTTCAACCCCACAACCGCCACAACATTGCAAACGTGATCACGAATCCAATGCCAACGATTGCCCGGCGAATGGCAACTTGCCCAATGCGCACTGCCATCTTGGCCCCGAAATAACCCCCGGCTAGAGCCGCAACCGCCATTAAGAGCGCATCGTTCCAGACCACCAGGTGCATGACGGAAAAACTTACTACCGCAATGCTATTGATGCAGATGCCCAAGAAATTTTTGATGCCATTGGCGCGGTTGATGTCGTGCAGACCCAACAACCCCATCGCAGCCAGCATCAGGATGCCATTTCCGGCGCCAAAGTAACCCCCGTACATCGATGAGAAAAATTGAAAGACAATGGCGCCCAGCCACCACGACATCTTTGGTTCGGCGACGATTGGTTGTAAACGCAGCCAGCGATTGATCGAGCCGCTCGCCATGAAAAGAATTGTGGCGAACAGGATCAGGAACGGCACAAGGTAAGCGAAGATCGGCGAGGGTGTCCAAATAAGCAACCAGGCCCCGATGGCCCCGCCGAGAACACTAGTAATTCCCAGGCGCAGCAGAATAGTCGAGCTGTTTTCCAGTTCTCGTCGATAGCCAAACAGTCCGCCAAACAATCCGGGCCATAACGCGACCGTGCTCGTTGCGTTTGCCACTTTCGGATCGAGGCCCAGCCAAATCAAGACTGGGAATGTAATCAGCGTGCCGCCTCCGGCGATGGAGTTGATTACACCGGCCGCAAAGGCCGCTGCAATCATCATGGCTATGTCCAGGAGGTGAACGGTCAAGAAATTGAGTTCAGTCTTCCAGCGAGATTAGCAAAGCTAAGCAAGTCTTCCGTCTCGTTCTGAGTTGGTAATTACAAAATTCAGCGTCATGTTAAGATGCGACACGGAATTCAACAACACGACACTCGGGAGCTTGGGATGGCTGACGTAACTATTCGTCCCTCAAAGAACGGACCGTACATCGTTGAGGGCAACGTAGATTTCTATGACACTGACGGGAATAAGATGACGCTGGATAAGCCGCGCATCGCGCTGTGCCGCTGCGGAGCGTCGTCAAACAAACCTTTTTGCGACGGCACTCATAGCAAGATTGGCTTCCAGGCGGCGGAATCGATTAATCCTGAAAGCGTCGAGTGAGACAAGCCAAACGCTCCGCAGTCCATCACTTGGAATTCGGCGCACTATTTTTTATTGCCCCGCGAATATTCAAAAAGGCGAGGCAGAATTGCAGAAAGATCAGAGCGTAAGCACGATCGTGGGCGCCCCAGACTATCCAAAGCACGTTGCTCAAGAGGAAAAGCCAGAACGCCCAGTTACGCTTAAATTTTCTTTGCGACGCAATCAACCACGCGGCCACGACTGTGACAACCATAGCTGGCCATTGAATTGCATCAATCCACTCCACTTCGCTTAAGGTGATAGCTCTTCAAGCTCACATAGTCGTGTCGGCCAGGTTGGATTTATATTTCGTATTCGTCTGCCGATCATTTAGCTCGATATAGACGTAACTAGGCGGTATTTCGCCATCCTCCGTTGAAAACCAAATCCCGTTAAGGTTACCAGGGTTCCCCAGAGCGCAGAATCCGTAGAGCCGTTTTCCCCGCGAGTCAAAGAAGTCGACCCAGTTCTGGACGAATTGGTGTTTGCGCCGCAGGGCGGTAAACCCGGCGCTGGGGCAAACATCTCTGCAGGATAATCTTCCTTGTTGAGCACATCGTATTTGTAACGAATAAAGTTTTTGCTGCCGGTCGTATAGCTTTCCTGGCTCATCAGATAAAGAACAGGATTAGGCAGCACCGGTCGCGACAAGGCATGTGAAGCAGAGTGGCTCGAAATCGTAATCAGGAACATCGCGCTGAGGAACATCACAACTCTTTTGGTTTGCTCTCATGTTGTTTTTCCTTTGGTTGGGGGTGGAAGAAAAGTCCAAATTAGACGCTTAAAATTTCATGACCCAGTGAGCGAGCTTTGAGTAACAAGGTTTTGCAGCACCTTCTTATTTGAAACCCCCATCGATGTCAATACCAATTTTTCCTCAGGAGCCAGACCAGCTGGAGATACGTCCGCTTTATCACTTTATCACCCCGAAAGCTTCTCTCGGTTTACGGCGTTGACTTTGTAAGAAGAAAGTTTATATAAGTCAGCCACAAACCTCTGCTCCCATTCACCAGAGAATTAACGACGAAGGCAGTGAAAAAGACTATCTATTTGTTTCTGCTCAGCCTCGCTTTGTTGAGCTTCGGCACGACTCCAATGACCGCTGCGGGACCCAGTGGTCCTTCCGCTAACGGAGACTTTCAGTTTTTCGTTGAAGGATGGCACTGTGAGATATATTCAGTTTGATGTCCGGACTCACAAGAATGACCAAACCAGAGGACAAATGACTTTCAACGACCCGGCAGCGGCTGTCTCTGACGATGAGGGCAACGCAACGGGTTCGGGGTCGGGATTGTTCGTGACCGCTGAATTCGACTGTTTGCAAATAAAGGGAAACGCGGCGGTGATGAGCGGGGTGATAACCCAGTCAAATTTTGTGAATGCAATCGGCGAGCGCATCCTGCTCGTGGTGGAAGATAACGCCGAAGGCATCAACGCTCCCTCCCTGGATAAACTTACATGGGGCGTTTACAGATCGGCGGCCACTAGTTGGATACCGAGCGATGCTGATTTGGAACATGATCCAGGTGTCGGACTCACCTGGCTGGCGACTGACTTTGAACGTCCAGAGGATGTAGGTATACCGTCCAATCGCAGCACGACCATCGGTTGTCAGAGTTTTCCGCTGTCGTCATATGCTTTGGTTGACGTGGATCACGGCTTCGGCAATATTCAAGTGCGGCCTTAAGTTGATGTTTGCAAGAGCAGGCTACATCAGCAATGTATCGACACGGTGAGCATGGACCATGCTTTCGCAGGGCGACCAGGCGAAGACTGTGAAACGTCCATCCTGCGAGGCTACCAGGGCAAGCGCGTCGCGTTGATCGTGAACAAATTGAGCGGCTGAGAGATGTCTCGTCCCGCCGTGCTGTACGGGCGGAACAACCACCGGCTGATTTCCTATAGTAGGTTCAGTCAGCACCATCTGTTCGACCGCAGTGCTACCCGGAGGTCGCCTGATCTTCGCTCCAAACGCGAGCACCTCATACTGATCCGTAATCACCGTTGCACCGTCAACCGCAGTTAGACCGGCAACCGTTTCTACCGCCTTTCTTACCGATGCTTCCCAGCTGCTGTCGCTGCTTTCAGTTGTGTCGCGACGCACTAGTTCCGACAATGAAGGAAAAGCGGGCGACACCGAATACAAAATTGGCTGCACGATCGAATGACGCCAGCTTTCATTTCCTGCAGGAACGACCAGCAACGAGCCACCGTGACCGTGCGCGCGCATGGATGCAGACAATTGCACCAGTACGTTTACTGAGTTACGACGTTCGCTCCCATTAGCCGCCGAATTGAATGCCAACAACGCTTTGAGCAAAGCAGGGCAGTCCGGCAAACTCGTCCCCTTCTCATCGATCACCTTTACCTGCTCGCCCATTAGCACCGCGACGTTCGCGTACTTACCAAACCCTATCGCACGCCGGTGTTTAATAACCAGCAGTCCCGGCTCAACGTCTTCCAAAACGAAACCGAAGCTGGGAACTGAACGGGTTGCCCCCCACACATGTAACGCGGCCGCGCCCTCTCCTGCTTGTTCGCTGGTCATATTTCGATCTGATGCATGCCAAATACCCAGATGAATAGCCGGGCGTTCAACTGCCGGCGCAAGTTTTGTGAGGATGCCAGGCTCGAGTGGCAGAGGCTTTTCGAACATCAATGGTTGAGCCGCACGTTCGGGCGGAAGAAAAGCCAAAGAGATTTTCGGGAATCGGCCTTCTTCGGGGCGCAAGCTGGCCCAGAACGTCGCGTCAATCATCGCTTCGATGGCGCGCGCCCCAGGCGCCGGCGCAAGTTCGCGCTCGCCTCGTTCACGCGCCTGCGCCAGATGTCGCGCGAAGTGGGCTTCGATGGTGGCGGCGACTGCCCGGCCCGCTTGATAGGTTGGCGTTCGAATCATCAGCTAAGATTTCTGTTGCGGCAAACTTCCTTTCGCGTTGGGCTTGGTATCACACCGCTACTTGCCAGTGAAGAGAGTTTGTTCATCGACAAAGCAGAGTCCATTACCCCACGGGTCGGCAACGTAAAACGAAAGTTCGCCCCACGGACGTTTTATTATTTCGCCTGCAGGGTCCCCGTGAACATCCCCGTTTGACAAGCAGTTCAACGCGCGTGCGCGATCGTGAACGGATTGCAGATCGGCGACCGCAAAGTAAATGTAGTCTGGAAGCGGCTTCGCTTGTTTGCCTTCCGCGGAACCGTCTACGAGCGCAAGTATGACTGGACCGCAATCAATATAATGGCGGGAGGCGCGCGGAATTCTGCGACCATCATCGTTAAGGAGCTTCGAATAAAAGGCAGCGGCCTCATCCAAATCCGGCACTTGTAAAATCACTCGAAACAGTCTGTCGGCCATGTTTTTCCTTCGACTGGCCAGCTGGAAATCTGGGGCTAATGAAGTTTCGCCATTCGAATGCAGATCGAGCAGCAGTGTTCTAAATGCTGGTCAATTTAAAGGGTTCACAACTTGAAGTTTACTTGCTTCAAGAGCCCTCAAGTCTGGAGAGCCAATTCTCGTATCTCTGCCGTGTGGCACTTAACCACTTCCGCAATGCCACACTTTCAAGGTTCCGACGGTGTTCTTCCATAAACAAATCAATATCGCTTATTACGTTTCTTCTAATGCTGGTAAGAGTGACTTCGATTGTCTTTCTGGCGTCCAGGTTCCGGTTGGGGCTATAGTCCGGAATGTCTGTCAATACTTTCTCAATGTCAACAGGGTCAGCTACGATTTCTAAAGAGGCGAGTTGTGCTCTTAGTTTCGATAGTATTGTGACGCCATCACTATCGTTTGTTTCCGAAGCGCCCTTGAATAGCGCGATGACCCGAGCAAGTTGTTGCTTACGGCCGGCGACATAACCCCGGACCTGCACGGCGAATTGGGCGTCTCCCTCGTACGATCCATCTTGAAACACCACGGTGGCTACAACGACAGTTTGTCCTTTCGCTGAGCTTAGAACATAACCGCCAGACGTCGGCTCTATTTTGGTCAAACCGTAATCGGGGGCTTTCCAGGTTTCACCCGGTCCTATCAGTGGCTTTCCTTCCTCCCCTGCCGGCAGCGCACTCAAATGCCTTTGATTGTTTTGCATCACCATCATCTTAATCGCGCTTACATATTTCGAAGAAAGGTTTCGGAGCACCAGCCTGAAGGTAGCAGGTGCTGATTGAACTGGTTCAACGTGGACCACTTCAATGGATTGAGTTCTGTTAACTACTTCTGGCGGACTGCCAAGCGCGGACGAGGCAACTCTGACCGGAGTGACCTCATAGGGCACGACGCCCCAGCGCTTTAACTCGGTTATTGTTACTTTCACATTTTCGCGCGCGAGGAAGGTGGCAACCTGCTCCTCTTTCTCATGAGACTTCTTGCCCAAGAAGACCGAGACCTTGACTCTCACGGCCTCGCCTTCCATGCGGTAGAGAACATTTACTGCTCTAACTGGAAGAAAATCACCGGGAGGAGACCATGAGGGTAGAACCTTGAAAGGCCCCCATCCTCCTTCGAATTTGCTGTCGGCAGCAGGCACTGGCCGGATGCCGGGAGTGGAGTTCCATTGGTCAACAACTTCCAGGTAAAGACCGGTGCGTGGAGTCGATTCCTGTGCACCCACAGCGTTTCCTAACAGTAATGCTGCGACGGCCGCGATGAGAAGGCTTACCAATTTGTTCATAAGCTTTTCCTTGTAATATTCAGAGTTGTGAGAGACCAGGATTGGATTATGTGACCTTCTACTTCAAATCCCAAGAGGAAAGCAATAGTATCCAGAGGAAGTTCGTTAAGGCCTGCATTAACGACTGATTGTGTTGACTTAGCTTCTGCAGCCGGGTTAAGAATTCAGCGCAGCAGAATGCGCAGTCATGACTCCGTTATTAGAGCTAAAGACCCGGATTGGCGTTAGAAAAGGAACAACAAGTGTGGAAAGAGTAGAGTCCGCAAGTAGGGCTATGGCAAAAAGACGATGGGCGCCGACCTCCCCCAAGACCGGCGCCCTTGCCTTTATCTCAGTTCTCCCATGGAGAATTAACGATGAGGGATGGTAGCCCGGTCCATTTCAGCGATGGTTGCAGTAACCTTGCAAACTCTACACGAGGTCGTAACAAAAATTTTTCAAAGATTTTCTGGGTTGAGGTTTCTGAATGTGGAATTAGAGTGGGATTCAGCAGGGAAGCACAGCAAAAGGGGTAACAGAAAATGACCGAGCGGCAAGTTGCGCCTTATGGTTCATGGGAATCGCCAATAACTTCCGACTTAATCGTCGCCGGTTCAGTGGGCCTGGGCCAGCTTTTAATAGATGGCGATGACCTCTACTGGATCGAGATGCGGCCCAGCGAAGGCGGACGGAGCGTCATCGTCAAACGCGAGTCCGGGGGAGGCATCGTAGATGTAACACCGCCTGGCTTTAACGCCAGAACCCGCGTCCACGAATATGGCGGAGGCGATTACGCCGTTTGCGACGGTGATGTCTACTTCTCCAATTTTTCCGACCAGCAGATGTATGTTCAACGAAACGGTGGACCGCCCGAACCTCTTACATCGACTGCAAACATGCGTTATGCCGACGCAATTCTGGACAAGGGGAGGCGACGGCTGGTATGTGTCCGGGAAGACCACACACTCGGGGGGCGCGAACCGGTAAACACTTTAGTGAGTATGGATTTGGCAGGCGTCGACATCGCCGCGGAAATCCTGGTTTCAGGTAATGACTTTTATTCATCGCCGAGGCTCAGCCCGGATGGCTCTCGCCTGGCATGGCTCACCTGGAACCATCCAAACATGCCCTGGGACGGGACTGAGCTTTGGGTAGCCACAATTAACGATAAGGGATCGCTGGACCGGCCGGAGAAAGTCGCCGGCGCCAATCAGGAATCGATCTTTCATCCACAATGGTCGCCGAGCAATGAATTGTATTTTGTTTCTGATGTTAACGGTTGGTGGAACATTCATCGCCTAAACGCAGGGAACGCTATCGAGCCAGTGATCGAAATGGAAGCTGAGTTCGGCGCGCCTCAATGGGGCTTTGGCATGTCCACATACGCCTTCGATTCCGCGGAAAGGATAGTTTGCACCCATGCCGAAAAAGGGATTTGGCGCCTGGGTATTATCAATACGCTAACTCGCAAACTGGAGCCTGTTGCATTTTCCTACACCGACATCAGTTATTTAAAAGCGGCGCCTGGTTACGCAGTGATGCGCGCCGGTTCGCCTACCGAACCACCTTCGATTGTCAAACTGGACCTGAAAACGCGCCACTTCAAAGTGGTGCGTCGATCGAACAATATTGAAATAGCAGCCGAATATCTTTCAGAAGCGGAAACGATCGAGTTTCCGACTGAGGATGGTTTGAGTGCCTATGGTTTCTTTTATCCCCCTACGAATGCGAATTATAGAGGACCCAGGAACGAACGGCCGCCCCTGTTAGTGCTTAGTCACGGCGGCCCGACAGCTGCCGCCACTACAGTCAAGAACCTGAACAGACAGTACTGGACCAGCCGTGGTATCGCGGTGCTGGACGTTAATTATGGCGGCAGTACCGGCTTTGGCCGTGCTTATCGCGACAGACTGAAGGGCCGGTGGGGAATAGTCGACGTTGATGATTGTGTAAACGGCGCGCGCTACCTGGTTACGCGAGGCGACGCCGATCCGGATCGTTTGATGATCAGCGGCGGCAGTGCCGGCGGTTACACAACGCTATGCGCGTTGACTTTTCGCGATGCTTTCAAAGCCGGCGCCAGTCACTATGGTGTCAGTGATGCTGAAGCACTGGCGAAAGATACACACAAGTTCGAGTCGCGTTATTTAGATGGCCTATTTGGGCCATATCCTGAGGCGCGTGAAATCTACCACGCACGCTCGCCGATCAATTTTACGGATCGCTTGTCCTGTCCAGTAATTTTCTTGCAGGGTCTGGAAGATAAGGTGGTACCGCCCAATCAGGCGGAGATGATGGTTGCAGCGCTGCAAGCCAAAAACATTCCCGTCGCCCATATTGCATTTGCAGGCGAGCAGCACGGATTCCGGCAAGCCCAAAACATCAAGCGCGCGCTCGACGGCGAATTCTATTTTTACTCGAAGGTTTTTGGTTTTGAAACAGCAGCGGTCCTGGAACCGGTGGAGATTCACAACCTGGCTGCCGCGACCGCATAGCCGGTCAAATAAGCGATCTATTGAACTGGCGGATCGGAAATCGTCGCGGGGCTCCCGCCGTGATCGCCGCCGCGCAGCACCGAACTTTTATCGACGAAGTACGAAAGTTTACCCGTCTTACCATATTCCAGTGGTACTGCCGTAGCCTCAAATTCGTTCCCCGAGACCGACAACACGATCTTATAACCATACTGGTCTAACATGTCCTTGCTAATCATTCCCGCTTTTAGCAGTTCATCAAGCGTCCCATAACGCCCGTTGCCCGTAGTAGCTTTAAATGCTTCCTCTGCACTTACCAAAGTACGCAAGTTGCTTTTAGCGATTGTTTCGTTAGTGTTCAACGGCGCCGCGGTTGCATCGTTTGTCATGCCTGCAACCATCAGGAGCATCAGGTTCCTGGGCACGTGCAACTCGTGAAGCGGACCAGAACCTTCATTTGAAATCGAGTAAGTAAGTGGTTCGACATTCGGATTTAATCGCGAAAGGAGTTCTGCCATTTTTTCATTACCTGGATTGGCTGGGTTGCCGGCCCACCCCCATCTCGCGATCAGCGCTGGGGCCATGTAAACCTGCGCAAGCGTTTCGCGCGACTGCCAGCGACTGGCATTTCGGAAATGACTGTTAGCGGAAAGCGTCTCACCATTTAAGTAAGAAGCAACAGCCCGTTTTGTTGCATCGGAAGTTGGCGAAATGATTAGAAAGTTTCCGACAAAAGCGTACGACAGGAGATTCCCGTAGGTCGTGATTTCTGTGTCGTCCTTTCGTTCGGTTTGGGAAAATAGATTAGCGCTCTTGCCTGCCAACGTTTCAATTATTTTCGGTAGCAAGCGACTGACGGCGTCTTTGTCTTTTAGAGCGATGGCGATGACTGGGTCAGGGTCAGGCGACGTCGTTTTTGGCGGATTTTTATCAGCGGGGGCTGTCGACTCGTTTGTAGATTTGTCGTTGGCACTTTTCGGGAGGAGCGCCACCGATATTTCATTTCCCAGCAGCGGCAGCAGGTCGTCTTTGATTTTGAGTCCCAGCTTTTTCTCATATTCAGCAAAAGGAGAAACCGGAGGACCAGAGCTTACGATCTGCACGGAAGGATTGCGCGAGCGCTCATTCAGGTTGCTAATGGTCTTCAACAACTGGTCATACATTTGCGAATAATCGAGCGAGGCGGAAATAAACAGATCACTGTCTGACGGCAAAATGCTGGGCCCTTGGGGAGCCAAAGGGGGACCCGAAATAAACTGTGGGAAGAAAGGCACCGCGAGCGCTTTGTTTTCAGCGCTGCTGAGAATTAAGACGCGGGCGACGTATGCATCTCCTTCAAAGGCCACTCCGGCCGCGACACCTTCGGGCCACTTCGTTTGCCCGGTGAAAAAGGCACCGTACAACGAAAACATCAGCGTATTGACTAACTGTGAATCCTGACTGGTACTGGTAATCGCATCCTGAGGATTGACCGCCCCCCTCCACGTTGGTTCACTTGTCGTCAGAATTGCTTCCTCATTTGGTTCAGGCGGCGTTGGCCCAATAGCAATTGACTCGTTCGGTATCGCTACACTCTTAAATTCGTCAACTTCAGGAAGGGCTTCCGGCTTCGGTTGTTTTGCTTCTTCTTCAATTCTTCGCTTTTCGGCCTCCTCCATTTTCTTGCGGCGCTCCAGGTCCTCTTTCTCGATTGCCTTCACGTCGACGAAGACAAAGACCGACTCGGAGGAGAAGCGATTGCGCGCGCTGGAGAAATTAGAATTTTCTGCGAGCAGTTTTGCGTGCCGTGGTTTGAGGTCGCGAAAAGCGAAGGCTTTGTCGCTAAGAAGCACCAGCGTCCCAACATGCGTGATGTGATATGGAATCGAGGGGTTGTTAGAGACGTTCGCAGGTCCCGGCGACGGACTTGAAATAGATGCAGGCTGACCCGATGACGATGCCGGAGCCGGCACGGGCGGCGGCGCAATAATAGGAATGAACCGCCGCAACTCAGGTTCAAACTTCTGCGCATCTTCCGGAGAAGAAAATTCGATAGCCATTAACACAGCGGGCAAATCTGTTTTCGTGGGCCAACTCGCCACCATCATGCGGGAGCCGGCAAGAACATCCGCATGAGCGTCAAGCCATTTCAAAACCGTCCTGAACTCTTTTGGCGACCCACCAAATTTCAAGAGTGGGATTAAGTCGTTCACAGCGGGCGAACGAATGAACTGACCGACGCCGCGGACTTCCGCGTAAACCTTGTAGCTGTCGTCAGCAAGCAGTGTGTCAAAAGTGGGCGTCGCTTGTGCAGGCTGCGTTGGTGTCTGGGCCGGCAAGGGCTTTCGTGGGGTTGTGCCACGTTTTTTCTGTGCGGCCAGAGGAGACACTGAGAGCAACAAAACGAATAAAAACGTTGTGAGGCGAATAGCTATGGTTAGTTTCTTCATTGGCAATAATTCAACAGTAGTAATCGCGGCACAGGACAGACATAAGCATCGTTAACCCAGAGACATGACAAAATCAAGACCTTTCGCTGGCACCCGAAATTTTACTGGGCCACGCGGCGCCAAACCTTTGCCTCACCGTTGTTTTGAATCATACGCCTTACTTCCAGATAGGCGGCTGCGTAGGCGGCTCGCATCTCTGGCGATGATTTGGCGCTCGCAAGTTTATGTTCAAGCTCGTCAGTCTCCATTGGGGCACGAGGTGCATAACGCTCGACGAATTTGCCTTCACCGGCCAGGTAAATAGCGAGGCCTTCGGCCAGCCAACGTGGCGCGCGACCCCTTCCGATCACATCGATGGCGGCATGGGCCAATTCGTGACGCAAGGTGGTGTCAAGTATTCGCTTTCTTTTTAGCGTCGCCAGCGGTTGCAACTCGATACGCTGGTCGCGGGTGGCAGCCGCAGCCCACGGTGGTTGGCCCGTGCGTCCCACAAAGTTGCCCGTGGTGTCGTTAACAAAAATTTCCAGGGCGGGGAACTGCAAACTCAAACCCGCCGCGCTAATACGACTGGTCAATGATTGGCGTGCTAACTGTAACAAGGTCAGCAACTCTTCCGCTTCCCGCCGGGTCACTATGCTGGGATAGTTGATGCGAAAGCCTTCGCTGGAAATCGTCAGCCGAGCGATGCTGCCAGTTTTCGAGATCATTCCGATTTCCGGCGCGCCCCACAGCAAATCGGCTTGTAATCTGCGTTCCGCCGCAACATGTGTCGTAGGAAAATACTTCTGCAGAATCTGACGATAGTTGGCGCCGCGCGTTGCCATCACATGCGCGCCTTCCTGGCATAGACCAAGACCATGGCCAAAGCCGCCGCCACGAAATATGTAGTCCATGCCGGAACGAGAAACGTCAAAGCGGGAACTCTTTAGCAGGTTCCAGCCCAGCGCTCGGCCCACGATAATCTTGAAGTCCCATCCGCTCACCGTTAACCGCCGTTCGCCCTCGATGCTTATCGATTGAGCTCGTCCCGTGTCATCACGCCGGGAAATGACAATGTTCGTTAGTCGAGCGCCAACATTAGTGCGCGGATCGCTTTGCAAAGCCTGCAAGAGTTTGGCTTCCGGAATTTTGTCAGTCCAACTGTGATGTGCCTGACTCTCGCAGTACTCATCACCGACACCCCGGAGGTAGGAAGGTGCGTTGCCGCCCCACAAGGTCGCAATGTTGGCCGTTTCGCCGCCGCATGAAGCGCTGAAGTAAGAATGGACTATGCGATTATCTGCGTCCTGCAAAACTTCACCGCTGGTCAGTTCCACTGCCTGCTTCACGCGCGCCGGCACATCAGCTTGGTTCTCGTTCGGCGGCTCGTATCTTTGACAGTGAGTTGAACTACAAAAGTCATAGCCATCCGCCCGATGCCGCCCCATGTTTTTGTAAATAAAAGTTCGGCTGGCGATAGCCAACGCTTTCAGTGCTTCCGACTCCCTTTCAGTGCTGCCTTCAGCGGCAACCACGCCGCGCACATAATCCTCGACCGGCATGGTGCGAATCGCATTTTCGCGGGCGACATAAACGCGAACTGCTGAGGGAGACGAGTACCCGCTTGCTGAGTTCGGCACAGCAGCGACCAGCGGTTGCGTCCTGTTGGTCGATCCGCTATTTGGCTGCTCAGTTCCGGCAAACTGGGCGAAGATTGGTCGCGCCACCGCGGCAGCCTCGACGCCATGTGCTTTTGCCAGAAAAACCAGCACGGCGAGTCCCACCTTTTCCGCAGCCGGCACACTCGCGTCGTTGCCATCGTCGTTCGGATGCGCCGCAAAACCCACAAACCAGCCGTGCGTGCGATAACTATTGATTTCAGTTGCCGAACCGGTCTTTCCAAAAACGTAAAGCGGCAGCGTATAAAGATTTGCAGATTCGGCGGTGCCATAACGAACCGCGCCACGCATTCCCTTAACAATTATCTCGCGCTGCTCATTATTAATCGTGATGCTGGCCTGCGTATGTGGAGTCGCGTTCTGCGCCGGAGAAAAATGAGGCGTGAAAACATGCCCACCATTCACCAGCGCGGCGTATGCATTGATTAACTGAAGCGGGGTCGTCTGAAGATACTGGCCCTCGCCCATCGCTGATTGCGGTCGCCAGGCGATGCGTTGCATCTTGCCTTGTGATTCCTGACTGGTCTCGACCCCGGTCCTTTGCCCGAAACCAAAATTATTCAGCGTTGAATTTAGCTCCATTTCGGGAAGCCGCTCGCCAAGTTTTCCAAAATAATAATTGCATGAATAGGCAATGGCCTCGGTCGGATTCAACGGCGGCAGGTCGAGCGGGTGTGAACAGGTAGTATGAAACTGGCCGTTAAAATATTTTTCGTGGCAGAGCGTGCGCTCGTCTTCGTGAATCAATCCTGCGCGCAGTGCGGCCAGGGTAGTGAACGGCTTGATGGTTGAGCCGGGCGGAAAAATCTGTCTGAAAGCGAGGTCGGAATTAACCACGGCCCGCACTCGACCGGTTTGCGGATCCATCACGATGATCGCGCCACGACGATCACCGAGCGCCAGCGTCGCCGCCTGTTGCAGGCGCTGGTCCAACTGGTTGTCATTCGAATTCGTCGTTGCAGAATTCGGCAAAGAGCGAACCCGAACTATGGACCATGCTGAAATAACCAACGCAAAAAATACGGCGGTGACAACTAAAGCGCGTCGGTGCTCTCCACGAAATCTTTCGTTGAAAGCGCTTTCAGTAAATACACGCTTTGTGAATACGAACATCAGACAGCCTCGTTTGCGGCCGGCTCTGGCAATTCGTCCGATTTGAGAGTCAGCAGAGCGATAGCTTTAACGGTTATGACCCACCCCAGGAGGGTAAGCGCGAAAACTGCGGCAAGGCGTACCGCGAGCAGCACGATTTCCAGCCAGGCATGCTTGTTGGGCGTGGTGCGAAATAAGAGAAAGTAGGGGATGACAGCGAAGATCAGGAAGCCAACGACGTAAATAAGTACCGATTGCGGCGCGAAGGCGCGCGCCAGGAGCTTCCCAGTTTTCTTGACGGCCGCCACCAGACCATCGCGCGCGGTCGCTAGCCAAAGATGGATCGCAGCAAGTGGCAATACTAAACCGAGCGCCAAATACCTGACGGTAGAGAGCGCGGCGCTCTTCCAGTTAATCGGAGCGCGCGCCGTACCACGAGTGCGCGACGAGGCCATGGGATTAAGTTGAGTGGCGCTGTCGGGAGTCGCCGCTAGGTGAGACTGATATTTCGACAGCAGGTAGACGACAAGAATCGCCAGGGCAATGAGTGGCAGTGTGATCACCAGGAATTTCCAAAAGCTCGTCAATGATTTCTTTGCCAAGGCGCTGGTGCTTATAGGTTCGCCATCAGAAAAACCACTCGCAATCATTGCCTGAAGCAAGAAGAAGAGAATGGGCGCGATAAAGGCAAGTGCGAACGTCAAGGTTACCTGCGCAATGCTTGCTTCTCTGACGGCCACGAAGAAGTAGAGTGTGACGAGCAGCGCTACGTAAACAATCGCGACCAGCAAAAGCGTGGACCAGTTTGCGAAGACTTTTCGGATGGCCGCCGCTATCGATGAAAATGTTTTTGTCAGCATTGTGTCCTCATTAGGAATCGTCGCGGTACTCATCTGCAGAAGCCAAACGCGTCGGGGTAGCGACCGGCTGCTACACGCAACTTTGTATCAAGCACTTTCAACATATCCGGTCGCTACCGCTCGCGGTTCCGCAATCATTTTCGCTCGATGAACGAAAGCCTTCCTGATGCCGTGTTTGATTGCACCGCGGGACGATACATCAGTTCCGCGCGCGCCGGCGCGATGCGAAATTGACCCGGCACCTGAACACGCATGGCGTACTGGAAAGTTGAACTGCCGTCAAAGTAGTCCATGAAAAACACAGTGCGGTTATCGCGGAACTCGCGCGAGCTGTACCAGTCGGACCAGTCGTAGCCCGAACTGTAATCGAGGTTCAGGTTACCCACACTTTCCACTTGTTCAGCGCCGGCGGGAATAGGATCTTCCAGCATCAAGTGTCGCGCTTTGTTGCCGTTAAGTTTCAGGCGCACCACCAGCACATCGCCCGAGCGCATGTCGCCCCTCAGCGGATCGAGTTTCCATTTCAGCTTGTCATCGTCTTCAATCACGCGCAGGCGAAAATATTCCCGAGTGACGTTCAGATCGGCAGAGCCCCGCGCCGGCACGTCTTCCTCGCCCGTGTAGTAATCAAGCGATGAAGAAAAATAAAGCACGCCCTTCCCGCGCTTCACGATGCGCACGTCGTTGGTGGCGCCAACCTCCCCTGCTTTGCGACTGATTAAAACGGTCTGTGAGGCACCTGCTGACGAAATATGCTGCGTGATCACGTTCTCTCCGTTCAGGTAAACCTCAACATCGTAATCGGGCGAGAGCTCACGACTGACTTTCAAATAATCGATCAGTCCGAAGATTGCGAACGCAGTGTCCTTGGTGGATTCCCAGTAGTAGCTGTTGCGACGACCCGAAACAAGCCAGCGGGCGACGCGCGGCAAAAGCTGACTGTCGGGCTTAACTCGTGCCAGCGCTCTCAGGGAAAGTGCGGTTGCTTCGGTGTCGTTCTCTTCCGCAAAGTCCAGCATCGCGCGTCGCCGCGACTCCCAGTGTGCCGAATAATTGTCCGCGATAACGCTCCTTTCGATCTCTGCGGCAACATCTTTCGCGCGTTTCTCGTCTTTCCTAAGTTTGAGGGTCAGGGCCAGCAAGGCGCGACCATAAGGTTGCAGGTTGCCGCGTTCGCTGAAGATTTTTTCGACCTGGTGATTGTCGGCGCCCCCGCTTTCTTCCAGTGCATACACCATGAAGGAACGCGTTTCCAGATCAATGGTCGTGCCGGCTTCTGTTTTTCCAGCCTCGACCATTTCTTTCAGCTTCTGGCGTCCGCTGGCCAGCCGATCCTCATTCACTTGGTAACCTGCGTTCTTTGCCAGGGTTAGACCATCAACGACGTAAGCAGTCATGAACGGATCGCTCTGGTCATCTTTCCACCAGCCCCAACCACCGTCATCGTGCTGGTAAGCGTAAAGACGATCCGCACCCTTCTGGACTTTCTTTTCCAGAGCATTCGCCCCGCGAATCGATGACGTGTTCACCTCCTTAAGTGCTTTCGTCACGATCACGTTCGGAAGAAAACTCGACATCGTTTGTTCAGTGCAGCCGTAAGGGTAGCTCGTCAAATAGTCGAGCGCGCCAAACAACGTCCCCGCCACCGATGGCGCAACTTCAATGCGCAGAATACGGGCGCGCGAGTCAGCATCGGCGGGCATGGCCAACGAAAAAGTTTTGTCCGCAGTCTCATCCGAAAAACTTTCGCTGGCGTTCTTTACCTGGTGCAGACCGCGCGGCACGACCGGCAGCGGCAGTTCGACTGCATCCGACTCAGTGTCGGTTAATGCTTTCGCCAGCAGTTTGATTTCACCGACGTGCGGCGCGGTGATTTGCCAGTCAATACGCTGCTCGCCCTGTTTGGTGATAGTTACGGTTTTAGTGGCCGCACTTTGTAATTGCGCGCCACTCACTTCGAGCGAGATTTGGGTTGACTTATCGGCGTTCAAATAATTGTGAACGATGCCTGACAGCGTGACCGTATCGCCCTGAGTGACAAAGCGCGGTGTTTCGAGCCGCATGATGACGTCTTTGCGAGCGACCACTTTGTATTTCGTCGCGCCGACTTTCGTGTCGGCCGTAACACCACGCGCCGTGGCGCGCCAAGTGGTTAGATTGTCAGGTAGCGTGACCTTCACCGTAGCTTTGCCGTCAGCGCCGGTGATCACGTCAGGTTGCCAAAAGGCAGTGTCCTTGAAGTTCCTCCTAATCGTGGGTTGGACCATCTCGCCTTCATTCTTAAAGTCGGCGAGCTGGTAGGCCGGCTTGTTGCGCGCGAGATACAACGGTTTGTCACCCGCGTAGCCGGTGAACGAATAGGCGATCGAGAGATGCGTTTGAACCGAGTTGTAGCGCATGCCGTAGAACTCACTCTTGATGTTGCCGGCAGAGTCGGGAGAAACGCTGTAGATTGCTTCATCTACAACGCCGAGACTCACTTCAGCCCCGGAAACAGGGGCGCCATCAGAGTTGCGCGCCAGGATCGTATACGACGCCGATTCACGCGGCTTGTATTCTTTCTTGTTGGAAATGATCTCCAGGTTCAGCATCTTGTCGCGCGCGGGCACCACCAGACGCTGGTCGCTGGTGTACATGTCACCATTCTTCACATAGGAAACATTAAGAAAGACGTTGGGCGCGTAATTAGCCTGAATCGGGATGTCGAGCATCATGGACCGGCCCGGCGAATTTACGTGCTGGAGGGCCATGACCGTATTCAGTTCCGTACTGACAAGCAGGTGAGCATTGTCGGTGGGCAGGATGGCGAGTACGTGCGCAGTTTCTCCGGCGCGATAGGACTTCTTATCAGGAACGAGCTTGATGGCATTGTAGTCATCGCTGTAATAAGACGAGTCGGTCCAGGAGGAATAGCGATCAGTAACCCAAAGGTAGCCGCCAATGGACGCTACTTTCTTTCCTGACTCTTCGACAATGGTTTTGATTGAGAGGTTTCCATCTTCGGTCGTTGTGTAGTCATAACTGGCCTGGCCCTGCGAATCCGTCTGCACATCAGCCGAGGCGATCTCCCGTTCGTGCATTTCATATTCAGGATATGAATACTCCTCGTCCTTTTTCTTTTCTTTTTTGGTCCAGGTGCGTTCCACAAACTTGAGTTGTACCTTGGTGGAAACCGGACGACCTTCGTAATCGCTGGTGGTAACTCGAATCTTGGCTACGTCACCTTTGTTGTAGACGTAACGATCAGGGTCGGCGTTTGCGACCACGGCGCCGCGCGTGGCGACGAAACTAGCGCTGCCGTCAATAGTGCGCCGCGCGGAATCGGTCACCTGAGCTTCCAGCCGGTAGCTGTAATCGTTCGTATCGTTCTCATCGCTTGCCGGAATTTCAAAATCAACATTCAACTGACCGCGCGCGTCCAACTTCACGTCGTTCTCCTGGACCATGTCGTCTCCGCCCCGGTAATACGATGAGTATTGATCCTCTTCGTCGGCAGAATCAGTCGACTCTTCACTGCCGTCTTCACCAAAATTCCAGGCGTAATAACGCGAGCGATAGATGTAGTAGTGGACGTCGGCATTCGCTACCGGGGCGCCAAAGAAGTATTTGGCGTCGATCGAGAAATTTGTTTTCTGTCCAGCCTGAACAAATTTTCCCGGCGCGGAAACCGTCACTTTGTATTCCGGCTTTTTATATTCGGCGACCTCGAAACTCCCGTTGGCGCTTCCACCTTCAATTTCAGCCGCTATCTGATAGCCACCCAGTGGAGCAGATTCAGAAATGTCCATCTCGCCGTTGAAAGTGCCACGCGCCGAGAGCGGTAGTTCTTTAGTGAAAACGTTCGCTCCATTTGGATCTGCGATAGTGACGTTGACCGTGTTCGCGCCCACTGACTTGTAAGCGCCCGACGGATCGATCGCGCGCACGATTCCTTTGAACGAAACTTTGTGAGCTGGTCTATAAACCGGCCGATCGGTGTAGATATAACCCTTTACGTTTTCCGAAGTTTCTTCGTAATCACCGAAAAACAACGAGCCAAGATCCGAAATCGCAAAGTTTCCGCTTTGTTTCGCCAGTATTAGATAGGATTTGGACTCAGTGTCCTCTTCGTCCGCAGGCAGGTCGGCGTCTTCATCCCCCTCTTTTTGTTTTGGCTTCTCGACCGTGGTACGCAGAACGCCATTGCTGTCAGTGGTCCCGGTGGCCACCACTTTTTTCTCTTTCATGATTTCAACTTGGGCGCCGGGCCGAGGCCCACCAGACTTGCGATCGACGGTGTAAATAAGCATCTCGCCATCGCGCCCGGTCTTATCAATCATCGTCAAATCGGTGACTACCACCACCGTGTACGCGCGCAATTCGTTGGCGACAGCTTCAACCAGGTAGACGCCGGGTCCGCGTTTGCCGAGCGGAATCATGCGCTGGTCGTATTCATTCTCGAGTGGCGGTAGCGGCTCGCGCCAACTGCTGACCAGCAAATCCGGATTCAATAACGGCACGCGCGCATAGTCAGAAACATTCAAAGGTGTACGCACTACATCCTTCTCGGCGCGAAACTTTTGATTAAAAGCCCGCCGCGAGTCGTGCTTCAGTTGTCCTCGCACAAATCCCCTGATGCCCGAAAAAGCCCAGCGCTTGACGCTACGTATTCGCTCAAGGAACGATTTGCGATGCGGCACGGAACTGGCCACCTGTTCCTGCTCGTTTTCTCCGACCTGGTGCGGGTTTTTCAGTTCAGTAAAAAACTTGCGCGGATCCTTTACCTGGTAGACACGAAAGTCGAGATGGTCCACGGCCTGATAATCAACCCATAGGCGCGCGTTGTCGTTGGTTCCGTAGGTGCGGTGGGTGGAAAGCGAAAAGAAGGGCTTGCTTGAAACAGGTCGCTCGAGTTCCTCGACGGGTGAGCTTTCGCTGGCGCCTGCTTTTGCACGCGATCGTAAAGTCGCAATTGTAAGCGCACCGGCAATGGCGACGAAGTAGACCAGCGAAGTGATTGCGATGCGATAAGCACGAGAGTTGGTGTCTAACACGGCTTAGCCTCCTTTGGGCTAGTCGAGAATCTTAAGACGATAGAAGCCGAGGAAGTTGGGATTTGTTTCCACCGGACGCCAGCGTTTATTGGGGTGGTGATCAAGCACTGAAAGCTCGACCTTTTTGACCGTTCCTTTATCTGTCGGCGATGCGCCGGTGTGATAAACAACCCAATCGGTTGACAATTCATTGCTTAGCTTTGAGCTGCCCAGAAAGATCATGACGTGGTAAGGAAACTTTTGTACCCATGGTTGATAGAAGAAGAGCAGATCACCGGGCTGGGCATTGAGTCGATCACGACTGACAAATTTTACATTGAAATTCTTGAGTGTGCGCGCGTCGGCAAAGTCTGAAAGGGCGCCACTGGATAAATCGCCGTCTTTGTAGACGCCAAAGCTGGTGCGAAACAGTTTTTCGCCAAGCGGGCCTTCTGCGAGACTGTATCTACTTACATCCGGCGCGACGGCCGCGTAGCCCGGCCCCATCCTTTGAAACCAGGGCCGGTCATGCCGGCGCAGCGCTTCACGCCATGCGAACCGCACCAGACCGGCGCAGTCGCGCTGTTCGGAATTCCACGGCTCACTGAGATCGTAAAACTGGCCTTCAGCAATCAGGGTGAACCACTGCCGGAAGTTCTCGCGGTCCATGAAACTTTGTAGTTCCGCTGCGTCAGGAAGGCCGTCTTTGTCTGAATCCAGCGAAACCGAATGTGACGTATGAGCGA
>JBPCLZ010000077.1:0-6425 GCA_051002775.1 Pyrinomonadaceae bacterium | reverse complement strand
TTCCGGGACGATACAGAGCAGATTGCTGCTAGTCTTTGGCCCGATTCGCCGCCGCCGCGGCAAACCCACTTGCTGGAAATCGGTTGCGGGCCTGGTTTCTATTCTCGTCAATTAGCGGCGCGTTTCGAGCAATTGCGTGTCACCGGTATTGATCGCGCTCCAGGACAACTCAACCGCGCTTGCAAGCGCGCCCAAGACCAGAGACTGGACAACTGCTCTTTCGAGAAAGCCGACGTGCTTTCTTTAAAGTGGCCTCGTTCTGCTTTTCACGCGGTTGTCGCTTCACGGCTCTTCACGATTCTTCCCGAACGCGAGCAGGCGCTCGCTGAGATGTACCGCGTGCTGCACAAAGGCGGACGCTGTTTTATCGCGGAGCCGCGTTCGCTGCTACGAGCCGCCGTGCCGCTTCACGCAATGTGGCTGCTAGCGAGGTTCATTGGTTTTTGTCGCGAGAGTCCCGGCTCTTACCGTGAGCCTCGCCGCGTCGCGATCATGTCGCACAGTGAGTTCGGCGCGCTCATCGCCTCGCAACCCTGGCGGAGCGTGCGCTACTGGCACGATGCCTGGTACCAGTATGCGATTTGTGAGAAGGAATTCTACCCTCCTAAACACGAAACTGTCTGAGATATGCGCCGCGCAAAAAGCGGCGAAAGGAAAATGAAAGTATGCTTCGTCAAACTACATCCACTCGCTTTGTCTTTTCTCTCAGGCTTTTCCTGGCGCTCTGCGCGGTAGCCTTAGCTCTGACCGCTGTTACCTACACTCGCTATGGAGTAACTGCACAAGACCGGACTCCACGGGCGACTCCGGACGGCCCCGACACCAGGGAGCAACCGATCCCGCACGAGACCGGCAACGCTGCTGCTGGCCGGGACGTTTTCCGTTTCGAGACCTTCGGTAATGAAGGTTTCTGGACGGACGCAGTGCGCCTGCCGAAGGGTGTCAAGAAGGCTAAGCTAACGCCAATCCAAGCATTGAAGGCGGGTCTCCATGTGGATGTTGAGGCGTTGGATTCCGCCACGCAGCAAGCCGTGGCCGCGGAACTGAAGACCGATCTTTCGCCGAAAAGCGCGCCGCTGCTTAATGATCCAAAGACGACGATGAAGCTGCTCGAGGCCAACGCGGTGATCGGCATGGTGGCCAAAGATGCTAATGGCGACGGCATGATCAACCTCGCCAAGGGCGATAAAGTCGGGGCAAGTTGCGCGCTCTGTCACACCATCACCGATCAGTCGGTATTTAACCTGCCCAACGGCGGTTCGATAGGGCGTCGTTTGGATGGCCGCGCGACCCATACGATCAACATCGGCGCGATCTTTGCAATGGCCGACAATTCGCGCGCTCTTTACCCCGTGCTTCAGCTTTCACTCAAGGCCAACGGCGACAAGACCATCGGGCGTGCGCCGAAAGGGCTGACGGAGAAATCGAGCGAGAAGGAAGTTGATGCGTATCTCAGCAATCCATCTTTTTATCCGGTCGGCATGTTCGACGATAGCTTCGACGGTAACGGCGATCCGATGCACAACACGCCGCTCTTCCGTCAGGACCTTGCTTTCCCGTTCGGCAGCGAAGGCGCAATTGCAAAGTTAGATAACTTCAGCAACCTGGTCTATACGGGCCTCTTCGACCAAACGACTCTGACCACTCCCGGCGGGCGAGCGTTTCTTCACAAACTCGGTGGCGCGGCCGGCGATGAGATCGCTGATGACTATGTCAAGATCTTGAAGGATACCGGCGTAAAGGGATATCCCTTCGTAAAGGCCACCGCCCATCCGATGCCCGGCAGCGAAGAAGCTCCGCTCGGTGTGCGCGTGGATAATGCCAAGCTGCTGGATATGAGCGCATATCTGGACAGCCTGCCCGCGCCTGCCGGCATGGACGGTAACCCGGACGCGATCGCCCGGGGACGTCAGGTGTTTCGCACTGTCGGTTGCACCGCTTGTCATAACGTGGACCAAAGCAAATTCGTGCCGCCTTTCATCGTTCCGATGAAGACAATCTTTCCCGGAGATAACCCGGCGGTACTCGCACAGCGCATGCCGCCGCTCAATCCAGTCCTGAACACAGCGGGCAATATCTTTGACGACAAGATGGCAATAGTGAATGCCAGTCTGCGTGGCGAGGAACGAGGTACCGCGCTTCCCCTGCTGCTGGATCTCGCGCGCAAGCCGGTGTTCCTGCACGACAATTCCGTGCCCACTCTGGATAACTTGCTGAGTCCCTCGCGTGGCGCGACGGCTCCGCATCCGTTTTACCTTGCAGACGCTTCACAGCGCGCTGACATGGTGGAGTTCCTGCGTAGCCTGGACACCGACTCTTCGGCCAAAACGATGCGGACTTCAGTGAATCCACCAGCGAAGACCTCTGGTGTTTTCGGATGGAGCGGACTGTTTGTCCTCTTTACGGGGGTGGCTTTGCTCAAGCTCAGGAGCACCTTTAGCCAACGCGTGCCCTGAGTAAGGTAAGGGGGTGGAGTCAGGGTGAGAGAGCAGACGTAAGGCAGGAGAGACCGCCCTCAGACTTACTAATCAAGCGATGGCGCCAAGCGCAGTTGCTGCGAAAGCAATCCTTAGGCGACAGACGCTGCAGCAGTGAAAGGAAACTAGAGTTATGTTTTTTAAATCATCCTTTATCCCTTCGTCTCTCAGGCTTCTCCTCGCACTCTGCGTGTCTGTCGCAGTTCTGGCTGGCACTGCTTGCAATCGTGGTAGGGAGACCGCAACGAGTAAGGTGCCGCACGCTGCGTCCGATGGTCCCGGTATCACTCAAAATCCGCACCCGCATCAGATAGGGAACGCCACATCTGGCCGGGATGTGTTCAGGTTCGAAACCTTCGGCAATGAAGGGTTCTGGACTGATGCGGCGCGCCTACCGAAAGGAATGATGGACGCGAAGTTCACTCCCAAACAAGCACTAGAAGCCGGGTTGCAAGTAGATATCGAAGCGATTGATCCCGCCATGCGAAAGGTGATGGAAGCGGAACTGAAAACCGACATGTCTCCGCAGAGCGCGCCCACACTCAACGATCCGAAGGCGACCGTGGCGTTAGTTAACGCAAACGCTGTCGTCGGCATCGTTCCGAAGGACAGCAATGGGGATGGAAAGCTTGACATCACGAACGGCGACAAGGTCGGTATCGCCTGCACGATCTGCCACACCATTACAGACAAATCTGTTTTCGATATTCCTAAGGGAGGCTCGATTGGGCGACGCGTGGATGGCCCTGCCGCGTTGACTCTAAACGTTGGCAAGTTGATGCCGATGGCTGCCAACTCCAGAGCGCTTTACCCGAATCTTCAGCAGACGTTCTTGGGAGTGAGCATAGGTAGAGCACCTTCCGGCTTAGGTCCGGACTCCACGGAAGCTGAGGTCGATGCTTACCTGAGTAACCCGGCCTTTTACCCGGTGGGCACCTTCGACGAGACGCAGGATGGGAATGGCAATCCCGTAAAGAACACGCCCTTATTCCGGCAAGACCTGGCCGCGCCTTATGGAAGCGCTGGTGAATTTAGCAAGCTGGACGACATCAGCAACAGCTCCTATGCGACCAACCTCGATCCGACGACGCTGCTCAGCCCTGAGGGACGCCAGTTTCTGGAGATCAAAGCCGGGCCTGCCGGAAAACAGTTGGCTAATGAGTACGCCAAGATTTTGCAGGATACCGGCGTGACCGGCTTCCCTTTCGTTAAAGCCCAGATGACCGGTAAGGTGGGCGACCCAGCGAGCATAGTCGGTCGGCGGGTGGACAATCAGAAGCTGTTCGACATGAATGCTTACTTAGATCAGCTAAAGGCGCCGGTGGGAGCAAAGTGAACGCCGAGATGGCCGCCAGAGGACGTGACGTCTTCCGAGCCAACTGCACGCAGTGCCACAACGTCGATCAGAGCAAGTTTGTACCGCCCATGTTGGTCGAGATGAACACGATCTGGCCGGGATACACGCCTATTCCGGTTGGCAAGCGTGGCGATTCCAAACTGAGCATGATTCAGAACTCGCCGGGAATCTTCGACGACAAGATGATCGTGGTGGATGCTAGCGACCGTGGCGAGAAGCGCGGCAATGCCATGCCTTTGTTGCTTGATTTAGCGCGAACGAACATCTTCCTGCACGACGGTTCGGTGTCGAGTTTAAACAGCCTTTTGGATCCTGCGCGCGGCGATAGCTCACCGCATCCGTTTTATCTTGCGGATGCTTCACAGCGCGCAGACATGGTGGAGTTCCTGCGAAGTCTCGACACGAACTCTAGTGGCAAGAGTACTGCAGCCGTGATCCCGCGGCCAGAGCAGCAACAGTCTCGCTTCCTGTTATGGGGAGGTTTTTAGCTGACACCTCTGGAATCATCTGGCTGAAGATAGTTAAGTATTAAGAATCAGAAATGAGGAGGAAGTTGTGAAGACAGAACAACGGAACGAATTACTTTACCAGGCGCTTGAGACTGAGTTAGGCGGAGTTCAGATCTACACGATGGCTTTGAGCTGCGCTGTGAACAAGGATCTCAAGAAGGAGTGGCAGGAGTATTTGGACCAGACTAAGAACCACGTGCAGGTGGTCCGCAGCATGTTCGAAAAGATTGGACTTGATTCGGAAACCGAAACGCCCGGCCGGAAAGTTGTGCGGCACATCGGCGAGTCTTTGGTGAAGGCCATGGAAATGGCCAAGATTACCGGCAAGCCGGAGGCGGCGCAGCTAGTCGCAGCGGAATGTGTGGTGCTCGCAGAGACTAAGGACCACTTGAACTGGGGATTGATCGGGCAGGTCGCAAAGAACGCCACGGGTGAAGATCGCAAGGCATTGACAGAAGCTCACGATCAGGTTGAGCCCGAAGAGGACGAGCATCTTTATCACACCACCGGCTGGACGCGCGAACTCTGGATCGACTCACTGGGATTGCCCGCGGTGCTTCCGCCGCCGGAAGAAGAAAAAGATGTAAAGACGGCTATCGGTGCCGCCCGCGCCAAACAGGCTCGAGGCAGCATGCTTTAGACCTCAATGGATTCCGTCTCTGCGTAGAACGCAAATGGTTCGCTGCTGTGACACCAAGGCGTGCTTGAGAGTTCGGCTTTTGGTGGCAGCAAGGCGTGCCTAAAAGAAAACCCTTTTATCTTTGGTAGTGGAAATCGGCTAATTTGGGGGGCGGCTTTCGAATAGATTGGACAGGAGTATCGCGATGACCCGGCATGACGATTCACAGCGCGCCCTAGCATAAGACAGGTTGGGGAAAAATCTAAGAATGAGTAAAAAGAGGTGGATGGCGACGAAACGGACACAGGCGGCCCTGTCACACGACGCCACCGGAATCAATCCTAAGGCCAGAGGGTCAATTGGCACCAAGATGCCAACATGCCGCCGGCCCAACAAATCCGGCGCGGCATCGGGTACCTCGTAAATTTGTGTTGGATTCAGCGACTGGAGACAGAAATGGCAACAACTGGGGAACGCACGGAACGCGCCGAGATGTCCGATTTGGGGCGAACGCTGGAAAACCTTGGCGAGAAGGTAATTCGTTACGGCCTGGTAATTATTCTGTTGTGGGTCGGCGCGCTGAAGTTCACCGCTTACGAGGCCGAAGGCATCCAGGGGCTGGTCGCGAACTCTCCGCTCTTCTCGTGGGGCTATAGCGTGATGAGCGTGAGGGGGTTCGCTGCACTGATCGGCGTCACCTAGATCGTATTGGGTCTGCTGATCGGGACGCGTCCCGTCGCTCCGAAGGTCTCAGCGATCGGCAGCATCGGAGCGATCATTATGTTTCTCCTGACGCTGACCTTCGTCGTCACCACGCCCGGAGTATGGCAGCCCGGTTACGGCTTCCCGTTCCCTTCGCCGATGCCGGGACAGTTTCTGGCAAAGGACATCATGCTGCTCGGAGCGGCGATCTGGACGGCGGGCGAAGCTTTGCGCGCTGCCCGTAGAATGTAATCCCTGATTGATCTCGGTACTGTCGAAAATGCTCCCTGAGTGAATAGCCTCTAACTGCGCTCGCTGGCGAGCTTCTCAGTAACGACACAGGTTCAGCAACGTGGATCGCACGTCGCCGCGGTCGGCGCAGGGTTGTTGCGGTAGCACAGACTTTAGTCTCTGAAGGGTCGATCAAATAAAGGACTGAAGTCGTGCTAATAAAGTTAAAGGGGTCGCAATGTCAGAGATACCGGAGCAACACGTAGGCGAAGCGGGAAGTCACGAACAGCGCGAGTCCGAAACGGCGAGCCTGCCGGATCAGGTCGGCAACGTCGGGAGGCGCACGTCGGAGGAACTGGTCGATGACATCTGCGCCTCGCTGGGGAAATCTCACAAGAGCCTTGGCCCGCTCGAAAAGGTTTACGTCTTCTGGCTTGCCGGGATGAGTTGTGATGGCTGCACCGTCTCGGTCACTGGCGCAACCGAGCCTGCTCTTGAGGATTTGCTGACTGGCTCGATTCCTGGCGTGC
>JBPCLZ010000076.1:0-52637 GCA_051002775.1 Pyrinomonadaceae bacterium | reverse complement strand
GCTATGCTGAGTGAAAATGCTAAGAGATCTGATGGGCACAATCTGGCGGCGATCACCCCGTAGGCTCAAACGCTGGGCAGTGCGTTTTACGCAGCAGCGTTTTACGGTAACCGTGGGAGCAATCATCGGCGACGGGGCCGGTCGGGTATTGCTGCTTAATCATCGTTTCCGCCCCAGCCCGGGCTGGGGAATTCCTGGAGGTTTTATTGAGCACGGTGAGCAGCCGGACGAAGCCTTGCGTCGTGAATTACGCGAAGAAGTGGAACTTGAGGTTCAGGAGTTAGAACTTTTTGCCACGCGCGCTTTCAAAAGACCCAACCAAGTCGAGATCGTATTTCGTGGCCGCGCGTTGGGTGAGACCGACCGGCTGAGTTTTGAAATCAAGAGAGTCGCCTGGTTTCACTTAAACGAATTGCCCAACGGGCTGCCGGCAAATCAGGCGCGCCTGATAAAACTCGCGCTCGCTGATGGAGCAGAAACACACGATTGATGTATGCTGTGCGACGAAAACAAAAAGCAGTTATGAGTAATGAGTGATGAGATGGGCCGACCATTCAGCGTTCACTAATGACTCATCACTCATAACTCATCACTTAGTTTCTGGAGAAGAAAATGGTTGACCTGATTCCGTCGTCGGACACTGTAATGCAGATGCTGAAGCGTACTGGCGCTTTTCGCGAAGGGCACTTTGTTTATCCCAACGGCAAACATTCACCACACTACTTTCAGATGCCTCTCGCTTTTCGTTATTACGACACGGCGCGGGTGTTGGCCGTAGCGCTCAGCAGAAAGTTTCGCTTGGATCGTGACATCTCGAGCCAACTGCCAAAGATTGCGGTCATCAGTCCCAGCTCAGGCGGCATACCGGTCGCCTTTGGTGTGCGCGATGCCTTGAGTGCCGAGCAGATTTATTGGGCTGAGCAGGAAAATGGCAAACGCATGTTTCGGCAGTACGTCAACAAGGGAGAAGTGAACCCCTGCATTATTGTTGACGATATTATTCGCAGCGGTCAGGCCATTGAAGAAACGGTGGCGCTGGTCGAGTCATTGGGCTCGAGAGTTATTGGTTGTGGCGCCATCGTTCGTTTTGACTCAGCGCCCGATAATATTAAGGGAGTATCGATCAAATCACTGGTTAATTTCGACGCGCCCACGTACGACGATGCGGAGTCCTGCGGCGACTGCACGAAGGATGCTCCGGTTGAGCATGTGCGGTTCTGAAAAGGCAGAAGGCAGTAGGCAGAAAGCAAAAAGCAGAAAGCAGAAGGCAGAAGGCAGAAGGCAGAAGCAGAGAACTATCTACGTGTCGCTCGAGGGAGCAAATCTTTTGGGGTTAGCCATCATTCCCGACAACATTCGACCTACTTCTTTATACCCGCTGGTCAGATGATCATGATTTTCTTGAGAGGTACCCACAATCCAAAGCGAAATCTAACCAGACCTGCGTCTCGGTTGCCTCGCCATCACAATCGGTTAGCTTATTGACAAGCATATTTGGATAGCGCCGCTTGCGAAAACCCTCCGCCAGGTTCGCAGCAACGCTCCGCGAAGAACGTCGAATTTGATTGGTGAGCGAGTAAACTTCTTCTCTGGGAAAGCGCTTTGAAAGATGGAAGATTTCCATCGCAAGGCGATAAGCAAGTTGAAAAACCTTGAGATCTCTATGACCGCGCAACATGTGATGCTCCTTTCAAATGGATAATTCATGTTAGCGGCCAGGGTGTTAGTTTGCCTACTACTGCCTACTGCTTTCTAAATCTCGTGCCTATTCGAAAGCGCCTTATCCATCGTAACCTCATCCACGTATTCCAGGTCGCTCCCGACCGGCATACCCATGGCGATGCGCGTGACGCGCAAACCGAGTGGTTTTAGCAGACGGCCAATATAGTTTGCCGTGGCTTCGCCTTCGGTAGTCGGGTTGGTTGCCAGGATCACCTCACTCACTTCCACTCCATCATTGTTTTCCGGCTTCAAGCGCGGCAGGAGATTCGCGAGGTGCAATTCGTTTGGACCTATGTGACGGATGGGTGACAAGCTGCCGTGAAGGACGTGATAGACGCCTTTGAAGCTGCGCGTTTTTTCGACGGCGACCAGGCTGTGGGGTTCTTCAACAACACAGATGACGGAATGATCGCGCGAGGTGGATGCGCAGATGCGGCAAGGATCGATGTCAGTAAGGTTGTTGCAGACTGAGCAAAGAACGATACGTTGTTTGACGTCGCGCACTGCAGTGATCAAGCGATCGAGTTCGTTGTCCGGCGTGCGCATGATGTGAAAGGCAAGCCGCTGCGCAGATTTATGCCCTATGCCGGGAAGGCGTTTTAATTCGTCGATTAGTTTGGTGACGGGTTCAGCGTATTCAAGCATAAGCAGTTTCGAGTTACGGGTTTCGAGTTTCGAGTTTCAATTTCTTCCGAGCGTTGAACTCGAAACTCGAAACTCGAAACAAGGGCTTAGCCCAATAACCCACCCAACCCCGGCGGCAACATGCCCCCCAGCTTGCCCTTCATTGCTTCATCAACTTTGCGGTTCGCTTCGTTGATCGCGGCGAGGATCAGGTCCTGAAGCATCTCGACGTCGCCTTCCTTGACTGCCTCCGGATCAATCTTGAGCGAAACAATTTCATGATTGCCCTTCATCTGCACGCTGACCACGCCGCCACCCGCTGAAGCCTCGGCGCGCATTTCTTCCATCTCCTTCGACATCTTCTCCTGCATTACCTGCGCCTGCTTCATCATCTGTTGAATGTTTAATCCGCCAGGGAATTTCATTGCTCGCCACCTCTCTAGAGTAATCAATTGTTCAATTGTAGCTTTGTGGCATCGTAGCTTTCATTAGAATCGAATGCAACGAGAGGCGCCCTTGGTAACCTCCGTGTGCTCTCTGTCTCTGTTGTAAACAGCGGTAATAGGATTCACCACAGAGACACAGGGCACACAAAGGACTCACAGAGATCGTCAACCGGGACGCGCGGCAGGCGAGAGGCTATCGCCCGTTGTTGTGTATCTGCTATAAGCTTGCGGCTAATGGCCAGCCCCGAACCTTCTCAAAGCGAAGAAAGAACTCTCAAAGCTGAGATCAAGATCTATTACGATCTGCATGCCGCCGGACCGTCTGCGCCTTTGCTAATTGCGCTGCACGGCTATGGCGCGAACAAGAGACAAATGGCCCGCGAGGCGCAACAGATGACGCCTGAGGGCTTTGCTGTTGTTTCGTTACAGGGTTTTCATCAGCACTTGAAAGAACCAAAAGAAGCGGGTGGTCCATTGCGGTTTGGCTTTGGCTGGTTGTCCAACTTCCATCCGGAAGACTCGGTGCGCGTCCATCACCAGGCGCTGCTGGATCTCATTCAAACACTAACTGATCAAAACATTGCCGATCCGAGCCGTGTGTTTCTGCTTGGCTTTTCTCAGACCTGCGCGTTGAATTATCGTTTTGCGTTTACGCATCCTGAGTACCTTCGTGGCGTTATCGGCATTTGCGGCGGCCTGCCAGGAGACTGGGAAACTGGTCAAGACTACCAGCGAACAAACGCCGCCGTGTTTCATCTGGCTGGAGAGAAGGACGAGTTTTATCCGCCCGCGCGTGTGAGCGACTACGCGGAGCGCCTTAAGCTTCGAGCGCAGGATGTTGAGTTCAAAAGCTACGATGCGGCCCATGAGATTGTGCCGGCAATGCGCGGCGATATCCGGACCTGGTTGAAGAAAGGATGAACGAGAATGCGATATAGCATCTTAGCGGCTCCGAGTCTATTGCTCTTGCTTATCATGACCTCGGGTTTCGCTCAAACCAAAGCAAAGCCCAATCAGCGTAATGCCAGAGATGCCGTAGCGATCAAATCTGTGCTCGACGCGCAATGCGACGCCTGGAACCGCGGTGACATTGAGGGTTTCATGGGCGGCTACGAGCATTCCGAAAAAACCGTTTTCGTTGGCAGCGACGACGTGACTCGAGGCTGGCAAACCGTGCTCGATCGTTACAAAAGGAATTACAACACGCGCGAGAAAATGGGAACGCTGACTTTTTCTGATCTGGAAATCACACCTATTGGAAATGACAGTGCCCTCGTGTTAATGCGCTGGCACTTGAAGCGTGCCAAAGACGAGCCTCACGGACGATCAACACTGATAATGCGACGCACGAAGCAAGGCTGGAAGATTGTGTACGATCACTCGTCTGCTGTTTAAGCTCATATTGCTCAAGTCAAAGAACTCATGGTTGGGGAAAGAGGTCGATGCAGAACCGCGAGCGGTGCGACCGGATGCTAAACTCAACGCCTTAAGAGCGTCAGAAACCAATCGCAAGTTGTTGCTAGCATCCGGTCGCTACCGCTCGCGGTGCTGCATTGCGTGCTTTTTCCTAACGCGCCATGTGGGGACCAACTGCCGGGGCCGGCTAAAAAAGCAAACTTAAGCTGGCGCGTATAGGCGCAGTGTGATAATCAATGGCCCACACAACGGTTATTCGAACCACCTAACCCCAAAGGAGGAACGCGAAAATGAACTTCGGACGAATCGTCATTGGCGGCTTGCTCGCCGGACTAATCATGAACATTGGAGAGTTTCTACTGAACGAAAAAGTACTTGGACCTCAGATGATGGCATTCTTTAGAGAACACGGCTTCACGGATCCCGGCAGCAACTTCATCATTATCGCGGTAGTGATGACCTTCCTACTCGGCATCGTGGCAGTGTGGCTATATGCGCTAATCAGGCCGCGGCTGGGCCCGGGAGTCAAGACGGCAATCGTTGCGGCGGTCATACTTTGGTTAGCTGTGTACGTTTACACTGGCGTACTCCACACGTTCCTGTTCGGCATTTCGATGAACATGATGATTATTGGGCTCGTCTGGGGCCTCGTCCAATATATCGTTGCGACGATTGCCGGGGCCTGGGCGTATAAGGAAGCGTAACAGGCTACAAGCTTTGTCTCGATCACTCGCAGTTATCGATTGTTCACAACTAGTAACGCTTTCCGGGCCCGCTCGTCCGCGAGTTGGCCCGGAATTGCGTGAGCTATCGATAATTGAAGACGGCGCGATGCTCGTCCGTGACGGCGCCATCGCTGCGGTTGGCACGAGCTCTGAAATTGAGAAACTGCTTGACAAGGACTGCGAAGTTGTCGACAGCGCTGGTCGCGTGGTCATGCCTGGGTTCGTCGATGCGCACGCGCATCCGGTATTCGCAGGTACGCGCGCAAATGAATTCGAAGAGCGCTCGCAAGGCGTCACTTATCAGGAGATAGCTGCGCGCGGCGGCGGCATTCAATCAACTGTTAACGCGACGCGTGCCGCCACGCTAGACGATTTGGTCAGCGCCGGCCGGCGTTACGCCGACTGGTTCCTGCGTAACGGCACCACTACCGTCGAAGCAAAATCCGGCTACGGCCTGACGGTCGAAGATGAACTAAAAATCCTGCGTGCAACCAAGCGACTCAATGACGAGACGCCACTGCGTTATGTGCCGACATTTCTTGGCGCTCACGCCATTCCCGCCGAATACAGATCCCGTCGAGACACTTACGTCTCATTGGTAATAGAGGAAATGCTACCGCGCGTGGCTGCGGAAAAGTTGGCAGAGTATTGCGACGTTTTCTGCGAAGAAACGGTATTCACTATCGACGAATCCAGGAAGATTCTTTCCGCCGCGCGCTATCACGGGCTGGGACTGAGAATCCACGCCGATCAGCTATCACTCTCAAGTGGGGCGAAACTGGCAGCAGAGTTGGCGACGGTAACGGCAGATCATCTTGAACACACCGATGCTGCGGGAATCGCTGCCCTGCAGACTGCGGGCGTGCAGCCAGTGCTGTTGCCCGGCTCAGTTTATGCGCTCAGCTCGACCCGCTACCCTGACGCGCGATCGATGATTGATGCCGGGCTTGCGATCATTCTGGCGACGGATTTCAATCCTGGCTCATCACCGACGCCCTCGATGCCAATGATTCTTTCGCTGGCCTCTACGCAGATGAAGATGACGCCAGCCGAATCGATCACCGCCGCCACTATCAACGCTGCTTATTCGCTTAACCGCGGCAAGCAAATCGGCTCACTCGAAGCCGGTAAGATCGCTGACTTTGTTATTCACGAGTGCGATGATTACCGCGAGCTGGCTTATTTCTTTGGCGTCGAACATCCATGGAGAGTTTATGCAGGCGGGCGGCAAGTGTTCCGGCGATTGTAAAGCAAACTGTTAGTTTGCGCCGGATGAATGCCTTTCAACCATCGCAAACTAAACAGTTTGCTTTACGAGATAGACGAAGCAAAAAACATTTGACGCATCAACTGTTGTATTTTATTATGCCCTCCAACACTGGAAAGGAGGTGATTCAAAAATATATGAGTTCTTATCACAGTGAGGTGGCTGCGGCCTGACCTCTGAACCAGAAACTAACTCGTTAGGATTTGGGTTCAGTTGTCTCACTGCAAAGTGCTCCTCCTTTTCAGGAAGCTGCACAGCCAGTTAGTCCAGCAGGCCAATCCGAACAGTTCACCGAAGCCGTCCATGATCCTCCGGGATTGTGGACGGCTTTTCACTTATGCCGAAAGCAAACGGTTTGCGATCTTTGAGCCGAACAAGGTTAAACTCGCTCGGAATTCCCTATAGTGATTGTGAACGCTGACTGACGAATGATGTTGAAAAAGAGTAGGAGCTCGCGAAAAGGTGGGGGGACCGAAATGCTCACCTTTGCGCTGCTGTTAACGGCGGCGTTTTGTTTTCGCGCTTCAGTTGCGCGGCTGCTGCCGCATGACGAACCCGGTGATGGCAAGAGCTATACGCAGATTGCGCGCAACTTACTTGAACAGCATGTCTATTCGCATGCAACGGAACCGCCTTTTGACCCTTCGCTAATACGCCTGCCTGGTTATCCGCTTTTTCTCGCGGGCATCTACGCAGTCTTTGGACATGGCGACAACACCGCCGTGCGCATCGCGCAGGCGCTGATCGATACCGCTTCATGCGGACTGATTGCGTTGTTAGCGTTTTACTGGGAGCCGGATGAAAAACTAAAACGGCGGAGCGCTATTGGGGCGCTGGCGCTTGCGGCGGCCTCTCCTTTCAGTACCATCTACGTAGCTACCATCTTGACTGAAACGCCGACGATTTTCCTTGCAGTCGCGATGTGTTTGACGGCGACGCTCGCATTTCGCGCGATAGACCAAAGGCGCGCCGTGCTGTGGTGGATTGCGACTGGGATCATTTCAGGGTTGGCAGTTTTATTTCGACCTGATAGCGGTCTTTTTGCTGCGGCAATCGGTATCACGCTGGTTGCAACTCTGCTTAGGCATTCCAGCGACGCACTAGAACCGCAGCTCAGTAAGGACGTTCGGTTCAGGTTTTCCCGTGCTGTTTTGTTTGGCGCGATCTTTTCGCTGGCTTTCTGTCTGGTGTTGGTGCCCTGGACCATTCGCAACTATCGGGTGTTCCACCTGTTTCAGCCGCTCGCGCCGGCGCACGCTGAGATGCCCGGTGAGTTTGTGCCGCGTGGTTATCAAATGTGGTTGCGCACGTGGATCGATGATGGTCGTTACATCGGCCCGGTGCTTTGGGGGCTTGATGAATCCCCAATCAGAGTCGTTGACATTCCGGAGCGTGCTTTCGATTCCGCCGAGGAGAAGCAACGCGTCGCTGCCTTGTTTGATAAGTACAATCATCCGCCCGATGAAAAATCGACGGAGAGCAGCGATACTCAGTCGGAAGCACTACCATCGGACACTGACAATCAGGCAGAAGCTGACGAGCAAGGTAACGATAATTCGAGCGACAATTCGAATGACAATACTAACGAGGACCACTCGGGGAGTCAGAACGATGAAGACGCAGATTCTGGCGACGAAGCCGAAAACGATCTTGAGAAACAGTCGAGCAGCGATCAGTCATCAACTCAATCTGTTGAGATGACGCCCGAAATCGACGCGGGTTTCGCACAGATTGCGGCTGAACGTAAGAAGCGGCATCCGCTCCGTTATTATCTTTGGTTACCGTTCAAGCGCGCATTGTCAATGTGGTTTGATACTCATTCCCAATACTATCCGTTCGAAGGCGAGTTATTGCCCCTCGGTGATTTGGATTACGAATTCCAACAACAGTTCTGGCTGCCGCTCTTTGCCGCGCTGACGTTTGTCTACACGCTGTTTGGGGTGGCAGGGGGATGGTTCTTGTGGAGTTCCGGCTTATTCACGGCGCGGCGCTGGTTGTTGCTGGCTGCGCTGATGATCTTTTTGCGGCTCGGCTTCTTCGCAACTCTGGAAAATCCCGAGCCGCGCTATGTGGTTGAAGTCTTTCCGTTCTTATCTGTCCTTGGAGGGATAGCGATCACCCGCCTCAATTCTGCCCAGGGCACCCGGTAGATCAAAACTTTCTGTTAAATGAGGACAAGGGCCAGTGAGCCTCGGGCGGCTGCGTCGCGCCGTTTTGGATTGGCGCCGCTTTAACGATTGGAAGGAGTTGATTGCTTTCTTAAGGAAGGCTCCAGGGAAAGCAAAAAGCGGCGTCCAGCCGCCGCAGTCCAAAAAGGAGATACCTCAGCCCAACGATCTTCCTCCCGCGCGCGCGACTTGCCTAAGGTACCGGCGACGGTGAGGGTGATGCCTGCTCCGACGGCATCACTCGTGAAGGGTCAGGCTTGTCAGGAGAAGTATGCACATGAATGGCTTTCCAATCTTTTCCGACTCGCTTGAAAACCAGAGTCATTCGTCCCGTCGCTGTTTCCGGAGTTCCTTTGTAAATTTGCGACTGCGTCCAAAGGCAACTCACCATGGCGCCGTCGCGACCCAGCATGGTGATGGAAACGTCGCGCACGTCGAGTTTAACGTCCTTCACTTCGGCGTAAGAGCTCTCCCGGTTCTTGCGCATCTGATCCCAACCGCGAGTTACGGTTCCGTTGTTATTGAACAGAAGCAGGCGCGGTGAATTCAAATAAACGTTTGCCACCGCTTTCGCATTCGCACGGCGAATCCCATTCACCAGCGCGTTAAAAGCGGCGATAACGCTCTGCGACCCCGGCGTTTCAGTTCCGGTAATCTTTGGCTTTGCGGCCGTTGGACGAGCTGCCGGCGCAGTCGAAGCGGGCTGCTGTACATCGGTGCTCGGCGTTTGTCGTGCTGGAGTTGTGGTTGGAGCGGGCGTGCTGGTGGTGCGCGGGCGACTGGTGGGAGCGGAATTCGTGTTCTGGGCCTGCACGGCGGACGTGCCTAAACTCAAAGCAAAAACAAAGACTATTACGAAACGGTTTTTCATAAAGCACTCCTGTTATTAACTTGTTTCGGCGCCCGATCGCTTGAAGCTAAGTTTCGAACTAAACGTCGCCGAGTGCGTCCACGGCAGCAAACCATGGTACTCCACTGCGCAGTCTTTCAACAGAACGCTTTTGGCCGAGGATCGCAAACACTTCAAACATCGACGGTCCGACCGCCTGGCCCGTCAACATCGTACGCGAACCATTGATCAGCAGGCCCGCTTTCACACCCTGCTCCCCAGCAAAACTCCGAAGCGTGGCCTCGGCTGTGTCGTGATTAAAGGGATCGAGTTGTTCCAGACGATCTGCAAGCCCCGGCAAAAGCTCTTTTAGTTTTGGTTCCTTCCGAAGGTTTTTGTTGACCGCCGCTTCATCGAAATCAAAGTCGTCGGAAAAATATGCGCGGCCCTGTGCCGAAAAATCCTTCAGCGTGTGAAAGCGCTGGCGAACCAGTTCAACTGTTTTAACAAACCAATGGCGATCATCTTCCTCATATTCCTCTCGCCAAAGCTTGTTCGCACGCAGCTCTGCTTTGACCATCGGCAACAGATCCTCTACCGGCATCGTGCGCACATACTCCGCATTCATCCAGAGCGCTTTCTCGTCGGTCCAGTGGCGCGGATCGTTTTCCTGAAAATTGAAAATCGCGGGCGAGCGGTGAACGTGTTCAAGGGAGAAGTTTCTAACTAGTTCCATTAACGACATTATTTCACCTACACGCTCGTCCACGGGAACCTCGACATTCCCCAGCGTCACATCTGCAGCGAATTGGACACCGGTAGGTGCCCAGCCCAGCAGCGCCAAAAAATTGCGAAACGCCGCCGGCACGAAACCACGATCGCGATAGGTCGTTAATGAAACCACCTCGCCGTGTTTTCGTTTGGAAAGTTTTCCTTTGTTTGGCGCCAGGATCAAAGGCAGATGCGCAAAGTGAGGCAGCTTCGCGCCCAACGCTTCGTAAAGCAGAATTTGCTTATGCGTGTTCGTGAGATGGTCCTGGCCGCGGATGACATGAGTGATGCCCATCTCAATGTCATCGATTACGACCGAAAGGTTGTAAAGCGGATGGCCGTCAGATCTCAGCAAAACCAAATCCTCAATTTCAGCATAGTCGCGCTCTTGTGGTCCATAGACCATGTCTTCAAAGTGCGTTTTGCCGTCGCGCGGAATTTTTAGCCGCACCGCGAAGGGTTCGCCCGCGGCGGAGCGCTTATCTGACTCGTCGCCGGCCAGATCTCGAAACGGATTACTGCGATGGTCGACGCCTTCCGCGGCATGCGCTCGCGCGCGATCGGCTATGCCTTGTTTGACGGTAGCGTCGTTACGCTCGGCTTTTGGTGTGAAGTCGCGGTAGGCTTTTCCTTCCGCGACCAGTTTGTTTGCGGCTGCCCGGTGCTTATCGGCGTTCGCAGACTGAAAGACCAATTCCTCGTCGTAGGACAATCCCAACCACTCAAGTCCGTCGATGATTGAACGCGTGGATTCCTCCGTCGAGCGCTGCAGATCGGTGTCTTCAATGCGCAACAGAAACTTGCCCCCGGTTTGTTTTGCGTAGAGCCAATTGAACAGCGCAGAGCGCGCCGCGCCAATATGCAGATAGCCGGTTGGAGATGGGGCGAAACGGACGCGAACGGACATAAGAATAAGAGGTCAGAGATCAGAAGTCAGGGGTCAGTCAACAATTAGAGGTCAGAGGTCGGAAGTCAGAGGTCAGTTGAAAAGGAACTCGAACAGTTCTTACTGACCTCTGACCGCTGATCTCTGACCTCTGCAATTTCTGGCGGAGATGACAGGATTCGAACCTGTGAAGGGCTTTTGACCCTTAACGGTTTAGCAAACCGCCGCCTTCAGCCACTCGGCCACATCTCCAGCGAGCGTGCGAAAAATTATTCTAGTCGGCAGGTGAATATTGTCAAGGCATCGTCTAGTGGTGGGTTAGTTGATGTCCGATAAGCTTTAGCTTGTCGTAACGCCGCGACAAACTAAAGTGGCAACTGCCCCTTCACTGTATAAGTGAAGTTGGGCTGCTTGCCACGGAGGTTTGAACCCGTGGAAAATCAAAAATCAAATGGTCTTAGCGAGGTCGTCAATGATTCGCTCCGAGAACTCAACAAGCTTCAACAGGAATTCAGAGACTGGCTTGCCATCGACCAGCCCACCATCAAATATGATGCCTCTAGTGTCCACCTCCGCCATCACTTGCACATCAGCGCCGGGGTGGGGTTCTCTGAAAAGTTCTGTGCCGTCTTTGATGTTGGCGGCGGCAGGCAGGGGGATTTGTCTGTCGCTAATGCCGAAATATATCAACTGCATTGCTTGGGGGTAGGCAATACAGGTATTGAGCAATCGATGCTTATCCTTGTTCCAAAGTTCATTCAGGATATACAACAGGTTGGTTTGGTAGTTAGGCCCAAATGGTTGCAGTCCCTCGATGATTGCGCTCGCGCTCGCATTGATGCCGTTGATTATGCGGACGCCATCGCGGTCGTAATACCTATCTTTACCTTGGGCGGCGGCGTCAACTTTTGTCTTGGCGGTATAAACTGGGAATCCAGTTGTAAGAGTGGTAGATGGAGTCATTTCCCGAACGGCGTGTTCGAGAGCGGAGCGCGCGTGACCTATGATTTCACCGGCGACAATAGAGTAGTGGACAAAGAGATCGCGGGGAACGAGAGCCTTTATGACCAGCTCATTGGTTTGCGACTCGGGACGAAAGAGAATGGGGTACTTCTTGGCGTTCCCGTCGGCTTGGATTTTGTCATTGAGTTGGCCGAGGTGGTACTTAGCCCTATCGATCTTGGCTCTGGCACTCTCCAACGGTTCACTTGGCATGATGTAAACTCAGACATGAACAAACAAAATAATTAACTTATTCAGTCAAGGGATAATTGCCACTAAAGCTTATCGGGCATTTGCGCGAAATTGAGCTACTACCACCCGAGGTCAATTGTTCCGGCGAATGGCCATCAGCGTCAGGTCATCGGTAGGCGCGCGGCCTTCGCCAAAAGCGTGCAGCTCGCGAATGCTCAAATCAATCAATTCGCGTGGAGTAAGTTTTCCATTTCCCTCCATCAGCCGCGAGAGACGTTCAATGCCAAACTCACTGCCATTGCCATCTGCCAGTTCCGAGAACCCATCGGTGTAGAGAAAAAGCGAGTCGCCTGCATTCATCTGAAATTTGCTGACCGAAAAACTCTCGCTACAAAAAACACCGACCGGCAAACCGGTGGCAGCCAACGCCCGCACGCTGCCGTTTTGAACCAACAGCGGCGGCAGGTGCCCGGCATTGCAGACTTCGACTTCACCGTCGTTTCCAACCCGGCCGCAAACCAGCGTTGCATATTGAGTGGGTAACGTGCTTTCGCAAAAGATGCGGCTGGCGCGTTCGACCATCTGCTCGAGCGGCAGATTGATCGAGATCAAGGTGCGAAACATCGCCTGAAGGTGGGCCATCAGCATCGAAGCAGCAACACCTTTTCCCGATACGTCTCCGACAACGAACATCCAGGAGCTATCGTTGCCGTTGATCAGGTCGCAATAGTCACCACTAACCGCGCCGGCGGGTTGATAGTGATATGCGACCTCCCAGCCGTCGATAGTCTTGTATGCCGCCGGCAATAGTCCTGCCTGAATCTGAGCGGCCAGCTCCAGATCCTGTTCAAGCGCGCGCTGTTCCTTTGCCGTCAGGTGATCGATGCAAAAGCGTGTTAGGGGATCGGCAATCAGTCTTTCTGTTTCGACGCTGTCATGACAAACCTCGCACAAGCCATAAGAACCGATGTCCATGCGATGCAGCGCGTCGTCTACTTCTTGCAGCAGGCGCGTCAACTCGGCGGGACGATGAAAACCGTTTGCAGCCGCCTGCAACTTCTCCTTCCGATCGACCAATTGTTTGCGCACTACGGGCTCAATTGCAGTAGCCATTTCTCGATTCCTTCCTGGTTCAGCCCGTCATGCTGGCGGGACGTGGAGCTCTTTGTAGTTGTATCGGAAGACGCGTAGCACAACAGATTTTCTGCAAACGAGAACGATCGTTTTGCATCGCCGGATGTCCGGCCAGCCACGTTCTCACTTCGCGAAAAATTCTGGCAGCGTGCGGGTCCTGGGGTTCAGTGATGCGATAGTGAATCCACTTGCCATCTCGTCGGGCCGAAACTACTCCCGCGCGCTTCAGATAGGCGAGGTGGCGCGAAATCTTGGGTTGATTGATTTTCAATACTTCGACAAAGAAGCAAACGCAAACCTCGTCTTCGCCGATGAGATTTATCAATCGCAAACGGGTTCGGTCGGCCAGTGCTTTGAAGAGAAAAGCGATGTTGTCTTCGTTGTTTGCCATGCCTGCTTTCGGTTGTGCTCGGGTAAAGGAGTAATACGATTTTGGCGAGCCGGGAGTTCCTTTTCTGCCTGACATTATCGCGATTTTCGACTTACAAAGTAGGCGCAAAAACAGCAAACCTATCCGCATCTTGCGGTCAAAACCGAGCTCTTTTCGCGACGGTTTCAATCCTTACCTACCTTGTGGCTCCGTCGCTCCAACAGAATCGTGTCGCGCCAAACACCCTTCATTTTGCCAATACGCTCGCGGCGGCCAACTTCGCGGAAGCCACACGATTTGTGCAATGTGAGACTCGCAATGTTTTCCGGGAAGATGTTTGCCTGCAGCGTCCAAATGTCATTGGACTCGGAATCCAAAACGAGCTGTTGCAACAATGCTCGTCCCACGCCTGAACCCCGCGCGCCATTTGCGACGTACACGCTGACCTCAGCCACACCCGCATATACCGCTCGAGTTGAGATCCGACCCACAGCAGCCCAGCCAATCACTTGCTCGTCGGAAATCGCAACCAGCCTCGGGGCAGAGAAATGGGTGGCATCCCAGGCCTCCCACAGCGGCGCCTCGGTCTCAAAAGTTGCGTGCCCCGTGGCGATTCCTTCGAGATAAGTGGCCCGAACCGACGGCCATTCGGCTTCCCCTAAGGCTCTGATTTCAATTTTTTTGGCACTCATACAAAAAAAAACATCATATACGTCTTGACAGATATATCGTCGACGCGTATTCTGCTTTCACATTCGCTTAAACGAATATGAATATAGAGGAGGACGACATGGAAAGCAAGCAAACAGTACAGGCGCTGCAGGCTCACTTGGCCTTGAACGTGCGAAATGTTGAGGGAAGTATCGAGTTTTACAAAAGGATGCTGGGTATCGAGCCGAGCAAGGTACGGCCGGGCTACGCTAAATTTGACGTGCAAAATCCGCCGCTTAACCTGACGCTGAACGAGGGCTCGTTCCGCGAGCGTGGTGCGCTGTCGCATCTTGGCATTCAGGTCGGCTCAACTGATGATGTTTTGCAAACGCGCCAACGATGGGCGGACGCGGGTTTAATCACTCGTGATGAAATGCAAACCAACTGTTGCTACGCGACTCAGGACAAAACCTGGGTGCAGGATCCCGACGGCAACGAATGGGAAGTGTTTGTGGTGCTCAAAGATAACCTGGAGTCGAGCAACCTTTGTTGCGCCACAAGCGAACCGCAGACTGTAAGCATCGGACGCGAGGCTGGGTAACAGACTAAAGAACCTTTGATTAAACGTCTTCGACGCGTAGCGTCTGTGTGAATTTAGCCCGGCGTTTAAACGCCGGGACCAGGTCGTTAGTGCTCCTCGTCGCGTAGCGACGGTTAAATTCGGCCTATACTTTCAGGCGTCGCTACGCGGACTCAAGGATAGTTATCGTTCCCGGGCTCGAAAGGCTGGGTAAACGTCACAACGACGCTACGCGTCGAAAGAACTTGTTGAGCTTTACCTTTCGTCTGGGATGTTGTTGGCGGGGCACAGACTAAAAAGTCTATGCCACCAAAGAAGAAAAGCCTGGACATTTGCGCCCAGGCTCTCTTCTCACGAAATAGGCATCCCTTACTGCGAGTTCTTATTCAAAAACTCCTGCCGGCGTTTCCTGCGTTCTTCGACCTTCGACTTGCGGTCCTGTTTCATCTGCTCCAGTTGAGCTTTCTGTTCCGCTGTCAAAAGTCTTTCCATTTCAGCGCGACTGCCTTCCATGGCTGCGCGCATTTCCTGACGCAATGCCTTCGCTCGTGCTTCATCATCGGCGGTGAAGGTGCCGGCGATACTTTTCTCACGCAGCGTCAACAACTCTTCTCGCTGCGCCTTGGTTCCTGCCAGACGCCGCTGCATGATCGCGCGGGCCTGTTGTCGTTGCTCATCGGTCAGGTTCAATTCCTTCATGAGGTGACGACCAATTCCTCCCCGGTGTCTCATTCCTCCTCGACGGTTTCCAAGCTCGCCGCGCCTTGCTGATCCTTCCAAACGTGTCTTCATCCGCGCATCCGGCGTCGTTGGGGATTGCGGTTGCGCTTCTTGCGCCACGGCAACGCTCGCCAGAATCAAGATGAGGCCCGAAACTGAGATTACGCTTTTTCGTAAGAACATTTCTTGTCAAACTCCTTATTCAGTAATCGACGGGTATTCCCCTGCTGCCTTAGACGGGGCAACCGGGAATTAAGTCGGAAAAGTTAGGGATTGACTTTGCCAAGCCAAACAGAGTACTTTATGACACAAAGATAGCCTGCCCGGATGGGGCGGGGGTCAAAGCCAAATCGTAAGATCTTTGTGAGTAGTAAAAAACTGAAGCGTCACGCTACAATACCGCGCCAATGAATCTTCTTGAAAAGATAAACTCTCCGGCGGATCTGCGCCGCCTGCCGGTTGACCAGTTACAGCCGGTCGCAGACGAAATTCGGCAATACATACTTGAGACAATGGCGCGAATCGGTGGCCACACCGGCGCGTCACTTGGCGCCATCGAGCTGGCCGTCGCCCTCCATTACGCATTCGAAACGCCGCACGACCGGTTAGTTTGGGACGTGGGTCACCAGGCCTATGCTCACAAGATTCTGACCGGACGGCGCCAGGATCTGCCGACAATCAAGCAATACGGCGGCATCAGTGGTTTCCTGCGCCGGGACGAGTCGGAATACGACACGTTTGGCGCGGGTCATGCTTCCACCTCGCTTTCAGCGGCGCTTGGTATGGCGATCGCGCGCGACAAGAAAGGCGAGAATCATCACGTTGTGGCCTTGATTGGTGATGCATCGCTTGCCGGTGGCATGGCGATGGAAGCAATTAATCAAGCCGGGCATTTGAAGAGTCGTTTAATTGTCGTGCTCAACGACAACGAGATGTCGATTGCGCCTGCGGTTGGCGCCCTGACTGGGTATCTGAACCGGATTCGTGGCGCCCATCATTATCATCGTTTCAAGGATGAAGTCGAAGAAACGTTGCTCGCAATCCCTTCGGTCGGTGAGCGATTGCATCACGCGGCTAAGACCGTAAAGGATGCGATTGCTGCCGCGGTTTTGCCGGGCGCGCTGGTTAACGAACTCGGCTTCAAATATATCGGTTACGTTGATGGCCACAATCCCCGCGCGCTGGTGGCTGCATTTCGCGAAGCGCAGCAGATCAAGGATGGGCCGGTCATCGTTCACGCGCTTACTACTAAAGGTAAAGGTCACCCGCGCGCAGAAAAGGATTACTATCGCTGGCACGCGACCGGTCCTTTCGACCTGAAGAGCGGCGAGGCGATTAAATCAAAAGCTGCAGCTCCGACGTACACAGCAGTTTTTGGGAACACGCTGGCCGAATTGATGGGCCGGGACGAAAAGATTATTGCGCTGACCGCTGCGATGCCCGACGGAACAGGCGTTTGCACGGCGCTGGAACAATTCCCCGAGCGTTCTTTTGATGTTGGTATTGCCGAGCAACATTGTGTGACCTTTGCCGCCGGCATGTCGTGCGAAGGTCTGAAACCTGTCTGTGCAATCTATTCGACGTTCCTGCAACGCGGCTTTGATCAGCTGGTGCACGACGTCTGTATTCAAAATCTAAACGTCAAGTTTTGTCTCGATCGTGGCGGCCTGGCTGGGGGAGATGGTCCAACACATCACGGACTTTTGGATATTGCCTATCTGCGCGGGGTTACCAATCTCGTGCTCATGGCCCCGAAAGACGAAGCGGAAATGCGAGACATGTTGTTCACGATGGTGGAACATGTTGGGCCGGCTGCCATGCGCTATCCGCGAGGCAGCGGCGTCGGCGTGCCCATCGATGCCGAGCCTCAGCTACTTGAGATAGGCAAAGGGGAAATATTGCGGGACGGTGGCGAAATCGCGATTGTCGCTTATGGATCAATGGTCCATCCAGCGCTGCAAGCCGCGGACAACTTGGCAAAAGAAAAAATCGAAACCACCGTAGTTAACGCGCGGTTTGTGAAGCCGCTGGACGCGCAACTCTTGCTGGCCTTAGCACAAACTAAGCGGCTGATAGTAACAGTGGAAGAAGCTTATCTAGCCGGCGGTTTTGGATCGGCTGTGCTCGAGGTACTGGAAGAGAATGGCCTGCAGGATAAGGTTCGCATCGTGCGTATGGGCATTCCTGATCGGCTGGTCACACACGGCGATCCGAAACTGCTGCTCGCCAAATACGGACTCGATGCGGATGGCATTTACACACGCGTGAAGGAAAGCATCGACGTGCTGGATGATCGTCGAGCTAAGTTGAAAAAGGTTGGACGATAAATTCGATCGCAACTGAAAAACAATAACGCGCCCGTACTGCTCAAACAGACGGGCGCGTTGTTTTAATGCACCATATCGTCCGCCGCCACTTTCTCACCCTGCGCCCTCAACTGCTTACTGTGCATTTTTGCAAACAGTCGACCCTCTTCGCATTCAGGCGGGCTTTTGGCCTCCATTTTGCTAACCAATTAAGGCCTCGACAAATCAATTGAGTCCGAATGTCCAGCCGCTAAGGATTTGGGAAAAATGGATCAAGAAACCAGGAACGCCGAAGGCAGTTCTGAACTGAGACTGAGCGAGCCGCACTTTGATGATGAATCGACCGTGCTTTCTGCACGGCAAGTAGTGCCGCTGGAGGAGGTGCCGGCCTACGAATCTCCGAAAACCTTGCGCTTAACGCGCAAATGGATGTTTGCGGCAATTGTTCTTGGCTCTTTGCTGCTAGGCGTGGTTGGCGGCGCTGGGTATTACTCCTACCTCAATCGAAGGCCGGCCCAGACGTTCGTCGATATTGACGAACTCGCTGCCGGTATTGAAGGCATCTCTACCGAACAAGCTGAACAAGCTGATGTCGCTGATGTGCGCACACGAACGCCCCTGCCGGCGCCGAGCGACGACGCGCCTGCTGAACTTAGCGAAAAGGAAATTTCCGAGTCTTTGAAGGAACCAGCGGAGTACCCCGGCCAAACCAGGAGACCGGTGGCACGCCGCGGAGGGGTGATAACCTCTTCTTCTGATCGCGATGAAGAGCAAATTCGTGAGGAACGCAAAGCTGCGCGCCGAGAAGCAAAAGAGCGCAGACGCCAGCTGGAGCGTGAAAGCCGCAGATCTCGCAACGACCTAACCCGCATCCGTGAAATTTTCGAAGGCCCACAAAAACCCTAACAGGCAGTAAACTGTCGGCGTGAAACGCATGGCGTCTGAACGAATCGATAAGCTGCTGGTCCAGCGCGGCCTCGCCGAATCGCGCACCAAAGCCCAGGCGATGGTGATGGGCGGTATCGTGCTTGCGAATGAGCAGCGCGTTGCCAAACCTTCAGCCACAATCCCGGCAAATGCCGAGATCAGAATAAAGGGCGGCGACGATCCCGGTTCGCGTTACGTTGGGCGAGGGGGCGTAAAACTGGAAGCCGCTTTAAGCAAGTTTCCAATCGATGTTTCAGACCTTAATTGCCTCGACGTCGGCGCCTCGACCGGCGGCTTTACGGATTGTCTGTTGCAACACGGCGCGCGGCATGTTGTGTCGATCGACGTTGGCCACAATCAAATTGACTGGCGGTTGCGAACTGATCCACGGGTCGAGGTGCGAGAAGGCATCAACGCGCGTTACCTGAAACCTGGTGACTTCGAAACACAGTTTGATCTGATCGTGATGGATGTTTCCTTTATCTCCGCTACGAAGATACTTGCCGCGATAGTTCCATTGCTAAAAAAAGCCGGCTGCCTGGTTTTGCTAATCAAGCCTCAATTTGAAGTGGGGCGCGGGGAAGTGGGCAAGGGAGGCATTGTCCGCGATCCAGAAAAACACGCTCGCGTAGTTGAAGAAGTAAACGATGCGGCAAAAGAACTTGGTCTCGCCGTGCGAAATGTAATTGAGTCTCCGCTTCGGGGCGCGGATGGCAATGTGGAGTTTCTCGCGCTCTATGAAAAAGAATAAGGAGCGGGGGCAAGTCCACCTTCCTCACCTTGAGCTAATCAAGTCTGAACTCAACCTGCTCACTCGAATGGCTTTCAAACTACAATGAAGGCGTGAGTGAGAATAGCTCCAGGTCAGGAAGGCGGGCTTGCCCCCGCTGTCTTTTATTGCTCCTCAGTCTGCTTCCAGTTACCATGACTCGTTTTCTTCATTAACTCCAAGAAGTATTAGCCGGCCTTTCAGAAACGCGATGACGCCCTCGTCGATTAAGCGTATTGGCGTAGTGCTCAAGGCGCATCAACCGGATGCGTTAAGAACCATGTGCGAACTTGTCACCTGGTTGGCCGCGCGCGATCTCACACTCGTAGGTGGACCAGAGATTGAGCGCGATGCAATTGCTAAACAGACGGGCTGTGCCGTAGCCGAAGTCGAACCGGAAAAGATGGCCGCGAACGTGGATCTGGTACTCGTGCTCGGTGGTGACGGCACCATGATCGCGACCTCGCGCCTGGTTGGTGACACCGAAGTTCCGGTGCTGGGAATTAATTTTGGCGGCCTTGGTTACCTGGCTGAGTTTCGTATTGAAGAGTTGTACACTGCTTTGGAATCGATTCTTTCCGGCAATTATCGCTTGGACAAGCGAGTCATGCTTTCGGTCGAATTGCCCGGCGATACGCAAGGGGCGCCACAGGCGAATCATCGCGTACTGAATGACGTGGTTATTAACAAATCGGCGCTGGCACGGATCATCGAGATTGAAGCTTATCTGAACGGACAGTTTGTTAATTCTTTTCGTGCCGACGGTTTGATTGTTTCAACGCCCACTGGTTCAACTGCCTACAATCTTTCGGCCGGCGGGCCAGTCATTTTTCCTTCCATGAACGCAATCGTAATCACGCCAATTTGTCCGTTCACTCTTTCAAATCGCCCAATCGTGGTTCCCGACGACGCGGTTATCGAACTATGCTTGAAAACTGATAAAGAAGACGTTGCCTTAACGCTGGATGGGCAGGTTGGTTTTCCCCTGAAAGTTGACGATCGGGTTGTAATTCGCAAGAGCAAGACAACGTTTAACCTGGTCCAGCCGATGAACAGAAACTATTTCGACGTGTTGCGTGATAAGTTGCGCTGGGGCCGGTAAAGTAGTTCCGAGTCCCGAGTTCCGAGTTTCGAGTTTGCGCAAAGAGATATGAAGGAATCCACAGCCTGAAAACTTGCACCTGACACCCGACACCCAAGACGATGCCTGAAGACAAAAAAGACAAGTTACGCAAACCACACATCGACGCCGATGCTTTTGAACGCGAGGTGACCACCGACCTCGATGAAGAGACGCCGGACAAACCCAAAGGCTGGCCGCTGCACACGCGCATTCTAGTAGGCCTCGCAATCGGCGTCGTGGCCGGCGTCGCTGTCAACTATGGGTTCGGGGGCGATCACCCGCGCGTTGTCTGGATCATAGACAACATTACCCAGCCCATCGGTCAACTGTTCCTGCGACTGCTGCTGATGATCGTCGTGCCGCTCGTTTTTTCCTCGCTAGTCGTGGGGGTTGCAGGTATTGGTGACATTCGCAAACTCGGCCGGGTTGGTCTGAAGTCTTTTGGTTACTGTCTGGTGCTTTCCGCAATCTCAGTATTAATTGGATTGACACTTGCCAACACTATCCGGCCGGGCACGCGCATCGATGAAACAACCAAAGTGGCACTGGAACAACGGTACGGCACGGATGCGTCGAAGCAGGTCGAGGCTGCGAAGAAAGCAGGCACTGTTCCCTCGCCGCTAATGCAGGTGGTGGAAACGATTGTACCTTCCAACCCAGTTGCCGCTATTGCCGGCGTTCCGTCGAATCCCAGTGCCGCAACCTCAGGTGGCACTCCCAACATGCTTCACCTCATGTTCTTCGCTTTGATTGTCGGCATCGCAATCACTTTAATTCCTGTCGGCGTTACAGCGCCCCTTCTGCGCGGGCTGGAAGCGCTCTTTGAAATCACCGCGAAGATCATTGAAATCATCATGAAGTTCGCGCCTTATGCGGTGGCTTGTCTGCTCTTTAACAACACAGCGCGCTTCGGCCTGGACTTACTACAGGCGCTGGGTTGGTTTGTAGTCACCGTGCTGCTGGGCTTGTCGATCCATATGTTCGGAGTTTACTCGCTATCGATTTATTTTCTCTCGCGGCTCTCGCCCATCGACTTTTTCCGGCGCATAAAAACCGTCATCCTAACTGCGTTTTCAACGTCTTCGTCCAATGCGACGCTGCCCACAGCGTTGCGTGTTTCAGAAGAAAACCTTGGCGTGCCGCAGGAAATCAACAGCTTTGTGCTGACGGTTGGCGCAACCGCAAACCAAAATGGCACGGCCCTCTATGAAGGCGTGACGGTATTGTTTCTGGCCCAACTCGCCGGTATCGATCTTTCGTTAGGCCAGCAGTTGATGGTGGTTTATCTCGCAATCCTTGGCGGCATTGGAACTGCCGGCGTGCCTTCCGGTTCGATCCCTTTCATCATTGGTGTGCTGGTTACGATTGGCGTCAACCCCGCATTAATCGCAATCATTCTTGGTGTGGATCGCATACTCGATATGTGCCGTACGACATTGAATGTTGTCGGCGACATTACCGCGGCCACGTATGTGGCGCGCTCAGAAGGCTATGAGCTTTTGAAACCGCATCAACCGGCGATCGTTCAAGCCGGTGTTGCCATGCCGCCCGGTTGAAGGGTTGCCGGCCACACTTTGAGCATAAAGGCGCGACGAAGTGGGCACAGAGTTACGCTTGACTGCCCTCGTTTTTCAAATTCAACACGATTAGGAAACGCAAATGGTCTTTCCACTTTACGATGACAACGCCGATCGCCTCGCGACACCGATCGTCAACTATATTCTTATTGCCATTAACATTCTGGTCTTTGTGTTTTTGCAGCAACTGGGCACAAACGACAAGTTCACTTATGCTTTTTCGACTGTGCCGCAGGAGATTGTTAGCGGGCGCGACGTGCGCACGCCCGATCGCGTGGTTGAAGCGCCGGTCACCGGACAACAGCTTTTGTTACCCGGTCTGCAGCCAACGCCCTTCTCCGTATACCTGACGCTGCTTTTTTCGATGTTCATGCACGGGGGTATTGCACACATCGCCGGCAACATGTTGTTCCTATGGATTTTCGGCGACAACGTAGAAGACCGCCTGGGCCACCTGAGATATTTTAGCTTCTACTTGCTCACCGGCGTGCTGGCCTCGCTGGCCCACGTGTTAACCACTGTCATGTTTGCTGCCGACCCGAGTAGTTTGCTGGTTCCCAGTTTAGGAGCGTCAGGCGCAATATCGGGCGTACTGGGTGGCTACCTCGTCCTTCATCCGAAACGTCGAGTAACGGTGATCCTTTTTCGCTTTCTTACCGACGTCCCCGCCTATGTGGCAGTCGGCATTTGGTTCGCATTTCAGTTGGTCAGTGGTCTGGGCATGTTGGGTGGCGGCTCGCAGCAGGGCGGTGTTGCCTACGCGGCGCACATCGGAGGGTTTGTCGCGGGCGTGGCGCTGGTCAAGTTCTTTACGATCGGCCGCGGGTCCACGCCAACATACCGAAATAGCCTTCCGGGTTAGCAGCGTCCCGCGAGACTTTTCGTTGGAAGCGACAAGCAGTTCAGAGTACCACCTTTAGGTTGCAATGGTTGCGTCGGAGCAAACTAAAGCCTGTACTCCCAACTGCTTGAACGTGTGCAATGGACTTGTTTTGCTGCTCTTGACGACTGAATTGCAGCAGGTCATCACCTCAGTTAAGATCAGCTGTTTCGAGGAGTAAGCATGGCTATTAAGGAAAGCGCAGTCGCGCCAGTTAATCAGCAGGGTCTGGAAATTCAGTCCACTCCGCGCGCGGAGATGCAGCTCTACCCGCTGGATACTTTCGCCTACGAATTTCCCGGCAAAAGAATAAAAATCGATTTTGAGATCACGGAATTCACGGCGATCTGTCCGTTTTCAGACTTTCCGGATTTCGCCACCTTACGTCTCGAGTATGTTCCTAACGAGCGCTGCGTAGAGTTGAAGAGTCTTAAGCTCTACATCAATTCATTCCGCAACGTGAAGATCTTTCACGAACACGTCATCAACATTCTTCTCGAAGACTTTGTGCAGGCGTGCGATCCGTTGCGCGTCGAGATTGAAGGCGATTTTCATGTACGTGGAAATATCAAGACGGTTGTGCGGGCGAGCTATAAGAAACAGTGAGCGGTGAGCGGTAAGCCGTGAGCAGTGAGCAGAACGATGGCCATCTGTCGCGATTGTGCTGCTCACTGCTTACTGCTTACCACTCACTGGTTGACCCATGACACCCACAACAATCTCCATCATCGCCGGCGCTATTCTGCTGGCGATTTTCTTTCTGATTGCCAGGCTCGCCATTCGCTGGGCAACGCGCTTGAGCATAATCGGCATAATCCTGATTGCGTTGATTGGCATCGGCGTCTTCTGGTGGTGGGGCAACCGGCTCGTTTCGCCGTCATCGCCGTCGAACCGTCAACGCCCGGCACCGGCTAAACGAAGCCCTTCTCGCTAAGCATTCATGGGAAAAACTGATACTGATGATGAGGCCGACGTTTTTATTGAACCAGTCGCGCCCCCTAAGTCGGGAGGAGGCTTGAGTGGTCTCTGGTCTCGTTCTCGACAGCTGCCGCGAAATGTTTTTGCCATCAGTTTGGTCAGCCTGCTAAACGACGCTTCCAGCGAGATCATTTATCCACTACTGCCGATCTTTCTATCGATAACTCTCGGCGCTTCACCCGGAGTTGTCGGATTGATCGAAGGAGCGGCGGAATCAATTTCAAGTCTGCTGAAACTTTTTGCTGGTTATTTCAGCGATCGGCGAGGCAAGCGTAAGGGTTTTGTCGTTTTTGGCTATGCCTTGTCCAGCTTTGTGCGGCCGCTGCTGGCATTTGCCGCCAACTGGTATCAAGTGCTGGGGATTCGCTTAACCGATCGCGTCGGTAAGGGAATTCGCAGCGCCCCCCGCGACGCGATGATTGCCGATACCGTGCGCGTCGAAGAGCGCGGCCTGGCATTCGGATTTCACCGCGCCATGGACCACACCGGCGCAGTAGCGGGACCATTGCTTGGCTACCTGCTTGTCTTGCTGTTCGCAGTCGATCGCAACTCACCAACTGCGGCCGAGTTTAAGTGGATCTTTCTTGCTGCTTCGGTTCCGGCGCTGGCGGCGGTCGCAGTGGCGATGTTTTACGTTCGCGAAGTCAAACACAAGCGCAAGGCCGATGAGGACAGGATCGTTAAGGCGCCAGTAAAACTTTCACTGAAAGGCTTCGACTCTAATTTCAAGCGCTTCTTGTTAATCGTCGCACTCTTTACCCTGTCAAATTCTTCCGACGCCTTTTTGTTGCTGCGGGCGCGTGAGGCGGGCGTTTCGGTAGTCCTTATTCCGTTGCTGTGGGCCACGCTCCATGTCAGCAAAGTAGTGAGCTCGATTTTTGGCGGCGACCTTTCGGACCGGCTTGGCCGGCGGCGCCTAATTATTTCGGGATGGATCCTTTATGCGGCGGTCTATGCCGGTTTCGCTTTTGTTACCAACGAGTTTTCGGTGTGGGTACTTTTCATCATCTATGGCATCTATTTTGGCTTTGCAGAAGGCGCCGAAAAAGCGCTGGTTGCGGACCTGGTGCCAGCTGAAAAACGCGGCACGGCTTTCGGGCTTTACAATCTTGCTTTCGGCATCACCGTGTTACCGGCATCGCTGTTGATGGGCGTCTTGTGGGATTGGCGCGGGCCCCAAACCGCTTTTATCGTGAGCGCGATGCTGGGTTCCACGGCGGCCTTGTTGCTACTGCTGCTGGTAAAAACGCCAACGAATGCGCATCACAAGGTTTTGGGTTAACATGGCTTCAGTGCTTTTACAGGGGAAATCGACCGTTTAGTAACTTCCGGTCCACAAATTCTACCTACCGGCACCGTAAACTTTTATGCAGTTTGCCTCCATTGAGGACGCCATTGCCGAGATACGCGAAGGTCGCATGGTGATCATCGTCGACGACGAGGATCGCGAAAACGAAGGCGACCTCGTCTGCGCCGCCGAAAAAGCGACGCCGGAGATCGTCAACTTCATGGCGCGCCACGCGCGTGGCTTGATCTGTTTACCGCTAACTGAAGAGCGGTGCGATGAGCTTCACCTGACAACCCAGGTAGCTGATAACACTTCATACCTCGGCACGGCTTTCACTGTTTCAATTGACGCGCGCAAAGGCGTATCCACCGGCATCTCCGCCGCGGATCGCGCTACCACTATACAAGCTGCTGTCGATCAACAAACTCGACCGCAGGACCTGGCGCGACCGGGCCACGTCTTTCCGCTGCGTGCGAAAAAGGGCGGCGTGCTGGTCCGTCCCGGCCAAACCGAAGCCAGTGTTGACATCGCGCGCATGGCTGGACTGTATCCGGCCGGCGTCATCTGCGAAATCATGAATGAGGACGGCACCATGTCGCGACTGCCGGAGCTGACAGAGTTTGCCGAGCGTCACCATCTGAAAATGATCACGGTGGCCGATTTGGTTCGCTATCGCATCAGCAAAGAGACATTGGTCAAACGGGCGGTGGAAACTGATCTGCCCACGGTCTATGGGCGCTTCAAGGCGATCGCTTTCGAAAATGTCATCAACGGCGACGTGCATCTGGCAATGGTAATGGGAAACGTCAGGACCGAGGAACCTGTTCTGGTGCGAGTGCACACCGAGAACGTTACCTGCGATATGTTTGGTTCACTTATCGACGACACCGGTTTTCAGTTACACACTGCGCTGGAGAAAATTGCAGCCGCCGGACGCGGCGTGGTCCTTTACCTGCGGCAGCGTGAACACAGTCTTGATCTGGTTAATCAATTGCGAACCTACTCAGTCATGCAGGAACGCAGCGTCGGCAAGCGCGAAGCAAGTCTGGAAACGGGTTATGGGGCAGACAGAGATTACGGCGTCGGCGCGCAGATACTTCATGACCTGGGTCTGCGTCGTATACAATTGCTGACGAATCATCCCCCAAAAGTAGCAGCTCTGGAAGGTTTTGCGCTTGAGGTTGTTGGCAACATCCCCCTGGGCCAGCCGGCGCATCTCAAAGATTCGCCTGACGGACAAAAACAACCATTGCTGGATAACAAAGAGCAACGTATCTGAGGTCGGTTGTCATCTGTGACAGCAGGCCCAAGTCTGCGGGGACTTTCCTGGCTGCGACAGCCTCTTTTTAGCTTTTCGGGATTCCCTCTCCCATTATTACTACTTTCAGGCCACAATAGCGGCTGCGTATGAGTGTAGACGATCGCGATAAGAACTCTGACGGAGAATCGTCTCGGTCTCCGAGCGATATCGAGTCTATTAAGGAGGCGCTTCAGTCAGACACTGACGAGCCGTTGCCGCCAGCCGCGGAAGCCATTGCCAATCGAGATGCCCAGAGTCCTCATCCAGTAACGCCGCAAGGCCGGCGCCGCCGTTTTCTCAATAGACGCAATCTTGTGATTGCCACGATCGCGGCGAGTGTCGGCGTAGTCGCCCTGATTCTGATAGTTCTATTTGCTTACCGGCTGGGCTACGTCGACCGTTACGTAGCAGTCCAAATCAAAGACACTTTTGCGAAGTATGGAATCCGCGCCGAGATTAAAGAGTTTCGTACGACCTTCCCGCCGCAAACGGTGGAGATGTTGGGGGTGGAACTCTACGACAGTCAAAGCGGCGAGAAGCTGGGGAAAATTGATCGTTTACTCGCTACGATCCGCATCGAGGATCTGTATGCGCTAAATCTCGAGCGCAATATCACCCTGAAGGATTTGAAGATTGAAGGTCTCGAGGCGTGGGTAACTTTCGATGAACAAGGCCGGTCAAACTTTCGCAATATCCGCATTCCACCGCCCGAGACAAACCGGCGCATTCTGTTTGCGTATACGGCGGCGAATATCGAAGTAAAAAGCGGCGTCATTTATTACGGAGATGCACGACATGAAATCTCAGGCGAAGCGCGAAACCTGCAAGCAGTAATTCTGCCGAAGGATCCCAACGTCCCCCCCGAGACCGGGCTGCATCCGGTGACACTGTCCGTCTCGAATTCCACTTTCACTTACGACGGGCGTCCCATCAACAACATCGACGTTAATGCCCGGCTGCGAGTAAATGAAACGCGAGCAGAGATTCAGGAACTAGTGTTGCGCTCGCCTGTTGCCGAAGCGCACCTGAGTGGAATTATGGACGACTGGCGCGCGCTGAGTTACCAGATGAATATCACTTCATCGGTGGATCTCACCCAGCTTTCGGACGTACTTCAGTCCGGGACTACTCTGCGCGGCACGGGCAACTTTGCCGGCGTGGTTACCGGCCGGGGCGATCAGTACAAAGTGGACGGCAGCATCAAGTCTGATTCTTTGGCTGCCGATGGGCTGCGCCTTCAGGGATTGAATGTTACCGGCAACGGGACTGGGCACGGCAAGAGTTACAACATCAACGGCCGTGCGGTCGCGGCGCTGCTCACCGCAGGCGACTTTCAACTTAACAATGTGCAGTTGGTTGGCGGCGTCATGGGAACCGGCTCAGACTTTCGCTGGTTAGGCGAGCTGCGTGCGGCCGCGGAGCGAAGCTATGGCACCACCATCACGGGCCTGATCCTGCAGGACGCGCGAGCGGAGATGAAGGATGGCGTGCTGACGGCATCGTCCAGGCAGTTTGTCGCCAACAGTCTAACCTCATCAAGCGCGCGCGCGAATGGAATCACTGCTTCCGACCTGCGCTTGCGCAGTGAAAACAACGTAACGACTGCGAGCGTCGCCAAAGTAAAAGCAGGAACAATCACTGCGTCCGGCGCGAAAGTCAATGGCGTGACCGCCAACAATGTAAACATCCTCAGCCGCGAGGGCATGACCAGCGTCGTCGTTAAAGACGTGCAGGTGGGAAGCAGCACTGCCGCGGGCGCAGAAATCGGCAGCATCAACATCGCAGGAGCGCGACTGTCGATTCGCGGTGGACGAATGGAAGGATCCACTGCCGACATCAATGCAGGCACGGTGAAGCTTGCGGACGGTCAAGTGGAAAATGTGAAGCTGGCAAAGCTCGTATTTGTAGTTGAACCCTCGGGTCGTTATCGCGCGAGTGCGGACTTAAGCATTGGGGGCGGCGTGTTGGGCCAGATGAACATGGGCCAGGCGACTGCGAAACTGGTCGCTACCAGCAGTGAGATTCAACTCAACAACTTTAACGCCGACATTTTTCAGGGCAAGGCAAATGGAAACGCGCGCATAGCGATTGCGAAAGGCGCCTCATCGCATATCACCGCAACTTTTTCTGACGTGGAAGTGTCCGGGCCATTTACAGCGTTTGCCGGCGCGGCCGTACCGCTTGCGGGGAAGGCCACCGGACAGATCGATCTCGCTTTTCCCGGCACCGACTTCAGACAAGCTACCGGAACATTTTCGACGCGGTTCGTTGCCGATAACGTCGCGACCGACAGCGGTCGCGTTCCGCTTTCCGGGGTTGTTTCGTTACGCGCCAATCGTGGTTTGTTTCTAATTGATCAGGTTGACTTACAAACAACCGCAACCAAACTGAAGGCTACGGGGCAGTTTTCCTTTAGCGGTGATTCCAATCTGAACGTAGATCTGAATTCGTCTGACGCAGCGGAGTTACAGGCGGTTTTAATTTCATCAGGCCTGCTGCCGGACGTTGAAGAGGAGATGCGCAGTTACGGCGTCGATCTAGCCGGCCAGTTGACCTTCAACGGAACCGTCAAAGGACAGTTAAGTTCACCCGACCTCGATGGTCAGGTAGTGGTCGGCTCTTTATTGATAAACGGAAATGATTTGGGTTCATTATCGGCCGCGCTCCGGATGACTGCCGCGGAACTGCGGATCGATAACGGCCGGCTCACCGAACGTGACGGTGGGGGCATGCAGTTTACGCTCAACGCTCCGCGCACGGGCGAAAACAACACTACGTTAGAAGCAACGCTCGATCGCGTGAACGCCGGCAGCTTGATTGCCGCGTTGCCGCTGAGTAAGTCAACGCGCGCCCAATTTGCCGACACGCAAGCGGACGCTTCGGGCCAGATAAAAATCACGGGCATACCCAACGCGATGAGTGGCAGCGCGGATCTGCGCTTTGGTCCGGGCCGTCTTGCCGGCGAGCCGCTTGAATCACTGGTAGCGCGTGCGACCTTCGCCGGCTCGAAAGTCAGCATTGAAAACGTCGATGCACGATTAACCGCGGGCCACATTGTTGCTAATGGCAGTTACGACACAACTACAAGGGCATTCGATCTTCAGGGTCGGGCGGAAGGTGTGCAGTTGAACCGGCTGCTAGCGCTTACGAACCGACCCGGCTTGGAAACAGTTACCGGCACCGCCGATTTCAGCGCGCACGTTGTCGGTAATCTTTCGGAGTCGGATTTTTCCGCCTATCAAATTACTTTCGACGGGGTCGGCAAAGACGTGACGATTAACGGCCGCCCGGCGGGCACGCTGGCGCTGGCAGGCAGGACCGAGAATAAGCAACTTAACATCACCCTTACGACCGGAATGTTTGGTCCATCACAGGTAATTGCAGCGCAAGTCAATTTGGGTAGCGAACACCTCGCAGCGAATATTGACACCACGCTGAATAATGCTGATCTCACCGGTCTGCTGAAAATGTCGTTGCCACAGAATGAAGTCACAATTACCGGGCGTGCCACCGGCACGCTCAAGGCGAGCGGCAACCTGCTCGATGAAGATGGTTACTTTTCGAAAGACGGATTGCGCGGGACTCTGAATCTTTCAGAATTGAGTTTCAATATCCAGGACGTCCAGCTTAATGCAACGTCGCCATTGATTGTGCAGTTTTCGCCCAGCGAAGTGACCTTCGAGAAAACGCAGTTCACTGGACCAGGGACTAACGTCACGCTTGGCGGAACTCTGGCTGTCGGCACCGGCGGCAGACAAAGCATGACGATCGACGGCCAGCTGAACTTGAGAGCTTTGAACGGCCTCTCGCCTGATTTCTTTTCTTCAGGTTCTGCCGATGTTGCAGTGCGCGTAACCGGAAGTTTCGAAACCCCGCGTCTCAACGGTACTGCCTCTGTCACCGGTGCTTCGATATCCTTGCTGCTCGGAAATGAGCGATGGACCATCTCCAATTTGAAATCGCTGGTAAGGTTTACCTCCAATCAGGCACAGATTGATTCGCTCACCGGAACTATGGGCGGCGGCCGGGTCAGCATCACCGGCGGAGCGCTGCTCGAAGGGCTGACGGTATCTCGGTTCTTATTCAATATTCACGGCGACGAAGTGAGCGTTCCGTTTCCCCAAAACTTCCGCACTACCGCCGATCTCGACCTTGAAATTAGGGGCTCAGCACGCGAACAACTCATTGGCGGCGTTGTTAATGTACGACGCACTGAATACACCGAGGACATCGAACTCGCGGACATAATAAATTTGCGTCGTGAAGAATCAATCGAAGAGGGTGGAGAGCTCGAGCTGACACGCGCGGCTTTGTTCAGCGACCTGCGCATCGAAGGCCGTAACGCGCTGGTGGTGCACAATAATCTGGCTGATCTGACTGGTTCGGTTTCATTGCAAGTTAATGGACCAGTAAAGGATCCGCTTATTTCCGGCAGAATCACGGCAACCAGCGGTACTTTGAATTTCCGCAACGATCGTTACGACATCACGCGCGCCCTGGTGGATTTGCCGCCGCAACGTGCTGCGGATCCCGTTATTAACATTCAGGGTGAGGCGCAGATTCGCGGCTATCGCGTGACCGTTGGACTTAACGGTCCGCTTTCGCAACCGCAGGCAATAGTTAGTTCCGAACCGGCTTTACCACAAGCCGACGTCGTTTCTCTGATTACAACGGGCCAGCTTTCCAGTGGCGACACCAGCACATCTGTTCTTTCGCAATCGGGGCTGGGAACCGCGACCAGCTTGTTAACCGACGCACTAATCAATGCGCCGGCGCAACGCGCAACCAGTCGTATTTTTGGCTTGAGCCGTTTCGAAATTAATCCGGTGATTGGCAGCAGCGGCTCGACACCGACTGCGCGCCTGACAGTAGGAAAGAGAATCAACAAAGATCTGTCGGTGACCTATTCGACGAACGTTACTTCCGACCCCAATCAAATATTAGCCGTCGAATATCGCGTTTCGGATCGGCTGTTCTTCATTGCGCAGTTTGAACAAGCATCGACCCGAAAGCTGACCGCGCGTAACAACAACTTTAGTTTTGAGATTAGGTTCAGAAAACGGTTCTGAAGCGGAATGGCCGGGGTTGTAACACAGATTCGACGCGTTGCAGGGGCACGGCATAACGTGCCCCTGCGACTGCCGTTATTGTTTCTCGCGTTACTAATACTGAACGCCGCTACAGCGTACGCTTATTCAAATCTGGACGAATACGAAGGGCGCCGGGTCACTTCGATAGAGATCACGTTTGAAGGTTCGCCTTCTGACGCGGCGGCTGAAGCCGAATTCCTCTCTATCATAAAAATTATTCCAAACACGCCATTTTCAGCCGTAGGGGTGCGCGATTCGCTCCAGGCTTTGTTCGATTCTGAAAGAGTGGCAAACGCGCGCGTGGAGGTGGTTGACGCAGCAGGCGCCAAAGATGGACCAATTCGCCTGCGGTTTGTGATCCAGCGCCAGGTGCAAATCGGAGACGTCAAATTTGAAATTGCCCAGCATGCCGGTATGCCGGTTACACAGGATGAATTGCGCGCGCGCTTAAACCTTAGCCAACCCGGCACGCGTCTCTCCAAGCAGATCGTCAGTCGCAACGCAGACGAGCTGCAGGTCTTTTTGCGAGATCGCGGCTATTTCAACGCCACAGTCGACTCTGTCGAACAACTCGACGCCTCAGGAACCCGCGCGACAATCACTTATCGCATTGTGCCGGGCGACCAGGCCAGGGTCGCCGCTTTCAATATCGATGTCACCGGCTTTGACGCGGCGCCGCTCAGGCCAACCCTGGTACTTCAAAACGGCGCTGCTTTCACGCGCGAAGCTTTGGGCCAGGATGTAACGAAGATTCGCCAGGCAATAATCGATAAAGGCAATCTGGCGCCAGTACTCGAAGACGCACGCGTCGAACGGGACGCCGATAAGAACCAGATAACGATTAGCATCGAGGGCGCCGTTGGCCCAACCGTCACCGTCCTGGTGCCGGATTATCCGATGAAGGAACAAACGGCGCGCGATCTGCTGCCGGTAAAACGCGAAGGAAACATCGATTACTCAGCGATCGTGGAAGGCGAGCGCCGTATTAGAAATAAACTCCAAGAACAGGGATATTTCTTTACCGAAGTAACGTCGGTTTGCACGGTCACCCCGGCGGTTCCGGATCTGGCCACCAATGGCACTGCGGAAACCTGTGAAAATTTGAACCCTGATTCACTAGGCGGCCACAACGTCGAAATACGTTACGACATTGAACGCGGACGCCGTTTCAAACTCACCGACATTCGCGTCACCGGCACCAACAAGCTTACCTACGAGGATGTTGCGGCTGATCTTAAGACGCAAAAGGCGAGCGCGCTGGGCTTGATTCCATTTGTGGGATACGGGCGCGGCTACACCAGTCTTACCCTTTTAGAACAGGACCGGCGAACAATCGAAGCCTTTATGCGCGACCTTGGTTATCGTAAGGCGCATGCGGACGTGCTGCAGGGCGTATCGATTAACGGCGACAATTTGATAATCACTTTCCAGGTAGATGAAGGAAAGCTTACGCGCATCGCCGGCGTGGAAGTTCGCGGCAACAAAATTTACACCGACCAGCGACTGTTTGACGAATTGAGAATCGTTACCGGATCGCCTTACTCGCGCAGCCAAGCCAGGGCAGATGGCGATCGCATACTGGCGCTCTATGCGCGTGAAGGCTATGTCTCCGCGCAGATGGAATACTCGATTGTTGAACTGCCGGTTAAAGACGGTGATGAACAGGTGCGTCTGGTTTACTCGATCATTAACGAGGGCGACAAGGTTTACGTCAACCAGATCATCGTTAATGGCGTAACCGGTGATACCAAGACGCAGCGCACCAAGCGGGATGCCATCGCACGCGTGATACCGCTCGTAGAGGGCGATGTGTTGCGCGCTGATCTAATTGCCGAAAGCGAACGGGAACTCTATCTGACGGACGCTTTCCGGCAGGTGATCATTCGCACTGAGCCCGCCGGTGAAACGGTGGGCGGATTCAAGCGCCGCGACGTGATCATCGACGTGGAAGAAAAGAAGCCACGCGTAATGGACTATGGCGGCGGCTTTTCCAGCGACACCGGCGCGCTGGGCTTGTTGGAAATCAGCAACGTGAATTTGATGAACAAGCTCCGTCAGGGTGCTATGCGCCTGCGCGTCAGCAGCCAGCAGCAGCGGCTGAGATTTGAATATCTCGATCCGCGTTTCGCGCGCTATGGAAAGAGGCAGTTTATGCCGATCGCCATCTCGGTTGAGTATCAGCGGGATGCGACAGTGACGCGCTTCTTCCGTTCCGCAATCGACCGGGGCACGATGGGGATCGTGCAGCGCCTCGACGACAAAGGGAATCCGCTTGATGAGTTTGGCGCCAGGGTCAAGGAACCCACCATCAATCGTTTTACGGCAACTATTGAAACTCAACTTGTCCTTAATAAGAAAACGCATTCGATCGTTTTCGCTCGTTACAGTTATGAAGATGTGCGGCTGTTCAATCTTCAAAGCCTGCTGATTAAGCCAATCCTGCAACCCGATCGCGCAGTTCGCCTATCCCGCTTTGGCGCCTCGTTTGTGCGCGACACGCGCGAACGTTGCGAGCGCGGCTTGTTGGGGACGGTGCGCAATCCTGACGAGGAAACCGGCTCGCCGGGCGAAATCTGCCGTTACAACCAGTTGGATGCGACCCGCGGCAGTTTCTTCAACATTGATTACGCTATTGCACTGCGACAACTGGGCGGTAATGTTTCCTTTGGCCGGCTACAGGCAACTTACCGAACTTATCACAAAGTGAACGCATTTCGCGGAACTGTCTTCGCGGCAAACGCTACGTTGGGCCTGGCAAATCTTTTCAACCCACGCGATCGCGACGGCAATGGGCTGATCGACGAAATTGATTTGACGCTGCCGATTAGTGAAAGATTTTTCTCCGGCGGTTCGACGACACTGCGCGGGTTTGGGTTTGAAGAAGCGGGCCCGCGTCAGGTCATTCTCCCTCAGGGACCATTCCTCGACCAAAACAAGGAGCAAGTGTTTCTAAATCCGTTTACTGTTCCGGTTGGCGGCAACGCGCTCGCGATAGTAAATCTGGAAGCGCGCGTTCCCGTTTCAAGAGCGTTGCAGGTAGTCCCTTTTTATGATGGCGGCAATGTTTTTAGGCGCGTCGGGGATCTGTTTCACAAGCGCGATAACACCCCGCCGCCGGCAACTCTGCTGGCTGCCATTGACGCAGCAAACCTGCGCGCGCATTGGACCAACACCGTGGGAGTTGGCTTTAGAATTCAAACGCCATTTGGCGGTGCGCTCGCCGTCGATTACGGCTTCTTATTAAACCCGCCACAGTTTCTGATTCCCCAGCGCGGGCCCACTGGCCTGCCGGATGATTTCAACGGCACGCCGGCAATCTATCGTACGAAACGAACGCAAGTTCATTTTAGATTCACGCAAACGTTCTAGCGGCGAAGGGTAAAGAGCGAAGGGCAAAGCGCTAAGCGGAAGAGAGCAAAAGCGCGTGGCAACAGCGAAGGGGTAAAGCAGGGAGGCTGGAGATGGTTGAAATGGTGACGATAAATCGACTTAGTATATCGCGTCGATCGAAGAGACTCGGCCAGATCGGCGTCCACCTCTCTTTGCTCTTTGCCCTTAGCGCTTTACCCTTCGCGCGCTGCGCGGCGCAGCAAGTCGTCGACAAGATGGTGGCCACAGTTAATGCCTCCGGTCAGACCCGTTGCCAGGTTTGCCTGATAACTTATTCCGATCTCCTATGGCAATTGGCATTGCAACCTGACACAGTGTTGGCAAATCCTTCGTCGGAACAATTGAATAGGGCACTCACGCTAATAATAGACCAGCGGCTCATTCTCCAGGAGGCCGAGAAACTACCTTCGATTTCGCCGACGGCTGAGGAGATAACGGCAGCGCGCGACGAGTTAGCGAAGGCGTTTCCTTCGCGCGCGGAATTTCAAACGCGACTGCAGAGCGTGGGACTAACGGCGGAGAAACTGGACGAGATCGTCGAGCAGCGCGTGAAGATTGAGAAGTATCTCGACTTTCGTTTCCGCAACTTCGTTGTCATCACGCAAAACGAAATCGCCGATTACTACCGCGACGTCTACGTGCCCCGCCTGCGCAGCCGAGCACCGGGGCAGATTGTGCCGACGCTGGAACAGGCAAGCGCAGGAATTGAAAAAACTCTTCAGGAAGCAAAAATCGAAACCGATACAGACGCTTTTCTCGACAACGCTCGCGAGCGCGCGGAGATCGTCATGCTAAGCCCGGTCTGAAGCTTACAGCCGTACGGCGCATAATTGCAGACCTCGGCTGAGACGAGGTCAGTACCACCTCGCGGTAGCGGGTGGGTTCCGCGCGCCAATGTAAGATCTCCAATGTTTCCAGCAGCGAATCTAACACCCACCCGCTACCGCGAGGTGGTACTGACTTCATGCCACGCTTGCCGTTCCCCATTAGCCGGGAAGAGCATTAAACGCGAGTTGTTTAGGCTGGCCGCCTTAAGTACGAACGAAGCTGGGGTGGTGTGGCCTTGCGCATCAGCGCTGCTTTTGCTTTCCACTCCATTGCGCGGCTTAGGTCGACGAGGAAGCGCGTTTCGCCTGATTCCAGGATGGTAATAGGTTCCCCGTGGCGATACAGAATGCGGTTTGAAGTGTGCGCGGTAATTCGGCCGCCGGGCGTGATGATGCCGACGAGATTTAACGGATCGGCGGCACTGATAGAAATCATGCTGTCGCTGCTTTGATCGCTCACATCGCCGATCACGCCTTTAAACATCTCATGCTTGGCAATCGCGCCCCCTCTAAACAACTCTTCGGTGGTCCTGCCACTTCGTCTGATTGCCCTTAACATCCCGACAGCTTCAGGCAATGCAAACTGCTCGCCTGAAATACCGGCTACAAAACGACCCCCGCGGAGTTCGCCGCGCGCCTCGAGCCGGTGATACATGCGTAGCAGCACGCGCCAGGGAAGAGTGATTCCTTCGCGTTCCAGTAGGCGCTTGAAGACGACGCCATAGCGTTTGAGCAGGATGCGCGCGATCTCTTCGACTGTCTCGGGAGCTGGTTGTTCGGAAAATCTGCTTCTGTCGGACTTGGGCTTGTCAAACTCGCGCTGCAATATGGACCACCTGCCCGCGCTCGACATTTCATAAACCGGCTGGCGATGTTTTCTTTTGGCGGCTGCCTGAGTCTTCCGGCTGCCGGGCGTTAACAGTGCGCGCAAGCCTGTAAAGCTGTCGGAAACTACCAAGCCGTTGGCAACCAGTTCGGCCAACGATTCTTCAACCTGGCTGCGCAGCAACTTTGTGCCTTCAACGATGTCCGTGAAGAACGATGCGCCACGCGTCGTCAAATAATCGTGAACCACCTGAGTAGTGCTGGAGAATTCCAGTTCGCTCAAAGTCGGTTGCGGAAACACGGAACTCCAGATGGCGAAGTTCTTGCGCCGCAAAAGCGCGATGGGAGTGTTGCGCACTGGCGCCGCGCCGCGTGCCTTCTCGCCGCCCTTTTCATTCGTCGTAGATCTTGCGGCGCTTGCTGGCGGAGTCAATCTCGCCCAAACCACTTCTCCGGACAGGCACAGTGCATCCAGCCACGCGGGATCAAATTCCGCCAAGCGGTTTGGTAGTAGTTCACCTTCCCAAGCGGCCGCCGGCGCTTCAAAACCTTCGAGCTGCTCAATGATGGCGCGCACGCTATCAGGCCCTTCCATCTGATGTTCGGGCGCGACTTTCTGCCAGGCCAACAGGAAGCGAATGAAATCCGCAGTGGCCACTGGTTCGATTTCCTGTCGCAGGCGGTTCAAAGTGTAACTATGAATGCGTGCCAACAAACGGCGCGCGCACCATTCGGTCTCCATCGTGCCCGGCGTAAACTTGCCACGAATAACAAAACCTTCGGCTTCCAATCTCAGGAGGCCGGTTTCAACGTCATTTTTAGTTAGCCCCAAAGAGTCAGAGAAACTCTGGACAGTGACTGGTCCAAGTCCTTCCAGGCGACCGCGCAAAAGCTCGACTAGAGCTTCTTCAAATGTCCAATGTTTGGTGAAACTGTCGGGCGCTGTGATTTGCGGTTCGAGTTTCAGTAAACCGTAAACTGTCTCAAACTGTGGCAGTCTTTCCGCCGCAATCCAAAGGGTCACGCTGTTTACAGTGACCTCTTTTACTGGGACCGCGAGCGTCTCGCCCGCCTGCAGTGCGTCATCATCCATGGTTGAGTGATCGAGTTGTTCGAGCTGCGCGCTCATTGCGGGCCCGACGCCCGCGGTCCCAGTATTGACTTGAAGCACCGCGGCGCGGCGATCGTTTTGCAGTTCCCCAAGTAACTGCTGCCAGTCCGTGCCTTCGTCCGCAGTAATGAATCCCAACTCGACCAGCGCGTCATGCAATTCGTCGGCATTCTCGACGCGCGGCCAAGCCTCGTCACGAACGCGATCGATTGCGCCTTGATCGAGTTTACCCATATCGGAGGCTGTCTGCGGATCCAGCCAGCGACGTTGATAGACAGCGCGCGTGCGGCGCTCTTCAAGGGGCGCGTCGTCGAGATAGGCGTAGGGCCGGGCGTTGAGTATTTCCTGGGCCAGCGGCGACGCTTCGATCACATCACGCGCAAACAGATTTTTCTCGTTACGCTCAATCGCAGTCAGCAATTGTTCCAGTCCTTCAATGTCCATTGCCTCTTCCAGGCAATCTTTGACGGTCTGATCCACCAGCGGGTGGGTGGGAATTTCGCGCTCGCCGCCACCGAGATTTTCCTGACAGGCGAGTTGGTCAGGAAAGATTGCTGTCAACAAATCCTCGGCGTCCATGCGTTGCAACTGGGCCGGAATCTTCTTGCCGCCACGCCGTCGTAGCACAGCCAGTGAGCGCGTGACGTTCCAGCGCCAGCGAATATTCCACATGGGCGCATCGAGCAGCGCCTGACACAACAGCTGGCGCACGGTCTTTGAGTTGAGATAATGAAAAACTTCGTCGAGCGGAAAGCTGTGGGTTGGCCCAAGCGACAATACAATCGCGTCTTCGGTGGCCGCGGCCTGCAATTCGAAATTGAACTTGCGACAGAAGCGTTTGCGCAGTGCGAGGCCCCAGGCGCGGTTGAGCCGGCTGCCAAACGGCGAATGCAGTACCAGCTGCATGCTGCCGCTGTCGTCAAAAAAACGTTCCAGCACCAGATTGTCCTGAGACGGCATTACACCGAGAACAATTTTTGCGCCCGCCAGATACTCGACAATCTGTTCTGCGGCCGCGCGTGAAATCCCAACCTCGCCGGTCAGATAGTTGATAGCCGGCTCGAGATAGATCGCGGCAGTCAAACCTGCTTCGGAATCATCGTGCGGCACTTCAGATCCGTTGCCATTACTTTCGGTCTTCGGCCTTTGGACCGTCTTGCCCCCGTTGCCATTGACCTCAACGCGATTCGCAATCTCTTCACGCAAACGCGCCACTGAGACCGATAGTTCATGCGTGCGTGCCGGCGCTTCGCCGAGCCAAAAGGGAATCGATGGTGGTTGACCGTGCGCATCTTCAACCCGCACCTTGCCCTGCTCGACACGCAACACGCGCCAGGAAGTGTTTCCCAGCTGAAAAATGTCGCCCTGCAAACTTTCGATTGCAAAGTCTTCGTTAACACTACCGATAACGAGTTCGCTCGGCTCAAGCACCACCGCATAGTCAGCCGTGTCAGGAATTGCACCGCCTGACGTGATAGCTGCAAGACGAGCACCACGCCGCCCGCGTATGCGTTTGTTAACTGCATCGTGATGCAGATAAGCGGAGCGCTGCCCGCGCTTGGTTGAAAAACCTTCCGCCAACATCCGAATCACCGAATCATATTGTTCGCGCTCCAGATTGCGATAGGGGTAAGCCTGCCGGACCATCGCAAACAATTCATCCTCGCCCCATTCTTCCGGCGCAGACGCGGCTACGATTTGCTGCGCCAAAATATCCAGCGGCTGCTCCGGTAGAGCGAGGCGATCCAATTCGCCGCGGCGCACGGAGTCGATGATAGCCGCGCATTCCACCAACTCATCGCGCGACAACGGAAAGACGCGGCCTTTTGGGAAACCTGCGACAGTGTGGTTCGAACGTCCAACGCGCTGTAAGAAACTCGCAATGGATCGCGTCGAGCCTAATTGGCAAACAAGGTTGACGTCGCCAATGTCGATGCCAAGCTCCAATGAAGCCGTCGCGACCAGCGCGCTCAATTCGCCGGCCTTCAACCGTTGCTCTGCTGCCAAACGTTGTTCACGCGCCAGGCTGCCGTGATGCGCAGCGATATTTTCGTCGCCGATGCGTTCGCCAAGATGGCGAGCGACGCGTTCGGCGAGTCTTCGCGTATTCACAAAAATGAGCGTCGTCTTGTGTTGCCGGATTAACTGGGCCAGACGGTCGTAAACTTCGTCCCAAACTTCTCCCGACATAACCGCCTGCAAGGGGGACTCTGGCAGTTCAATCGCCAGGTCAAGTTGCCGCGTGTGACCGCTATCGACAATTGCGCAGTCCGGGGTTCCATCCTCATTGATGTTTGCTGTGCCCACCAGGAAACGCGCCACTTCCTCGATGGGACGTTGCGTTGCAGATAAACCTACGCGGACTAGTTTCGAGTTTCGAGTTTCGAGTTTCGAGTTTTCGGCTTCGTGCTGGCTAATTAACTTTTCCAGGCGCTCGATGGAAAGCGCGAGGTGCGAGCCACGTTTGTCACCGACCACCGCGTGGATTTCGTCAACGATCAACGTGCGCGCTGTTTGCAACATGCGGCGGCCGCCTTCACTGGTTAACAAAATATAAAGAGACTCAGGAGTGGTGACCACGATGTGCGGTGGCCGCTTGATCATCGCCGTGCGTTCGGCAGCGGGCGTGTCGCCGGTGCGCACGAGGGTACGAATGTTCACCTCGGGCAAGCCCATCGCCGCGAGTTCTTCCTGAATGCCGGCGAGAGGGATTTGCAGGTTGCGCTGAATATCGTTGCTGAGCGCCTTCAAAGGCGAGACGTAAACGACGTGGGTGGTGGCGTCGAGGTTGCCGGCGACGCCCAGTCGCACCAGGTCATCAATGGCCGCGAAAAAAGCGGCGAGCGTTTTACCGGAACCGGTGGGCGCGGCAATCAGCGTATTGCGTCCTTGCTTGATTGCCGGCCACGCGTCTTGTTGCGGCGGCGTCGCGCCAGGAAACGTCTTCGCAAACCAGGTTGCTACTGCTGGATGAAATATTTCGAGATTCATAAGGGAAGCGGATTATAACCCGAGGGGTAAAAAATTGCACACATGAAACACTGGCCTAGACGTGCAATTCAGTCCCGTGAAAACGTCGCAGATTACTGGGAGCGCGGGCGTCTCGCCCGCATCGCGGCTTTGCCGCTTTCCGTGCGGAAAGGCTTTGCCTTTCGGGCTAGCATTAAAAACCCTTTTGGCGAGGCTGTGCCTCGCCACTGCGGCGGTACGCCGGCGGTCCCAGTGTCTTACTCGAATTGTTTTTTGAAGCCTTCGAACTGTTCGCGCAGCTTTTCGAATTCAGTCTTAAGATGCTCCACTTCGCTTTCCAGTTTTGTTACCCGATCAGAAGAGGTTGCGCGGGGTGACGAAGCAGCGCGCTCCGCAACCTGCGTTTCAATCGGGACTTCTCCTGACAGCAGATGCGCAAAGCGCGCTTCTTTCTGTCCGGGCTGACGCGGGAGGCGGATAACCAGCGGGTCCGGCTCTCTGGTTATCAAGGCATTTAGAGCAGCATCGACTTCCTCCAAGCCGGAAAACTCATGCAGGCGAAAACCGCGCGTCGTTAGTTCGCCGCTCGTCTGCGGACCTCGCAGCAGCAGCACGCACATGACTGCGAGCTCTGCGGCGCCCAGGTGCAATACCTCCGTCATTACGTGTTTGTATTTCGGCACACGGCTGGTGCTGCCGTAGAACACATAAGTCAGGTTCTTCTCGCGCAAACTTTCCAATGCCTGGGCTACTTCATCTTCTGAATATGAAGTGACCGGACTGCGGTTGTTTTTCTGATTGCAGGCAAGCGTCAGCGCGTTGAGTGTGAGCGGATAATACTCAGGCGTGGTCACCTGCTTTTCAACCAGGGAGCCGAGCACACGAACTTCAATGTCACTAAGAATCGTCGTCATAGTTATTAGGAAATTAGAGATCTTTCGCGCAGCGGAAGCCGGAGACCATCCAGCGCTCGTGCGCGTGGAAGAAGTTGCGGTAAGTCGAGCGGATATGAATCTGGGGAGTTGCGTATGATCCGCCGCGCAAAACTTTCTGGTTGACGAACCACTTGTCGTTGTATTCGTCAAACTCGGACTTAAAACCCGGGTAGGGAACGTAATCCGAGGTGGTCCACTCCCAAACATCGCCAATCATCTGGTGGCAGCCGTAACTGTTTTGGCCGGCGGGGAAAGCGCCAATGGGAGCAGGCGTCCAAAGGCCGTTCTCAAACAGATTTGCCCGGGAACTATCTGGTTCTTCGTCGCCCCAGGGAAATGCGATGCGTTCGCCGGTTTTCGGATCAAACGTGGCAGCTTTTTCCCACTCTGCTTCAGTTGGCAAACGTTTGCCGGCCCACTTCGCAAAGGCTGACGCTTCGAAAAAACTAACGTGCGAAACGGGTTCATTTGCTTTGCTTGCGGCCGAATGCAAACCAGAAAAATCGCGGATCATCCATTCGCCGTCATGAAGTTCCCAGTAAAGTGGCGCGCGCCATTCTTCTCGATTGACCGCTTCCCATCCTTCCGAAAACCACCAGCGAAAATCCAGGTAGCCATTGTCGTGAATGAACTCGAGATAATCTCCGTTGCTGACCAGCGCGCGATCGATGGCGAATTCCTGAATGAAGACCTGATGCGCAGGCTTTTCATTGTCAAACGCGAAGTCGTAGTTTGGAAAAGTTTGGACTTTGAACTTTGGACTTTGGACTTGGTTTACGTATCCCAGCCAAAACAGTCCGCCTTCAATCTCAGCCACGCCTTCAACTCTTGTCACGGCGACGGGTCTGGCCTTAATTGCCGCGTCAAACTGATCGCCGAGCAGATGCTTGATGTCGTAAACGAGCAACTCCTGGTGCTGCATTTCGTGCTCGAGCCCGAGCCGTACAAGCGATAGAACCGTCGGTGCGTCGCGGTGTTCTTCAATGGTTTCCAGAAACCGAAGCATCTGTTCGTCGACATGATCGCGATAGGCGACCGTCTCTTTCACGGTCGGCCGCGATTTGGTGCCGCGCTTCGGTCTCTCGATTCGCGCGCCAAAACCTTCGTAATACGAATTGAAATAGAAGAGAAACTCTTTCGAGTAAGGCTGATAGCCAGGTTTGTAGGTTTGCAGCAGCGTTTCAAAAAACCACGAAGTATGACCGATGTGCCAGCGCGGCGGGCTCATGAATTCAGCCGTCTGGATAACGTAATCCTCAATTTCCAGCGGCGCAACGATTTGCATTGTCCGCGCGCGGACCTGACGAAAGAGGTCGATTATCGGGCCAGTGTGCAAGGACGCAACTGGCCGAATTGTTGAAACCATGAATTGCTCTCCTGATACTTGAGAATAACCCGACTGGAACAGTCGTCCAAACCGCTCCGCTCAATTATCAATCCACCCCTGCATTCTGCTATGTTTTGGTCGACAAACTTCTAGTTGACTTTTCCTTGCCGTGAGTATTTACGTAGGCCCTCAAATAGTCCCGGCAGTCTCATCCAAGCACAACCTGATAGGAGAAAACTCAATGAAAACGCGGGTATTAGTCCTAATCGGAATCCTTTGTTTAGCGACCGGCATAGGTATCACGATGCGCAAGGCGAAAGCCGCTCCCGGGCCGAAACCCAAGCCTGATCTAATCGTCGATCAAAAGCGACTGTTGCAGAATTGGGTTGTGCGGGTCGAAAACTTGCCAGCCAATTTTTGCAGCGTGATAGAAGGCGGTATAACTCCCGGCGAACACAAGCTCTTACGTTTTACGGTTTCCACTCCAAACATCGGCACGGCTGATGTGAACCTTGGCGATCCCAATGTTCATTTTGCAGCGAATGACGGACTCTTTGAGTATGCCAGCTGTCATCGCCACCTTCACTTTCGCCACTACGCCCTTTACGAATTGATTGATCCTGCCACCGGTGCCGTATGGCGGGCTGCCAAGCGTGGCTTTTGCATGATTGACATTGAAAAATATCAGGATTATCCGGGCCCCGCCAACAACCCGCGCAACTATCTTTCCTGCGGCGCGCCCGCAGACGGGACTAGCCTGGCGATCCCCGGCAATCAGGGGATTAGCGTTGGGTGGGCGGATACTTACGTGTGGCAATTGGGTGGCCAGTACTTCGTGCTTGACGGTGGCGATGGTCAAGCGCCGGTTCCTCCCGGGACATACATCATTCGCATCACAGTGAATCCGCCTTTTGTGGCCGCGGCAGGTGAGCCTTGCCCCGCCAAGGATTCTCTGGGCTTCTGCCATCAGCTTCCGGAATTGAACTACGGTAACAACATCAGTGAAATTCAGATTGATATTCCCGATCATCCTGGCAAGCATGGCGTTGGTCCTCTTAAGAACCAGCCACAAATCGTGTCTGAACCGATCGACTAGATCGTTTGTGTTCGAACCAACGGGAAAGATGTAGCCCCAAGCAAAAGCTCGGGGCTTTATCTTTGCTATCGCAATTCAGCGAATAATTATTGAGCGTTGGAGTGGGGCGGTGATTTGCCCGATCCGCTCTGCACGTGGATAGGTTTGCCGCAGTTTCGCCAGCAAGTCACTGGCGCGTCCGCTTTGAACGGAAATTAACATGCCGCCGGCTGTCTGAGGATCGAAAAGCAACTTAACCAGGTTCTTGTCTACTGACTCAGCGATTTCAATATCTGCGCCAATGTATTCCCGGTTTGTCTTGTCGCCGCTGGTCAACATTCCTGCGCTTGCCAACTCTAATGCGCCTTCAATTAATGGTACGGCCCCAGCTTCGATCTCAATCGTCACGTTGCTCGCCTTCGCGATTTCCCAGGCGTGACCGAGTAATGCGAACCCGGTGACATCGGTCGCGCCTTTGACTCCGAATTCACGCATAGCTTCAGCGGCAAATTTTCCCGGTGTCATCATAGTCTCGACCGAAGCCGTTATGGTTTTGTCCGAAGTCTTGCCCAACTTTATCCCAGTCGAAATCACTCCCGTGCCAATTGGTTTCGTCAGAATAATTACATCTCCCGGACGCGCCCCCGCGTTGCTGGCAATCTTTGCCGGGTCAATCACGCCAGTCACGGCATAACCAAACATGATTTGTTCGCTATCGACGCTGTGTCCGCCAATGAGAGTCACGCCATACTTGTTCAGAGTCTCTTGCCCGCCACGCATGATCTCGCCGAGTATCGCCGGATCAACTCCTTTTTTGGGAAAGCATGTAATTGCCAACGCCGTGAGCGGCGTGCCGGCCATCGCCCAAACATCGTTGATGGAATTGAGCGCGGCAATCTGACCGTAAACAAAAGGGTCGTCGACGATGGGAGTAAAAAAGTCGAGGGTTTGCACAATCGCGAGGTCGTCGCGCAGTCGATACACCCCGGCGTCGTCGGCTTTGTCAAAACCAACTAGGACGTTGTCGTCTTTGGGCTGTGGTGGTAGCCCGCTCAACACCTGAGCGAGTAAGCTCGGTGACAGCTTAGCCGCTCAACCAGAGCACGAAACCATCTCAGTGAGACGCATACCGCTCTCCTTTCATCGAAATCAAATCAACATCTGATGTTAATCTTTATACCACCGATGGCTCGGGTTCGCATCGTGAGGGAATTGAAGGAAAATGGCAGGAGATTTGGCCGCGTATTTACCGCCGATAAACGCGGATGAAAGTGGCATAGACTTTAAGTCTGTATCTGGCGGCACAGCATAGACTGTAGAGTCTATGCCACTACGGAAAAACAATGACGAACAAGATGCGCATCGGACCCGCGGGCTGGTCTTACAAAGATTGGGAAGGCATTGTTTACCCGCAAAAGCCCGGCGCAAAGTTTGATCCGCTCGAATATCTCTCCAGATTCTTCGACACGATTGAAATCAACAGCAGTTTCTATCGGCCTTTCACTCCCGCCACTGCCAAGTCGTGGGCCCAACGCGTGGTTGCCGCCAAAGAATTTTTATTTACCGCAAAACTTCATCGGGTTTTCACGCATGAACGCGGCAAGACAAGTGAGGCCGATGAGAAGGCAGTCCGCAAAGGATTTGACGAGCTCTCAAGCGCGGGGAAACTTGGCGCCGTGCTGCTCCAGTTCCCCTGGTCGTTCAAGAACACTGATAAAGATAGGGTTTATTTGGCAAACGTGCTCAATCGCTTCAGGGATTATCCGTTAGTACTCGAGATTAGACATTCGTCCTGGAACAATGCGCAGATTTACGAATGGCTGGAAGAGGTGGGCGTCGGTCTGTGCAACATCGATCAGCCGCTTTTCACGAAGTCGATCAGACCTGCTGCCCACGCGACTTCGCAGATCGGCTACGTCAGGTTGCATGGCAGAAACTATCAGGACTGGTTTCGGGAAAAGGCGCCGCGCGACGATCGTTACAACTACCTTTATTCACTTGACGAGCTTGAACCGTGGATTACGCGGATCAAGGAAATAGCCGAAAAGACGCGGGAGTCTTATGTGATAACCAACAACCACTTTCGCGGTCAGGCAGTGGTGAATGCGCTGGAGGTCAAATCAACGTTGGCTGAGGAACTGGTGCCTGGCCCGGAGCCGCTGTTCAAAAAATACCCGAGGCTCGCAGATTCGGCGGTGGCGGAGAATGAGGCTACCTCAACTGAACCAAGGCTTTTTAGTTAAGTCTGTCATCAAACCCCCTCACGACGCTTCCGTAAATCTAGCTTGCTGCCGTCTGAGCAATCATCTGCGCAAATGACACCGGCAAACCATCGGGATCGATTGCCACCGCCAGTTTAATTCCTTCACCTTCGCGCTGCGTCGGCGGCGTTACAAATCTGATGCCCTTGGTTTTCAGTTCTTCATAGGTCTTATCGACGTCTTCGACATTGAAACCAATTGAGCAACTACCTGCCTGCTTTGACGGGTCGCCGGCTGGCGGGCCGCTAGGCGCAATACCGCCACCGTGAAGCGCCAACGTGGTCGCGCCAGTTTGAAACTCTGTCCAGTCGGGTGATTGAAACTTCAGCGGGATTCCCAGCTTGTCGCGATAAAACTCCACCGAACGCTGCATATCTGAAACTACGACCATCGTGTAGTCAATTTGCTTAAACATTTTTATCTCCTCGCTTCTTTTTTGCGGCACTGCCGGCGCCGAGTGCAACAATCACTTCAAACTCGTCTTTTGTGAGGGACATCACTGAAAGTTGCGATTGTCGAATCAATGGCAATTGGCTCAACCGCTTGTCGTAGCGAATCGCCGCCAAAGGAACGGGGTTATTGAGTTTTCTAAGTGGCTTGAGATCCACTGCGACCCATTGTTCATCATCCGCGGTGGGATCCGGATACGCGGGTTTGATCACTTCAGCCAACCCGACGACCGCTTTATCTTTTCCCGAATGATAAAACAGGACGGATTCGCCGGTTGTCATTAGGCGAAGGTTGTTGCGCGCCTGATAATTTCTAACGCCGCTCCAGTCCGTCTTGCCATCGGCAACGAAATCATCCCAGGAGTAAGTTTCCGGCTCTTGCTTTACCATCCAATAGTTACTCTTTTTTCGCGTGGTGGTCTTTTTTGGCATAACTATTTGTCCGGAAACACGAGCCAGCCTAATATCCTTCACCGGCGACTAATCTAAAACTGGAGTAAAACTATGCTGGAAGAAGGAACTGTGGCCCCTGACTTTACTTTAAAGGACGCAAATGGCGAAGCCGTCAGGCTTAAAGATCTTCGCGGCCAAAAAGTGGTGCTCTATTTTTATCCGAAAGACGATACCCCTGGATGCACAAAAGAGGCTTGTTCATTTCGTGATGCGTTTGCTGACTATAAGAAACGGAACATTAAGGTGCTCGGGGTTTCTTTGGACAGTGAGGCTTCGCACAAGAAGTTTGCCAACAAATACAAACTTCCATTCACACTTTTGGCTGACCCGGACCATGCAATCGCCGACGCGTATGGAGTTTACGGTCAGAAAAAATTCATGGGGCGCACTTACATGGCGTGAAACGAATGACTTTTCTGATCGACGAAAAAGGAAAAGTCAAAAAGGTGTTTGAGAAAGTTAAACCTGAAGAGCACGCCCAGGAAGTGCTGGCTGCGTTTTAACTGTCAACCGAACTGTGAACCGTGAACCTTGACCAGTAAACCGTGACCGGGAACAGAAAGCTCGCAGCGTTAGCTGGACATTAACGCGGACCCTTTCTTACGTTTTACTGTTAACAGTTTGCTGTTTACCGTTCCCTTTTCTGTTCCCGGTTGGCCGTTCACAGTTCCCGGTTAATGACTAGGCTGCCACCCAGCCGCCGATTTTTTCTGTCTCGCCTTCCGGCTTTTTTCCCGGCATTAATCCGTGCAGGGCGCTAAAAGAACTCGGAACATCGCGCTTGCGCTGCGGCAGATTCCTTGTCTCGTCAGATGCCGAGGCTACTTCCGCCGACTCACTTATGAAATAGAGTCGCGTGTTATCGACTGTTTGGGTCTTAATTTCCCGGGTCCACAAAAGCAAGTTCGCAATCGCGTCCCCAATCTCATCTTTTCCTAGTCTTGTTTCCTGTGCAATCTCTCTTTGCGTTCGGGCACCTTTCTTGATTGCCTCTCTAACGCGATCGATCGGCGACAGTCTGCTTAATACGCGGGGAAACATTGTTGAAGGGCTGCCATCTTCATTCAAGGGTGCATCTGCGGACTCCAGCACCGGTTGATTGACATAACGCTTGCGTGCTGACCGGTATTCTTTCAGCGCGCGCCTGCTGTCAGTCACCTTTTTCCTAATACAGCTCTTGCAGTAAAGATTTCTTCCGTCTTTGCGGGCACGACATACGCCAAATTCCCCTATTCGCAATTCTTCATTACAAATCGGGCACGTCTTCTTGTCAGAAAGATCTAATTCTTGCGTCATTTCTGGGGCTCCAATCGACACGACGTTCTTGAATCTCCGTTGGAAGAAACACTTCGCGCACAGTCCGGGCTTTGAGAATCAGCTCCCGGCACCGCAGATTGGCGTTGAGTTGATTAGTAGCGAACTGCGTCTAGGAACGCAGGAATATCGCCTGGGTTTGCCTGAGACTCTTCATTTCATATGAAGTAGTGCTCATCTAAACACCTGATTGGGGCATCGCGTAGCAGGTCAGCGGGGACATTTAAAAAATGTATAAGAGCAATTAACCTACGACACGATTAGAAATATCAGGTCCCGACTCCAACGCTTCACATCCGGCAAACATCACTTCCGAACGAGGGAGTCGCATTATAGTGATCCGAAAACTTTTTGCAACTGCTTTCGCGCTATCAAGTGGTCCATTGGCGCATTCGCAAAAAATGTTTCTCGCGTGTGCAATGTGATCGTAGTTTCAAAGCGCAAACGACTCTCTTACGAGAGGATAGATGATCGCATAAAGAAAACTCTAAACACAAAACTGAGCGCTGCATGAAAGAAATTACATTTGCGCGTGTCAAGATTCTTCCGTAAAAGCGCACCTTTATTCAGTGCGGACAAACCGTTCGCCGTCTGTTTCACGCAAGACTTTCCACACCTGAGCTCGTGGTCCTACCATCAGTAGTCGCTTTCAGAAATCGAGTCTCTACCCTTCCGCGAATTATATTTGACTGGAGACAAAAATTTCCGAGATCGTGGTGAAGGTTAACTGGGATCACTACGCCGCAAATCCAGTTAGTGGATGTCGCGCAATATAAAGACAACGCGCGCAATAGAAACACAACCTGTCTCACCGTTCAACACTTAAGTTGTTAAGTAGGTCAGCGATCTTTCAAACGGTAAACAAACTTTAGTCCCGACCAAATATCATTTACCGCACAGATCTTGACGTCTACCAGTCCAATTTTCAAACCACTTTGTTGAACAACGCCGAACGATAGATCTGTTTCCAGGCCGGAGCTCTTCTTTGGCCACGAAACCCAGAAGATCCCGTCGCGCGCTAACTTCTCCTTCAACCTGGGCAGCTCCTTATTCAGTGTTTTTGCCGAATCGACAAAGAGCATTATGAAATCCAGCTCCTTTCCCGTTTGTGGAGCGCTGATGCGGACACTCTCGGGCAGCGGTTGCAGTTCCTTCGCCAGGAAATTTTTGGGCGCGTTAACGATGGCGACGCTCTGCCCGTCCTTAATGCCTAGTTTTTTCACCAGTGGGGTTTTCGAGTAACCAGCCATAAGACGTGTATTACCAAAGTTTCAGAAGTTTCCACCAGCTGAACCCGAAGATGACCCAAATCGGAATTGTGATCAGAGAAACAAGCAAGCCCAATACCCACCAGGTTCGTTGTTTTACGTAACCGGCGCCAAAGTAAATCGGCGCTGGAGTAGTTCCATAGTGAGTTAACGACGCGTCGAGGTTGGAAAAGTAGGCAAGCGATAACACAGCAAGATATGGCGGCGCGCCGGCCGCAAGAATCACCACCAGAAACGGAACGTACATCGCGGTTGCATGCGCAGTAATGCTGGCAAAGCCATAGTGCGCATAGAAATAGACCAGGAGGAGCAAGCCGAGCGCCAACCACCACTTCCACCCGGCGGTAAAACCTGCCGCTGCTTCGGCGAAACTCTTGGTGATGCCTGTTTCTCCCAGCGCTTCGGCCATTCTAACCAGTCCGCCATACCAGATGAAGACATCCCACGCCCCGCGCTCGCTGACAACATCGTGCCAATTCAAAACGCCACTCAATAGGAGAACGCAAATTCCCAAAAGCGCCACCGCCGCATAGTTGATTCCATGGAGCGCGGTGGTCATCCAAAGGCTCGCGACCAGCGCAAAGACGATCAACATGAGCTTTTCACCGTGACTCGTGCGACCCATTAGCTTTAATTCATCGGCGGCGAATTGCGCAGCGGCGGGTGTGTGTTTTATTTCCGGCGGAAACACTCGATAAAGCACCAATGGCACGACCGCGAGCGAGATGAGCCCCGGCACCGCTGCGGCGAGGGCCCAACGCGCGTAATTCAACTCAATTCCTGTTACCTGCTGGGCAAACTTTGAAATCAAAACGTTTGAAGCCTGGCCAGTGAGAAACATGGCGCAGATAATCACGTCGCATTGATAGATCAACGTCATCAGGAATGCGCCCAGGCGGTTGGCAGTTTCACCGGGACGGGAGTCATAGGCTTCGGCGAGACTTTTTGCTACGGGGAAAATGATGCCGCCGGCGCGCGCCCCGTTTGAGGGGATGAACATCGCCAGCAACATGTCGGTGGAAATCAGCGCGTAGCCCAAGCCCAGCGAATGGCGGCCAATTGCTCGGATAAAGATAAAAGCGATGCGGCGCCCCAAGCCGGTTTTGATCATGCCCCGAGACATGAAAAACGCTGCCAGCACCAGCCAAACAATTGGATCGGCATAACCGGCCAACGCTTCTTCGGTGGGCAGCGTCCCTGTAAGCGCCAGGGCGGCAACTCCAATCAGCACCATTGCTCCGCCGGGGACTGGCCTGACGATTGAGCCAGTAATCGTCGCGACAAAGATCGCCAGTAGGTGCCACGACTGGGGAGTGATACCGGCGGGCGGAGGGATGAACCAAATCCCGGCACAGACGAACAGCACTATCGCCCATCGGGTGAGACGATTTCCTGAGCGGGATTCAAAATGAGACTCAGTTACGGGCGCATCTTTGGGGGGTTCGTATGATCCTGTTGGTTCCAAATGGCGATCCTTCAGGCCAGGTTAGACTGCTAGAGCGCGCGATACTATTACGTTAGAATCAATTAACTCAAGGTTTGCGATATGAATTCGCCCGAAAAAATCAAGTCGAGTGAGATTACACCCGAACACGTTTACCTAAACCGCCGTCATTTTATTCGCGGCGCCACTCTGCTTGGGACAGCGGCCGCTACTGCCCTGCTATATCGCAAACTAAATCCGGCGCTGGTAGAGAAACCGCAAGGCGAAACGCTGGCAACCGTTCCACATTCCAGTGCTGACGAAGCGACACGCAATGGTTTTGTTACTAACGAGAAGTTAACGGCCATTGAGGACATCACTAACTACAATAATTTCTATGAATTCTCGACCGATAAGCAGGGAGTAGCTTCAGCGGCCCGGGGCTTCGTGACAAAACCCTGGAATGTTTCGGTTGGGGGCCTCGTTAATAGGCCGACAACATTCGGTTTAGAGGAGCTTTTAAGGTTTCCGTTGGAAGAACGCATCTATCGTTTGCGCTGTGTTGAACGCTGGTCAATGGTTATTCCTTGGATCGGGTTTCCGCTGTCGTTGTTGCTGAACAAAGTCGAGCCGTCGTCGCAGGCAAAATATGTCGCGTTTCAGACACTTTACGATCCAAAGCGGATGCCAAACCAGTCAACCGGCGTACTCGACTGGCCTTACGTTGAAGGGCTTCGTCTGGACGAGGCAATGCATCCGCTCACGATATTGGCAACCGGGCTTTACGGCGAAACCCTGCCGCCGCAAGACGGCGCTCCCATCAGGTTAGTGGTGCCCTGGAAGTACGGATACAAGAGCATTAAGTCAGTTGTGAAAATGACGCTTGTCGCCGAGGAACCGCCCACGACCTGGAACATTCAGGCTCCGAACGAATATGGCTTTTATTCGAACGTCAATCCAAATGTGTCGCACCCACGTTGGAGCCAGGCGCAGGAGCATCGCATCGGCGAATCCGCCTTTAGCGCGCGAGATACGTTGCTTTTCAATGGATACGGGGAACAGGTTGCGCACTTATACGACGGCATGGACTTGGAAAAGGACTACTAATAGTAGAACAGACTTTAGGAACCTCTGATCAAGTGGGCAGTATAAGGTCGGTATTAGTCTTTCGACGCGTAGCGTCTGTACGAATTTGGCCCGGCCTTTGAAGGCCGGGAACGGTCACGGAATTAATCGCGTCGCGTAGCGCCGCTTGAATCCATTCCCGA
>JBPCLZ010000075.1:0-4249 GCA_051002775.1 Pyrinomonadaceae bacterium | reverse complement strand
TTATCATCTGTGCCAACCCAATCCTCGGCGATGATGCGTCTGAGCGTGGCGGCCTCTTTATCCTTTATCGCTTTCGCCCAGTCGTCTTCCATCTGCTTGAGTTGCTGCTCAACGCCTCCTGCTTGTGGTCCTTTACTCTTTGTTCTTCCCTGGCCTACTACAAGAGCGGGCAACACAAGAGCCAACAGCAGCGCGCAAATAAAAGTTGTTTTTTTCATACTAGCTCCTTTTTAGAAGGTGGCCGGAGAATACCGGCAGGTTACCGAAAAGCACCTTGCCTTTTATTTCAAAGCAAAGCTGAAGTCAATGGAAGCGCCTAACTACGTATTATATGTCAGATATGCAACACAAGTAGGGGTTTGGTGGTATTATGCGTCTGTTACTCACCCTTTAAACAATCGCCGCTGAAGCCTGCAAAGCCAGGCGCTAAGCAGCCATGCCACCGGTCAAGTTTCTCGATCAAGTAAGGGCCATCGTGCGCGTCAAGCACTTCAGCTTGAGCACCGAACGCGCCTGGGCTAATGTTTATGATCGACGGCGGTTCAACAGCTGATGGGGCACGCGAACGTGGAAACTACAGTTGGTTACGATCGGCGCGGCGAAAGAGCCAAAAAGAAGGTTGCTGGATTGATCCATCTGCCCTATCGCTCGCGATTTTCTTAGTATACCAAAGCGCCTCCTTAAGCGACCATCCTCGTCGCAGCTTACTTAGGTTTCTCGCGTAACGAGCGAACAAAATCCGACGCACTCATCTTGCCAGTTGCTTCTGGCGCAATACCTCTCAGGTCGTAAACTAGGCGCTCGCACCGTCAAAGTTTACTTCGAACACGCGCTCTGGTTCTGGTGTTGAGGAATAGAGTCGCGCAGCAATCGTCGTGTCGCTGAGCCGCCGCTGGCCCAAGAGTGCGTCGCCGTGGTCAGCCGTCAGCAACAGACATTCACTCGTCATGTAGCGATAGACCGCATCGCGCCGATCCGCATAGGCGATTGCAATAGCTTCCCGTTGTGTGCGGTTAGCCTCTGGCGCGTCTTTCGTCGGGCAAAGCCCGTTCGAAGTAGCGCCTTTCTGGAGTCACGCCAAGCATGGCGGCGAGGTGCCCGCCGGCGGAGATGCCCACCGCAGCGATCCGTTCGGGGTCGTCAGAGAACGAGGTTTGTTTCGCGGTCACTTCAAACCAGGCTATTAAATTTCAGTTTCAAATCTCTTTTGCGTTGGTAAACGAATAATGGAATCTACGCGGAAAGACCGCAATGGTCTAGACGAATTTCGAGGTGGGAAGCGTACCTGCGTGAGTTTGGAGACTCCTGGGCTCTCAGTGGTGAGCTTGTTTTGATCTAGGCGCGTATTATTGTTAGAGCTGATCGCGCATACAGGCGTGACTTGATCAAGAGGAGCATGAGGCGCTGCTGGCGTGACGATATTGGCGGAATCGCGTTCGCGAACGGTTTGAAAACCGAGCAGCAAGTGATAATCGCACGGATACACGCGAGCCTCGCCGAGTTGGATCAATCAATCGAGGACAATGATTGTTTTTAACGCGACTGAAGATCGACCCCGTTTATTCGTAAATTGCGCGATGACCCACGATTCAAAGCCTTGCTGAAACGGATTCTACCGGAATGACCTCACTACACCCGTCGACCTCTGACTTCTGATCTCGACCTCTGCCTCTGACCTCCGACCTTGCCCGTGAACAATCACGGCTGGCCGAAGCGTCGCCTGTATTCGATGGAGACGATGAAGGCCTTGACCATCTCAGCCTCGATGTAGTTGCCGTTGAACTGGTTCAGTTTATTCAGCCAGAAGTTGTAGCCGACGAAGTTCGGGTCGGGCTGGCCGTCGAAGCCGATGTCGTCAGGGTTGCGCCTGAGGTAGCCGAAATACTGCGCCAACACGAAGGCGCGGTTCTTCTCCGGCCCCCCTGCGAAGTCCGCGTCTTCGGCCACGGCGCGCAAGACCTGCGCGCGCGTCTTCGCGCCCGACGCCAGCTCGCCGACGAGTGCGTCCCGCTCGGCCTGCGAGAGCGCCCCGCCGGCGTTGGCGTTCAGCGCGTCCACGAACTCGGCGGCGCTCATCCCCGACGGGAAGGCCGCGGTGAAGCGCGGGCGGTTGGTGAATTCGTTGACGAAGGCCGTCTTGTTGGCTTCGAGCTGCTGCTCCCAGTTGCCCACCCCGACCACGACGCCCTGCGCGATGGCCTGCGAGTCGGGCACGAACTCTTCGCGGCGCAGGGGGACGGGCTTGCCGGGCAGGTTGTTGTAGGCGACTTTGTAGAGGCGGTGGACGAGGTAGCCGGTCTCCTGGAATTCAATTGAGAGGAAGAAGGCCGCCGAGACGTTGACGCGCTTCGCTTCGACGCACTGCGCGTCCGCGCCGCAGGAGGTAATCTGGTTGGTCCAGAAGGCGAGGCCCGGCGGGTCGGGTTCGCGGTTGAAGAAGTCGCGGTAGTGCTGGCGGACGAAGAATTCAGCGCAGTCGATGGGATTCGGGCAAGCGGCGGGCGCGCCGTCGCCTTGATAGCGAACCACTGCAAAGTTAAAGACAATACCGTCGCTCTCGGTGGTGGCACCGGCGACAACAATTTTGCCGTCCGCTTGAACTGCTACCGAACTAGCAGCGCTAGACTTACCAACCGGGGTGATAACTTTGCCCGTTCCGTTAAACGAAGTGTCGAGCGAGCCGTTTGGATTGAGGCGGACAACCGCAAAATCATCGCCGCTGCCATTACCGCTGCTTCCGGCGACAACAATCTTACCGTCCGCTTGAATCGCTACCGAAGCAGCAAAGTCATCAGCACTGCCAATCGGAGTGACAACTTTGCCCGTGCCGTTAAACGAGGTGTCGAGCGAACCGTTTGGGTTGTAGCGGACAACCGCAAAATCATAGCTTGCGCCGTTGTAGCTGCCTCCGGCGGCAACGATCTTGCCGTCTGATTGAATCGCTACCGAACTAGCACCGTAATAAGAATTGCCAATCGGAGTGACAACTTTGCCCGTGCCGTTAAACGAAGTGTCGAGCGAGCCGTCGGCGTTGTAGCGGACGACCGCAAAGTCATTGGTTCTAAAGTCATTGGATACGCCTTGGCTAGAACCGGCGGCAACAATCTTGCCGTCTGATTGAATTGCTACCGAACTAGCACTGTGATAAGAACTGCCAATCGGAGTGATAACTTTGCCCGTGCCGCCAAAAGAGGTGTCGAGTGTCCCGTCAGTGTTGTAGCGGACGACCGCAAAATCATAGTTTGCGCCGTTGTAGCTGCCTCCGGCGGCAACAATTTTGCCGTCCGCTTGAATCGCTACCGAACGAGCAACGTCATGAGAACTGCCAATCGGAGTGACAACTTTGCCCGTGCCGTTAAACGAAGTGTCGAGCGAGCCGTCCGTGTTGTAACGGACAGCCGCAAAATCAATGCCGTTTGCGCCGCCGTTGAAACTGTAACCGACGACAACAATTTTGCCGTCCGCTTGAATCGCTACTGAAGTAGCATGGTCATTAGGAAAGTTACCAACCGGAGTGAGAACTATGCCAGTGCCGCCAAATGAACTATCTAGCGAGCCGTCGGTGTTGTAGCGGGAAACCGCAAAATCATAGCGTTTTGTTGTGCCGTTGTAGCCGTCACCTACGACGACAATCTTGCCATCCGCTTGAATCGCTACCTCACTCTCCCCAATATCACTGCTAAACGGAGTAATAACTTTTCCGCCGTTGCCAAACGACAGGTCAAGGTCGCCCGGCGCGGCTGAAATTGAAGTGGATAACGCTAAAAATAAGCTGATTGCCGAGATGATTGATTTGTAATTTGCGTTCATTTTCTTTTCCTTTTCAGCCTCCCGCTCTTTACGGAGTCCGCCTACACGTCGGGCTAGCCTGACCTAAAACTGTTCTGTTATCCTGTTGTGCCCTACTTACTAGTGCGCGAATCGTCGCCGAGACCTCTAACAGGGGAGCGACGGAGCCGAATGGGTTAGCGCTTTCGTCGGATTTCCTGCCATTCCTTCATAAAGCGTTCCTTCTGAATAGAGCGAGATGACGAGGCCTTCACATCAAGTAACTAAGCTGCTGAAAGATTGGGGCGCAGGCGATGAGTCGGTGCCGGACAAGCTGATGCCGTTGGTTTACGGCGAGCTGCGGAGACTCGCTCATCAGTACATGCGCCGCGAAAAGCCCGGTCACACGTTGCAGACCTCCGCGCTCGTCAACGAGGCATATGTCCGGCTGGTGGACCAAAGCAAGATTCAATGGGAAAGT
>JBPCLZ010000074.1:0-3800 GCA_051002775.1 Pyrinomonadaceae bacterium | reverse complement strand
ACTGCCTCAAGAGAACTTCTCGAATCTCTAACAGCTCAGGGTGTGACAACGTTAATTGCTCATGATTTTGATTCGTGGGGATTCACTATTTGCCACACCTTCCATACAAGTACAGATCGTTATACGTTCAAATGCCGGCCGAATATTAAATGCTTAGGCTTGCGCCTTGCGGACGCGCAGCAGATGGGGCTTGATGGCGAGGCCGATCCTAAGTGCAAAAACAACTACCAAACTCGGGCGAAACTCCGAAGAGGCGGAGCCACCTCAGAAGAGATAGAGTTTTTAGTGGGGGGCGAGCGGGTAGAACTGAACGCGATGACGTCGGGGCAGTTTATTGAATGGATAGAAACAAAGTTGCAAGAACACGGCGTTGAAAAGGTAGTGCCAGACGAAGAAACTTTGGTAGCGACATACAAACGAGCGAGCCTAGTGAGACACGCCAACGAAGCATTGGCAACGATTCAAGAAAACTGGAGCGGAAATGGAAACATCGAAGTGCCAGCCGACTTAGCGACGCAAATCCGCGAGCGCATCATAGGCACACACTTGTCTTGGGACGAGGCGATAAAAGAAATTGAAACGCCAAAGATGCCCTAAGCATTGTGAGAACCCAAACTTGTTGCTCGCTATGACGGCATCGAACGTGGTCGGCTATACCTCACCTTGCTCCAAGGGCATTCGCGGCGACCTTCGTCCATGTCGAGTGTTTTTTCCCAAAGGAAGGCGACTTCTGTATCATAAGGGCACGTTTGAATCAGCCTTAAGTATGCTTGATAAAAAATCCCTTTCCGAACGAGACATCTGCACAAAATTCATCACGCCGGCGATACTCAAAGCTGGCTGGGATTTGGGTACTCAATTTCTCGAAGAGGTCTCCTTCACTGACGGGAAAATTTATGTTCGCGGAAAACTACATTCACGCGGTCAGGCGAAACGCGCGGATTACATTCTTTACTACAAACCAAACATTCCGATTGCCATTGTCGAAGCCAAAGACAATAAGCACACGCTTGGCGCCGGGCTTCAACAAGCCCTTGGACTATTCCCGCATACTTGATATCCCATTTGTTTTTAGCAGTAACGGCGATGGTTTCAAGTTTCACGATAAAACCGTACTGACGGCCACCTCGAAACCGAGTTGGATAACGATAATTTTCCATCGCCGGAACAGCTTTGGGAAAAATACAAACGATACAAAGGCATAACGACGCCTGAAGAAGAAAAGATTGTCGAGCAGGACTATTACGATGACGGAACAAGCAGGAAGCCTCGCTACTATCAGCAGATCGCGATCAATAGAACTGTTGAAGCCATTGCAAAAGGTCAAAACAGAATCTTGCTGGATGTCGAGCGTGGTTTCTTTGATTTTTCATACGAGCCTCCCTCTTTGGCGCTGTAGCCCTTGTGTCTTCGCGGAATCTGGATTCGTGTGTATCACGGCTGGCCGAAGCGTCGCCTGTATTCGATGGAGACGATGAAGGCCTTGACCATCTCGGCCTCGATGTAGTTGCCGTTGAACTGGTTCAGTTTATTCAGCCAGAAGTTGTAGCCGACGAAGTTCGGGTCGGGCTGTCCGTCGAAGCCGACATCATCCGGGTTGCGCCTGAGGTAGCCGAAATACTGTGCCAACACGAAGGCGCGGTTCTTCTCCGGCCCCACTGCGAAGTCCGCGTCTTCGGCCACGGCGCGCAAGACCTGCGCGCGCGTCTTCGCGCCCGACGCCAGCTCGCCGACGAGGGCGTCCCGCTCGGCCTGCGAGAGCACGGAGCCGGCGTTCGCGTTCAGCGCGTCCACGAACTCGGCGGCGCTCATCCCCGGCGGGAAGGCCGCGGTGAAGCGCGGGCGGTTGGTGAATTCGTTGACGAAGGCCGTCTTGTTGGCTTCGAGCTGCTGCTGCCAGTCGCCCACCCCGACCACGACGCCCTGCGCGATGGCCTGCGAGTCGGGCACGAATTCTTCGCGGCGGACGGGGACAGGTTTGCCGGGCAGGTTGTTGTAGGCGACTTTGTAGAGCCGGTGGACGAGATAGCCGGTCTCCTGGAATTCAATTGAGAGGAAGAAGGCGGCCGAGACGTTGACGCGCTTCGCTTCGACGCACCCGGTGTCGCTGCCGCAGGAGGTGATCTCGTTGGTCCAGAAGGCGAGGCCTGGCGGGTCTGGTTCACGGTTGAGGAAGTCGCGGTAGTGCTGGCGGACGAAGAAGTCAGCGCAGTCGATGGGATTGGGGCAAGCGGCGGGTGCGCCGTCGCCTAGATAGCGAACCACTACAAACTCAGAGTCAATAAAATCGGTGCCACCGGGGCTGTCGCCGGTGGCACCGGCGACAACAATTTTGCCGTCCGATTGAATTGCTACCGAATTAGCAAAGCTAGAATTACCAACCGGGGTGACAACTCTGCCCGTGCCGCCAAATGAAGTATCAAGCGAGCCGTCAGTATTGTAGCGGACAACCGCAAAGTCAATGCCGTTAAATAATCCGCCATTACCGATGTCACCGACGACAAGAATCTTGCCGTCCGATTGAATGGCTACCGATCTAGCATAGTCGCCAGAACTGCTAACCGAAGTGACAACTTTGCCCGTGCCGCCAAAAGAGGTGTCGAGCGTGCCGTTTGTGTTGTAGCGGACAACCGCAAAGTCACCTTCGCTGTCGTAGCGGCTGGTACCGGCGGCGACAATTTTGCCGTCTGATTGAATCGCTACCGAAAAAGCAATGTCACTAGAATCGCTGCTGCCAACCGGAGTGACAACTTTGCCGGTGCCGTTAAACAAAGTATCGAGCGAGCCGTTTGTGTTGTAGCGGACAACAGCAAAATCAGCGCGGTTTGCGCCGTTGAAACTGTAACCGGCGGCGACAATCTTGCCGTCCGCTTGAATTGCTACCGAAAAAGCCTGGCCGCCCTGAGTGATAACTTTGCCCGTGCCGTTAAACGAGGTGTCGAGTGTCCCGTCAGTGTTGTAGCGGACAACAGCAAAATCAAAGTTTGGGAAGTTACGGCTGGTTCCGGCGGCGACAATCTTGCCGTCTGATTGAATTGCTACCGAATTAGCATCGCTAGAATTACCAACCGGAGTGACAACTTTGCCCGTGCCGCCAAAAGAGGTGTCAAGTGTCCCGTCAGTGTTGTAGCGGACAACCGCAAAATCATAGTTTGCGCCGTTGTCGCTGTAACCGGCGGCAACAATCTTGCCGTCCGATTGAATCGCTACCGAACGCGCCCCAGCATTACTGCCAACCTGAGTGATAACTTTTCCGCCGTTGCCAAACGACAGGTCAAGGTCGCCCGGCGCGGCGAAAGTCAAAGCGGGTAACGCTAAAAATAAGCTGATTGCCAAGACGATTGATTTGTAATTTGCGTTCATTTTCTTTTCCTTTTCAGTCTTCCCGTTCTTCACGGAGTCTGTTCACTCATCGAGCTAGCCTGCCCTAATAGAGTTCTGTTATCCTGTGCCCTACTTACTAGTGCGCGAATCGTCGCCGAGACCTCTAACAGGGGAGCGACGGAGCCGAATGGGTTAGCGCTTTCGTCGGATTTCCTGCCATTACTTCATAAAGCGTTCCTTCTGGATAGAGCGAGATGACGAGGCCTTCACATCAAGTAACTAAGCTGCTGAAAGATTGGGGCGCAGGCGATGAGTCGGTGCCGGACAAGCTGATGCCGTTGGTTTACGACGAGCTGCGGAGACTCGCTCATCAGTACATGCGCCGCGAAAAGCCCGGTCACACGTTGCAGACCTCCGCGCTCGTCAACGAGGCATATGTCCGGCTGGTGGACCAAAGCAAGATTCAATGGGAAAGT
>JBPCLZ010000073.1:0-28297 GCA_051002775.1 Pyrinomonadaceae bacterium | reverse complement strand
TCGGGAATGGATTCAAGCGGCGCTACGCGACGCGATTAATTCCGTGACCGTTCCCGGCCTTCAAAGGCCGGGCCAAATTCGTACAGACGCTACGCGTCGAAAGACTAATACCGACCTTATACTGCCCGCTTGATCAGAGGTTACTTTAGTTTGTCGCGGCGTTACGACAAGCTGATGAAGCTTATCGGACACCAAACCGCCCTGTTGGCGAAATCAGGCTGCTCTTTTTTCGCTGATGGCCTGCGACGACGGCTGTGTCAATTGCTGCTTGTTTTTTCGCCCAGCGCGCCATCTGCCTATTGCTTCTCTTGAGAGGTCAAGGATCGCGCGACGATTCTGCGCGATAACCTTCAGCCAGGCGCGTTTGTTCATCTGAGGAAAATAGATGCCGCGGAAAAACAGACGCATCACCAAGTGAATAATGCGGAATTTGATGTGATGGTCTTTGAGGGCTTCGAGGGCCTGAAGATTCCGTTCAGGGCTGTATGATCGCTGCCACGCTTCATCCAGTTCGGCTTGCGTTTGTGGAATCGACATCTTCAATGGCGTGTGTGCCATTTGATAAGGCGCAAACTCCATCCAATGTTTGGGTCGCGTCAACCGGTTGGCAGCTACCAGGCGATCGTAAAGTGGCGTTGCCGGAAACGGAGTTAACTGTCCAAACACCGGCAAACCTGGAGGCCAGCTCTCAATTTGTTCCAGTGTGCGGTCCGCAACTCCCGGCGTGTCATTGTCCATACCAAAAATAAAGGAAGTCACCGCATAAATATTTCGCGCTGCCAGGCGATTCAGCACCGTTGCGTATTCCGCCGGCTTGTTGAAGCTCTTATTCATGTCCGCAAGATTCGCAGTGTCGATCGACTCCATGCCGATGAATACCCACTTGCCATCGGACGCGGCGATCAAATCTACCAACTCTTCGTCGCGCAGCAGGTTTGCACTAATCTGGGCCATCCACGGCACTTGCGCGTTCGCGGCGATGATGTCGCGCAGAAGCGACTTGGTGCGTTTGATATTAATGGCGAAATTATCGTCAATGAAAAATACGATGACCTGACTACGATTCTCTCTCGCGTTCTTTTTGAGCGCCAGCAGTTCCTGAACGACGCTTTCGTTACTGCGAAATCTGATTGAATCTCCGAAAAAGCCAGTGACGGTGCAGAACTCACAGCCGTAGGGACAACCGCGACCAGACTCCATGGGAATTACGTGCACTGCCTGCCATCCTGAGCCGTAACGCTTTAGCAGCGGCCGCGCAAAATTTGGCACCATGTCAAACTGGTCCAGGTCGATTTCGTTCCAGGGAATGGCCGGATATGGCTGCAAGCTTGGTTTGCGTTCTTTGCCGTTCTCATCAACGGGTTCGTAAATTTCTTTCAGCCGGCCATTCGCGGCATCTTCAACTATTCTTGGCCAGGTTTCATCAGCTTCACCTAAAGCGATCGCATCTGCATGACGTGGACCGCCATCTTTGCCAAGCGCTTCGTCGGGAACTTCAGTGACATGAGGGCCACCCATAACGACGGGGATGCCGGCGGCGCGAATGGCATCAGCCATGCGGTAAGCACGCGCAGCCATTCTGGTCATCGCTCCAATTCCGACCAACCCGACTCCCTGTTCGCGCGCATGGTTGACCAGTTCCGTTTCGTTCATCGGTCGCGCATTGCCGTCAACCAGTAGTACTTCATGGCCGGGAGGGGTTATGGCCTGAAGTAGAAACATCCAAAGGTGCGGCATAAAGTTTCGGGTCACGCCGTTGTCTGGGTTGTAAAGTAATATCTTCATTAGTTGTTCCTCTACTGACCCTGAGATCAGGTGACCAAATTTGCGTGTTCTCGATTGAAATTAAAACAGCGGGAGCAGGAAATTGTGTAGAAATCCGGGGCAGCTAAAATTTCGCAGTGTAGCATACCAGTTATGTACGCTTTCGTACAGAGCGGTTCAGACTCAAACGAGATATTGTTTTGCTGTGATTTTCTAGGAAAAGCTTCTGGTGCCTGCTCAATACGAAAGTCACCAATCTCGCGCCGCGTTCGTGTTTCAGCAGTGACTGTATCACGCCTCGGCCCCTAATCGATGGGGCGAATGAGATTTCATTGACTTGCAACAAGCCGTCCTCACCGGAGTTTAACCAGAGCCAACGAAACAAAAGAGACCTCGCATTACGGCATGGCTGATTTATTAGGCACATCTTGCTTGTTGATTCGCCTTTGGTTTTGACAGCTTCACAACGCCAGCGCCGATCCGATGGATGTTAGCTTTTTCTTTAGCTTCAACTACTTGTTTCCAGAACAGGCAAAGGTATGGTATAGACCAGTAATCCGCCGTTAATTCGACCTCGATGCCTGATTGAGCGGGCTGGAAAGGCTTGGTTTATCTGTATGACGCAGACATTTAACAAAGCCGCAAACAAAGCCGCCCTACTCACTTCGATGTTGCTCGCTCTCGCAATGTTAGCGAGCTGCCTGCCACAACAACCCGCTGAAACCGGTGGGCTGAACATTACTCTATACGGCTTCTCTATCATGAAAGAGTCGCTGGAGAAGACAATCTATCCTGCGTTTGCCACCAAATGGAAGCAGGAGCACGGCCAGGACGTTGGCTTCACATCTTCATTTGCCGGATCCGAAACTATAACGAACCAAATTTTACAGGGAGTGCCTGCCGACATCGCGATCTTGTCGATCGATCGCGACGTAGAACGATTGAAGGCGGGTGGTTTTGTAACCGCTGATTGGCATGCGACGCCGCACAAAGGCATCTTGAACAAAACTCCTTTCGTTATTCTCGTGCGTGCGGGAAATCCAAAAGGGATTCAAGATTTTCCGGATCTCGCAAAACCAGGCGTACATGTAATTCATCCTGACCCGGTCAGTTCGGGGGGGGCGCAATGGTCGATACTCGCGATTTATGGTTCGGAGTTGATCAAATCCGAGAAACAATATGGCGAGGCCGATGCTGCCCGCGCGCTCCAAACGCTTCAGGGAATATGGCGAAATGTTAAGTCAACGCCCGGTTCAGCGCGCGAAGCCCGCACGCAATTTGAGACCGGCTTTGGCGATGCGTTGATAACTTACGAACTGGAGGGGTTGCTGATGAAAGGAGCGAAGAAAACCCCGGTCGACATCGTGGTGCCAAAAGCGACGATCTTTAGCGATCATCCGGCCGTCGTTATCGACAAAAATGTAAGCGCCGGCAAGCGCGCAGTGGTCGATGCTTTCCTGCAATACTTGTGGAGCGATGAAGCGCAGCAGGCTTTCGTTAAGTATCACTTTTATTCGGTGACTAACGAAGCTTTTAACACGCAGAACGCTGAATTCGGACACATTGAGATGCCATTTGACGTCAGCTATTTCGGCGGCTGGGAAAAAGCGTACCCGCAAGTGATTGAAGGAATCTTTCGCGATCGGGTGCAACGAAAATAGTGCTGGAGATTGCCGATTGCCAATTTCCGATTGCCGATTTAATACCAATTCCTCGAAACACGTACTTAATTTTGCGACAAGCACACAATCGGCAATTGGCAATCGGCAATCGGAAATAACCATATGAGCTCAATCATACCAACCATGCGGCACGTGCGCGGCTTTGATGTAGCCAGGCCGCTCAGTATATGGATGCTCATCTTCATGATGATGCCGCTGGTGTTTCTGCCACTTGCATCGATCTTTATTTTTGGCACCAGCACTGGGTTGGGCAACTTCTGGGCAGCGTTGATGGCGCCCGAAGCAATCTTCGCGCTTAAGCTCTCAATGGTTACCAGTTTTTGGGCGACCCTATTCAATGTGATTTTTGGCTTATTCGCGGCTTACGTGCTTTCGCGTTACAACTTTCTGGGACGCAACGCATTGATTGTTACAATTTCGCTGCCGACGGCGATTCCCACCGCAGTTGCGGGTTTTGCTTTGCTGCTCTTATGGGGACCTTACGGAACGCTCGGGCGTTTTCTGAGGCCGCAGGGAATCCAGGTTATGTTCACTGCGGGCGCCATAATCCTCGCCAACATCTTCGTTACGTTTCCGTTGGCCTTCGGAGTTATCAAACCAGTATTCGATACAATGAGTCGCTCCCTTGAGGAAGCTTCCGCGACCATTGGGGCCACGCGATGGCAAACTTTCTGGCATGTCACTCTGCCATCTTTGCGCGGCGCAATTGTTTCCGGCGCGCTGCTGACGTTCGCGCGCGCGGTGGGAGAGTTTGGATCGACGATATTAGTTTCGGGAAATCTTGCGGGACGCACCCAAACGGCGCCGCTCTATATCTTTGCGAAGTTTAATGAAGGTCAAATTGAAGCGGCCAATGCCATTGCAATTGTGCTGGCGCTTTTTTCATTTCTGATTTTCAGCGTGCTCTTTTTTGCGCGCGATTGGTTGGACGTAGACTAAGGTGGAACAGTGAAAGCCCAGGTTGCCCGAATTACGAATGAACCGATGCCGCCGGCTGTGCCGGAACCTGTGCCGCAACCAGCCGCCAGTATCGTCGGCATCAGCAAACGCTTCGGCAAGACGAGCGTGCTCGAGAACATTTCTTTCGATGTTGCTGAAGGCGAAGCGCTGGTCTTATTGGGCGCGTCGGGAAGCGGGAAGACTACAATTCTGCGGATTATTGCGGGGCTGGAACAGCCGTACACCGGAAAAATCATGCTTCACGGCAAGGAGGTTACCGACCTGCCCGCGCGCGAACGGGGCGTAGGCGTCATCTTCCAGTCGTATGCGCTGTTTCCCAAGATGACGGTGGAGAAAAACATCGGCTACGGTCTGCGAATCAGGAAACGGCGGCGCAAAGAGATAAAAACAACCGTTAACGAACTGCTGTCGCTGGTCCAACTAGAGGAGCACCGTAAGAAGTATCCATCACAACTCTCCGGTGGGCAGCAGCAGCGCGTTGCGATTGCGCGCACACTCGCTTACAACCCGGAAGTGTTGTTGTTCGACGAGCCGTTTGGCGCGCTCGACGCGCAGACGCGCGTGCACCTGCGCCGTGAGATTCGAGCGCTGCTAAGGAAGGTCAATGTACCGGCAATCTTTATTACTCACGACCAGGAGGAAGCGTTGGAACTCGGTGATCGCATTGCCGTGATCAACGTTGGTCACATCGAGCAGATCGGCACGCCCCGCGAGGTTTACAACAATCCCGCCACTGAATACGTGGCCACCTTTTTGGGTGCGGCAAATATTCTCGAGGGCGCTATCACACACGGTCATGTAGTGGTTGGAAACGCGCAAATGCCGCAGCGCTTGCTTGACGATCGCTTTCATGAGGGCCAGGCAGTGAAGCTGATCTTCCGGCCTGAGGATGTGTTACTAAATAAGACTCAGGAGTTTCCGGCTAGTCACGCTTGTTTATCGAGTGGACTGGTAGAAGAAATTAGTTTTGTCGGCGCTTATGAGCGTTTGCGTATTAGGCTTGAAGTGAGCGGCGCCTGTGAAACAAATGATACGCCCTATTACCTAACGACTGAAACTCCTGAACGTTCCAACGCCAAGCCGGTAATTGCTACACGGCCAAAACCGGAATCGAATGCCTTCAGGCTGCGAACCGGAGACCCCGTTTATCTGGGCCTCAGTTCCTTCACCATACTTCCCAACGATGCCCGCATTAGTTCGACATCGTGCCCAGTAATCACCCCTTCAACGCAGTAGCCTCGTAAACAAACTGTTAGTTTGCGGTGGCTCGTTAGCTCCGGCTCGAATTGGGAATTACCGTAAACTAGCAGTTTGCTCTATGACAAACCCTTCTTTTCAAGAGTCGCCACAGCCAGACTATGAAAGCGCCGGCGCACGCTGTTGATGTTCGCAAAAGGTAACTTGCGTGCGTGGGTGCGGTTGGTCAGCAGAATGAAAGCCCTTTCGTGCTGAGGATCTATCCAGCAACTTGTTCCAGTAAAACCCGTATGACCGAAACTGTCGGCTGGAAGATCAGGTCCGGCCGTCGAATCTTTGGTGGCGGCCAATTGCCAGCCGAGCGTACGCGCTTCTTCCAAACCCGGTGTCATGTTCTGTCGAAACAGATTGCACGTTTCCGCTTGCAAGAATTTACTTTCGCCAGCTATGAATTGCTGGGCCAACACAAACGCTTCCTCAGCTGTGGAGAAAAGCCCTGCGTGTCCCGCCGCACCGCTGAGGAAATGCGCGTTACCGTCATGAACCTCTCCCCAAATTAGATCCTGGCGCCAATCGCGATAATCGCTGCCGCCTGTTTCCCTACACATCTCGCGCTCGTAGGCATTGCCAATCTCGCAGGCGGCAATTCCTGTCTGCATCGCCTTCTCAGGATTGAAAAACGTACCCTGCAGTTCTAGCGGCTCAATGATCTCCTGACGCGCGAGTTGCGCCAGCCGGCTACCCGTCATTCGCTCTAATAAGAAACCGAGCAAAATGAAACTAAGATCGCTGTAAACGACGTGGGTGCCTGGCTTGTGTTCCAACTTTAGGTTGGCAATGACGCCAGCCGCCCGATCGCGTTTGCCTTCGGCAAGAATGTACAGCGGTTGCCACGCCGGCAAGCCCGAAGTGTGTGTGAGCAACTGGCGCACGGTGATGTCTTGTTTGTCAGTGCGGTCAAACTCAGCGAGGTAATGCGCGACGGCACTGTCAAGTGTTAGTTCGCCGGCTTCAATGCGACGACTGCATAGCAGACCTGTGACCAACGGCTTGGTGAGCGAGGCCAGGTCGTAAATTGTATTTTGGCTGGCGAGGATTAGCTTCTCACCAGTCACTGCATTGCCAAGTGCGTCGCCAAAAATCGCTGTGCCTCGTTCGGCAACAAGGTAAACGGCTGAAGGGAAATCGCCCGCCGCAATGCGCTCGCTAAGAAAGGATGAAATAAAGTTTGCAGGCGTAGACATATTTCTGGAGGCCGGCCAGCGTACGCGCCGAAGAGCGGGGGCAAGCCACCCTTCCCAACCTGAGAGCTTTTTCTAGCCCGGGGTTTCAGCTACCTCGAAAGCCTTCTAAGTTTACGATTGCACTCAAGAAAGAGAGACTCACAGGTTGGGAAGGGTGGCTAGCCCCGCTCTTATTTAGCGAAAACTCATGCCAACGGATCCAACTTGAACCTTCATCGTATGTTCTTCAACTCGCTCCAGGACTCGCAACGCCAACGCCAGCGCGCGACGTCCGTCGCCGCCAGAAACCGGAGATGCAAGTCCATTTTGCGCGGCATCAATGAAGGAGGCAATTTCGGCGCGCAATGGCTCAACATCGACGATCTCAAGATTATGAGTTTTGACACCAGGCCAGGCGCCCTCGGCACTCGGCGGCGCCAGACTGCTGATTGACGCATAACGAGTTGCATAGTCGACCGCAACGTAGTCATGGGGCTGAAAGAAGCGCATCTTTCGGATTTTTTCAGTGCCCACGCGCGAGGCGGTAATGTTAGCAACGGCGCCTGACGCAAATTCCAACCTCGCATTTGCGGCATCAACCCTGTTCGTCAGTATCGGAATGCCCACCGCGTGCAGTTCGGTAACGTCTATTTCTTCACCGACCAACCACTGCACGATGTCGAGATCATGAATCATGAGATCGAGCACAACATCGATGTCCAACGAGCGAGCAGTAAACTCGCCGACGCGGTGGATTTCGAAATAGACTGGTTTGCGCACATGGGGGCGCAACGCAATCAAGGCGGGGTTAAAGCGCTCAAGGTGTCCAATCTGCAAAAGCGCGCCGCCCTTCTCCGCGGCAGCAATCATTCGGTCGGCCTCGTCCAATGTTCGCGAAATCGGCTTCTCCACCAGCACGTGAACGCCGGCCGCAAGCAAGTCGCAGGCGATTTCGCAGTGCGACTCGGTAGGCACCGCCAGACTTACAGCGTCAACCCTGCCGAGAAGTTGACACCAGTTACTGGTCCATGCGGCATTTCTTTCCGTACCAATTGATTTACCTGCAGCCTCGTCGATGTCGCAGACGGAGACGAACTGAGTGAGACCTTCAGCAGCGAGATCGGAATGGACGCGTGCGTGTTGACGGCCCAAATGGCCCACGCCAATGACTGCGGTGCGTAACATAGTTGAGTCGTCAGTGGTCAGTAGTCCGTTGTTGTCTTTTTCTCAATTTGTAAGTGGGTTTATTTTGGATGATACTCCTTGGCTCAATCGCATTCTTGCGAATACAAGCAATGAATCCGAAAACGATCCACTGACTACTGACAAGCAACAACTGACCGCGCGGGAGCGACTATACTTGCAACCTTCAAACCTTGCCAAGCGCGGCAGCATTCTTCTCTTTATCGTTTTCATACTGTTTTATTTTTACGGCGTGGGCCATCTTCCGTTTGTTGGCCCGGACGAATCGCGTTACGCCCAGGTCGCGCGTGAAATGTTTTTGCATCGCGATTGGATCACGCCGACGCTTGGCGGCTACTTGTGGTTCGAAAAGCCGGTGCTGCTTTATTGGCTGGAGATTGTGGCGTTCAAACTCTTCGGGATCTCCGAATGGTCGGCGCGAGCGGCAAGCGCCTTGTGCGGTCTGTCGACTGTAGCGGCGGTCTTTTGGATTGCCAGGCGAACCGAGCGCACCCAAATAGAGATCTCAGATCTCAAATCCGAGATCTCAAAAGACCCGTCGGATCTCGAATCTGAGGTCCCGAAGGATCCGCGCGCCGCAGTTAGGTTATCGCGCGCATCTCTTGGGTTTTGGAGCGCTCTCGTAGCCGGCACAAGTGGCGGGTTGATCGCGTTTTCGCGCGCAGTGAGTTTTGACATTGTCGTAACGATGACTATTGCGTGGGCGCTCGCGTTTTTCTTTGCCGCCGAGCTGGAAGTTGATCCGAAGCCGCGGCGTCGCCTGTTGCTCGTATTCTATATTGCAATCGGACTTTCGTTATTGGCGAAGGGGCTGGTGGGTTTCGTTGTTCCGTTGGGAGTGATTGGCGCTTACTACACGTTGCGGGGCAACGCCCCGGTGCGGGATGTGCGGCTCAGCATACTGTGGGGCCTGCCACTTTCGCTTGCGGTGGCAGCAGTCTGGTATGGGCCAATGTTATGGAAACATGGCGCACCTTTCTTTAACGAATTCATCATCAGGCACCACTTCCAGCGTTACGCTACGAATAAATATCGTCACCCCGCCGCGATTTATTATTACCTCGAGATCCTTCCGCTACTGGCGCTGCCTTGGAGTGCATTTCTAGTTGACGGAATACTAAAAGCACGCAAGGCGTTTTGGAAAGGCAGCGATGATCCGGTAAACAAACTGCAAACTTTTGCGCTGGCGTGGATATTTTTGCCGCTTATTTTCTTTAGCCTTTCCGGCTCAAAACTTCCCGGGTACATACTTCCTGTTTTACCCGCCATGGCGCTCATCGCTGGTGTGCGCCTGGCGCAGTTTGATGGAGAAGCCAAAAACCATTGGGCCATAAAGGCAACGGGAGGCCTGGCGCTGGTGTTCGCGATCGGCGTGCTCCTTTTCAGCTTCCAGTCTGGGAAAATATCCGTACGCGCTGGGTTAGCAATGGCGGCGCTCAGTGCAATTGTCGGAATTTATGCGCTACTTTTGCGCCGGCGCTGGAAGACAGTTGTGGTGATGACTGCTGCGGCGACTTTGGTAATCGTATTAGTGGGTCTCCATTCAGTTGCGCCCGGGTTGGCCGATACTGAGTCAACCCGCAGGTTGATTCAACTTGCAGACCAGCGAGGCTATGGCGGTGCGCTGCTGTTTGGATTACAGCGAGACGATCGTAGTCCCGAGTTTTATGCCGCTGGCCGTGTCGTCTATGGCGACGACCATGAACCGGTAATGTATGACGGAATAGGCCAGGTAATTTATGAAAGTCACGCGCGCAAAGAAACAGTTTTGTTTCTAATTCCGCTGCGTGACTTGAACACTTTAATGCAAAAGGACTCAGTGCGGTCGGATGTGATTGCAAACAACGGCCGGGTGGCCATCGTCGCGGTAACGCCATTGTGAATTGAAATTATTGAAGATTTCTCGCGAAGAAGTCTATCACCGGCCGATCGTAACTTTCGCCCTGTTCGCCTGTAGCTGAAGGTAAATTATACCCTGTCAACGGCAAATCCAGCTTCGCTTCTACGTTCGCTTTATTCTGAAAACAGCGCTGTACGTCCGCAGTAGACTCGCGCAGATAGCCGTTGTCGGCTCCTGCTAGCAACAGTACTCTTGGATTGTTCAATTCATTAGCCATCCCACAAGTCGAGCCGGTTTGATAGCGGCCCATAAAATAAACTCGAGTAGCAAAACGGGCGATCGAAAGCAGGATATTGTTAGCGACGCCGATGTGCTGACTCACACCCGCATTAATCAGTTCATCGGAACTTCGCGGCACCGAGTCCAACACCAATACTCGCAGCGTCGAATCCTGGACCGCCGCGCTCATCGCTGCATACGCTCCCAGCTCAACACCGTACACTCCAAAAACATCCGCAGTTAAGTGTTCTCGACTGGTGCCTTTTAGGCCGCGAATGAAGTCCAGGGCGGCGAGCACGTCCTGGCCCTCCTTCATCCCGAAGGTCGAAGAAGTCACCGGCGGATTCAAACCGTGGCCGCGGAGATCGGGCCATAGAACGGTAAATCCGTTCGCCTCATTCAGTTTTATGCCCAGATTGAAAAGCCATGAACGGTCGCCGCCGTAGCGGTGTAGTAACACGATTGCCGGCGCGCCGTCAGTTCCACGTAATAACCAACCGCGCGCCGGTGTGCCATCACGATTCTGCCAGTTCTCGTCTGTAACCTTCAAAGCCGAACCGCTGATTTGGGAAAACGATTGTGGTGTGACCAGGTAAGCCTGTCGCGGTGGTCGAGTGATTCCGTGGACTATGGAAGCGAGCGCGATAACGAACGCCAGCACCAAAACGAGGAGAATTGGTAGAAACGATTTGAATAACTTCTTACCTAATCGTCGTCGGGGCATCGAGATAATAGCTCGAATGGAACGAGTAAAGGTGCGGACCGTGTTGTTGGTCCCGGACCACTCGAATTAAGCCATCCGCCTTACCGTTCCTTTCTCAACAATGCGGTCATAGTCTTCCGGAGTATTGATGTTATCGAAAAACCGTTCGGCTCCGGGCAAATCCTGTAATTCAGCAAAAGGAACCCAACGTGTTCTGACAGATTGTAACAGAGCAAGCGGCTTTCTTTCGCCGGATTTGATTAACTGTTCCGCGCGTTTCAGGCAAGGGCGAGTTTGATAAAAACCACACAGCGGTTGCGGTGTGGCGTCGCTTTGCACCGGCGCGACTGCTGCAAAATCTCCACGCAGACTGGCCAGTCGCTGAAAGAGTTCAGCGGTAACAAAAGGAAAATCACACGCGACGATCAGGCACCAAGGCACGGCGCAGGAAGCGAGTGCAGTATGTACGCCACCCAGCGCTCCCCACTTCGGATAAACATCCGGGAGATGCTGTAGGGTCGCTGAAGCTGGCGAGGGCTTGCCGACAACAGCAACATTTTTGGTTATGGTGACGAGTTTGGTAGCGATACGTTCGACGAAGCTTTTGCCATCCAGTATCAGCTGGGATTTATCGGTTCCCATGCGGCTGGACTCCCCACCAGCAAGAATGAACGCGGCGATAGTCTCCATAGAATTGTTAATATCCTTCTGAACGGCGTAAAGGTTCGGGAGGTTCGCCGGGAAAATTAACACGCTGCCCGATCTGCCGACAAGGAACGATCCGGCCCAATTGTGCGTCTAAGATATTAGTAGCGGTGAAGGGATGGGTAGCTTCACTCTGCCATGGAAGTAGCTTGACCCCTGTAGAGACGAAAGCTATAGTCCCTTGACCGGCGCTTAATGCGCTGGAGTTGCAGTACAAAGAGGTTTTGATGAAAAGCTTTGCAAGGTTCTTACTAGTTGGAATGCTCCTGGCTTTAGCTGGCGGCTTGGCAGTTGGTCAAAAACCGTCGGTAACCGTGCCGACCCCGGATGTTCGGCTCTTTCCGCTTGAAGATCTGCGTCCCGGCATGAAAGGCACTGCCCGCACAGTGTTTTCGGGCACTGAACCGCAGGAGTTTTCCGTTGAGATCCTGGGCGTATTGCCGGGTTTCCCTGCTCCGAGGCAGTCTGCCATCATCGCCCGCCTGAGCGGCGCGAACGTCGAAAAGACTGGAGTGTTCGCGGGGATGTCCGGTTCACCTGTTTACATCGACAACCGTTTGGTCGGGGCGATTGCCTTTAGTTTTCCATTTTCAAGAGAGCCAATAGCGGGCATCACACCGATCAAGCAGATGATAGAGCTCTTTGAAAAAGGCAGCGCCGGTGATCGCCAGAGCCCCAAAGAACCCCGCGCGGTTTCTTTCGCTCAATTAGCTTCAACCGATTGGAAACCCAATCTGCCAAAACAGTCAGTTACTTCTACCTCCTTAATTGCGCCAGTTTCGCAAGGCTCACCGTTGCTGCCGTTGCTTGGGCAGCAAATGGTTCCGATTGCGACGCCGATGGTTTTTGGTGGCATCAGTCAGGAATCGCTGGCGATGTTCGCACCACAGCTTATGGCGAATGGCCTGCTGCCCGTTTCGGGAGCTGGGGGCTCGGCCAATATGACGCCGCTCGGAACGCCGAATGAGCAAACGCTTACGCCGGGCACTTCGATTAGCGTCCAGTTGGTTAGAGGTGACTATTCGATTGCGGCTTCCGGCACAGTTACGTTTCGCGATGGGAACCGCATCTATGCTTTTGGCCACCCGTTTCTAAGTTTGGGCGCTTCCGACATGCCGATGAGCGAAACTGCCGTGGTCACCGTCATTCCCAACGTCAACAACTCTTTTAAGCTTTCTATTCCGGGTACGATGATGGGCTCGATTTCTCAGGATCGTTCCTCTGGGGTTTTCGGTGAACTGGGCCAGACTCCGAAAATGATTCCTGTAAAGATCAAGTTGCACACCAGTCGCGATCGCAGTGATACCTATTCTTATGAAATTGCGAACGATTCTTTTCTGACGCCGCTGCTTTTGAATCTCACCGTCTTTAATACGATCACCTCAAGCGAACGAGCGCTTGGCGATTCGACCATCACGATCAAGGGCGCTATCAATGTCCGCGGTCAAGAACCCATCCAATTAGACCGCCGGTTTTCCGCAGCAAATTCGCCTGTGATGGCGGCCGGTTCCGTGGCTTCGCCAATCAGCTCCCTGCTGGGTAGCGGTTTTGACGACGTCCAAATCGAAGGCGTGACCCTGGATATCTCTTCAACTGACAGCAAGTACGCAGCGACACTTGAACGCATTGCACTGAACAAGACCGAAGCCCGCCGTGGCGAACTGATCGAAGTGCAGGCATACGTTCGAACTGAGTCAGGAAAGCAGTTCGTTCAGCGCATACCGGTGCAGATTCCGAATGATGCTACGCCCGGTCAACTGCTGGTGTTTGTGGGTAATGGTGGCGCGTTACAAGAAGGCTCGGCGTCGCGTGTGTTTGTGCCGCAGGATCTGGGACAGTTAGTGAGGGCCATAAACAAGGTTAAGAAGAGCGACCGCCTTTACGTGAAACTATTCCGTATAACGCCGGGTGCAGTCATCGGCACCAGCGAATTGCCAAATCTGCCGCCATCGGTTGTTGCCACTCTTAACAGCGATCGGAACTCGGGCGGGTACACGCCGACGGTGCTGTCACCCGTCTATGAAACGGAATTGCCGCCGGCTGAATTCGTGGTTTCGGGACAACAGTTAATTGCGCTTGAAATCGTTCCGTAAGTAAGACGGGCATTCCTGCCTGTCCACCTAATGAAACGGACAGATAGGAATGTCTGTCCTACTAAAACCAAAAGGTGCGACGTTCGTTAAACGTCGCACCTTTTTTTGCAATCGTAAATAACCAAGGCCACTTTGTTCCAGCAAAAACCAAAACAGCCCTCATGACTCGCGTGTCAGGTTGGGAGGCGACACCTCTTGAGCTAAGGGAGAGACGCGCTGCTTTTTTTGGTGACGAAGAGGAAACGACCTGTCGAATTGGGTAGCAGAATTCTTTCGCTGGGAACGCCCAGTTTTTCAACAACATTCCCTAGTCCTGCGCCTCCAAAAAGCAGCAGCGTGCTAGGGCTGGGAGCCCATTTCATCAGTAGCGGAAGCATTGCTTCAAAACGTTCAAGCGCGCGAGAGGTCACGAAATCAACTTCAGGAGTCGGGATGTTTTCAAACCGGTCGACAATCACCTGAGCCCTTTCCTTCATTTCTAGCTCACGCAAAACTTCACGCAGAAATACGGTCTTCTTTTTTGAAGACTCAACCAGCACAGCGTGCAGGTCTGGTCTCGCGATGAGACAAGGAATGATTGGTAGCCCGCCACCGGACCCGACGTCGCCAACGCGCGCGCTGTGCGGCAAATATCTCAGCAGCACCAAAGACTCCAGGACATGTCTCGTCGCAAACTCTTCTGGCGAACGGAATGAGACCAGATGAAGCCTTGAATTCCAATCGTTAAGCAACTCGTAGTACCTTGCCAACCCGTCGACAGCTTCCTTCGACAGCGTGACGCTGTAAGCGGGGATTTCAGCTTTTAGGGTCTCTCTAAATTGAGCAGCTTTTACAGTCGTTTTCATTTTTAGAAGTTTCCGCTAAAGATCCGAAGAGCGCAAAGTGAGTAGATCCTGATGAGCTTTGCCACTTAGCGACTTCGCGTGAGATTCTGTCTGTAATTGAGCTCGACTCCAAAGCTAATTATGACGAAAACGCTTATGGCCGATGATCTGGCAACCCAGCACGCGCGACTCGGCCACGCAGTTACAAAAATCATCTCTGAGTATGTAGCGACACTGGACTCGAGAAAAGTCACCTCTTCAGCAACCCCGGAAGATCTGGTGAAAATCTTCGCTGAACCATTTCCCGAACAGGGAATCGCTGCCGAAGAAATTCTCAGGAGTTTTACCGAGGAGGTCCTGGTGCACGCAATGCAGGTCCCCAGTCCGCGATACTTCGGCCAGTTTAATCCCACTCCGTTACCGATTGGCGTTTGGGCCGATGCATTGACGTCGGTGCTGAACCAGAATGCCGGCGCATGGCGTAACGGCCCAACCTCCGCAATTGTCGAAGCGCAGGTCTTGCGCTGGTTGTGCGAACTCGTTGGCTATGGCCCGGAAAGTTTCGGCACGCTGGCCAGCGGTGGTACTGAGGCAAACCTGATTGCGCTAAAGTGCGCGCGCGATCGCAGTCATAAAGAAGCAGTCCAATCCGGATTGAGATCGGCACCGGGCGATCTGGTTGTTTACGCTTCTGAGCAGGTTCATTTCTCCATTGAACGAAGCGTTGACATTCTTGGTCTCGGCCGCGCCAGCCTGCGCAAGATTCCGACGGGTCCAGATTTTCATATTCAAACCGATGCGCTGCGAAAGCAGATCAAGCAAGATCGCACTGCAGGCCTCGTCCCATGTTGCATCGTTGGTCTGGCCGGTGCAACTTCCACTGGTGTAATTGATCCACTGGCAGAACTGGCGCAAATCGCCACTGAAAACAATTGCTGGTATCACGTTGACGCAGCCTATGGCGGCACCCTCGCTTTCTCGTCCCGCCATCGGGAAAAACTAAACGGCATCGCGTTGGCAGATTCGATTACTTTTGATCCGCACAAGTGGATGTTCGTGCCATTTGCCTGCGGTGCGGTGCTGGTGCGCGAGGATGGTCATGTTTTGCGCGAAGCATTTGATATCACGCCCGAGTACCTGAATGAAGATCGTGGCGGCGCGGACGTGGAATTCGATTTCTTTCGTTACGGCCAGATGGGCACGCGGCGTTTTAATTCTCTGAAGCTCTGGATGGCGCTGAAGTTCATGGGTCGGGAGGGCTATGCTGCGGCCATCGAGAACCAGATTGAACTTACCAAATATTTCGCTGGTCGCATCGACGAGTTGAGCGAGTTCAAGCGTGTAAACGAAATCGAAACGGCCGTGTGTTGTTTCCGGTTTCTGCCTGAGAACTATGCGCGCGCGACAGGCGCCGAACAGGATCGCCTGCAACAAAAGCTCCAGCAGGAAATCGAACGCAGCGGTGAAGCATGGATCCATACTACAGTCCTCAGCGGCCGCCGTGCTTTGCGTGTCAATGTCAATAGCTTTCTTACCGAGCGCCGTCACATCGATGATTTGCTAGAATTGCTGGAGCGCAAGGGTAGAGAAGTCGTCGACGCGAATCTGAGTTGAAGCGAAGGAAACGTAGTGAATTTTTGTAACAAGCGGGAAATGTTCATTTCGGTGCTGTTGATCTTGGGGTGGACTGCAGTAGGTTTATCGCAAACGCAGTCTCCTCGCTCGCTTAGCGCGCTTAAATCGCAGGCTGAATTCGATTCGCTCGCTGTGACCTATGACGCCAATACACCGTACGCGCTGCCGCACGTCCTGTTTGTAATCGACCGCAAAGATGGCAACAGGATCTATTATGTCAACAAGAAGCGTTACGCTTTTCACAAGGATTTTGTGAATGGGACCTATCTCTCGCTTGAGCGCGGGCGCGAGTTTTTCGAAAACAATTATCTCAAGCCGAACCGGCGTTTCATCCTCGGCACCATCGCCTATCAAACGCCAATAAAGCGTTGGACTTTTGAGTTTTGGGAAGGCGATTTAATTCCCGCTGCTCAGATCAAAATGGCCGCTGATGTGATCAACAAAAGTTTTTTTACGCCCGTTGCTTACAAGCCGAATTCGGTTCGGCAGGACAATGAGTCGCGCACGCTCGGCATTCAGCGCGTTTTGCAGAGCGACATTGCGAAGGAGCAGGAATACCAGGCTCTGAATGTGGCGAAGGGCTTGGGCCGCATCCATGTAATTCGCAAACTCGATGAGCACGTCGAGATTGGCTTCAACGAAATTCTGGTGCTGGACGAAGTTCCGCTGCAGTTACCACCAGTAGCGGGCGTAATCACCTCGCAACCTTCCACGCCCTTATCGCACATCAACTTGCTTGCGAAGGGTTGGGGCATTCCGAACGCCTACATCAAAAATGCCCATGAACTTTTGAAACAATACGACGGTTGGTGGGTAACGTTTGAAACGCGGCGAGATAATTATTCAATCAAGCGTGCGGACATCGATCAGCTGCGCGAGTATCAGATGCGACTGGCCCAGCGGCTGGATGTGGTGAAGCCGAAATTCGATCTTTCCGAGCTGCGCCTGCTTGCGCTTAGTCAACAACGCGCGCGTTCCAGTCTCGCTTTTGGCGGAAAATCCGCAAACCTTGGGGAACTGATCGGAGCGCGTGTGCAGGGCATTCAGGTGCCCAACGGATTCACCATTCCTTTTTATTACTACGATCAGTTTCTGAAAGCGAACAAACTTGACGATACGATTTATGCGCTCCTGAACGATCAAAAATTTATTCACGACCCCGCTTACCGCAGGCAAAGGCTGACGGAGCTGCGGCAGCGCATCGAGCAGGGTAAATTCGACGAGAAACTGCGCGCTCAGGTCGTGCGACGCGCGCCCCTGGAGTTCGCGGGCAAGGGCTTATTCGTTCGCAGCTCTTCTAATTCCGAGGACCTGCCTAATTTTAGTGGTGCGGGTCTATATACCACCGTCCCAAATGTTAAGGGTGACCAGCAACTGGTCGACGCTATCAGAACCGTCTGGGCATCGCTGTGGAATTTCGAAGCGTACGAGGCTCGCGAGCATATGGCCGTTGATCATTCGAAGATTTTTATGGCGGTGCTGATTCAGGAGGGCATTAACTCGGAAAGTTCGGGCGTGATGATCACGACCGATCCGTTCAATAAGGAAAACAGAGGGGCAGTCTACATCAGCGCCAAACGTGGCCTGGGGATCAAGGTGGTCGAAGGAAAGAAAATGGCGGAACAAGTTATCTTTCAGCCGCGCGCGAATGCTATTCAGGTCCTGACGCGATCAGATGAAGACAGCCTGCTGACATTTGATCCGCAGGGCGGAGTCAAAGAGATCTCAATTACCGGTGAGCGAATTGTTTTGACTGACGCAGTTGTACGCCGTTTGGTGAACGCAGCCACCGCCATTAAGCGCGTCTTCGGCAGCCGCGATCAGGACATTGAATGGGCTTATCTGAACGGTCAGATCTATATTGTGCAGTCGCGCCCGTTCATCGCCGGTGGTTAGTAGCATAGACTTTAGTCTGTGTCCCTAACCAAGCCACAGACTAAAGTCTATGCCACTCAAAAAAGCCACGGACTAAAGTCTGTCCACAAAAGGAAACAATGCCTACTGACATGATCGACAAAATATTCATCGACGGGATTTTGAAAGGTCGCGCTGCCTTCGTTACTGGCGGCGGCACCGGCATCACCGGCGGCGTGGCGCGCGCGCTTGCTGAAGCGGGCGCAAATGTTGCCCTGGTGAGTCGCAGCATGGACCATCTCCAATCGGCGACGAAAGTTATCAACGACGCACACAATCAAGACACCAATGTTGGCGAAGCGTTTGCCGTGGCCGCAGACGTTCGCAACACTGACGACGTGGAGAGGGCGATTGCGGCAACCATTGAACGCTTTGGCAAGCTCGATATTGTGATTAACGGTGCCGCTGGAAACTTTCTTTGCAAAGCCGAAGAGTTATCCCCAAATGGATTCGGAACTGTAGTCGACATCGACCTTAAGGGTACGTTCAACGTCTGTCGCGCCGCCTTTGCGCAATTGAAGGAACATGGCGGCCAGATTCTTAACATCAGCGCCACACTTCATTATCTCGGCACGCCGATGCAGCTTCACGTTTCTGCCGCCAAAGCCGGCGTTGATGCACTGACGCGCAATCTTGCGGTTGAGTGGGGACGATACGGCATCCGTGTAAACGCCATTGCTCCCGGTCCGGTTGAAGACACTGAGGGCATGAAGCGCCTGGTGCCCGAGCCCGTCAAGGAAAAACTACGCAAAAATATTCCGCTGGGACGTTTTGGTCGTATTGCAGACATCGAGCGGGCGGCGGTTTTTCTTTGTTCTGACGCAGCGAGTTTTGTTAACGGCGAGATTTTGGTCGTCGATGGTGGTCAATGGCTGCTTGGCAGCAGACTTGGCTAAGCTTTATCAACGAGCGATGAAGACGGTTGGCGAGACTGAGGGCACGGCATGGCATGCCCTTATATTTTGTTTAGCTTTGAGCTATTCAGGTACAGCTCCCGGTGTCATGTAGTAGACCGCGCCGTAATCGCTACCGGCGATGATCCCCGAGCCGTCCGCGCTGATAAAGCACGGCCAGGCCATTTGCTGGACATGAACGCGCCACAGCGATCTGCCGGTTGCTCCGTCAAACAGAGCATATCCGCCTCCCACCTTGTTAACGGTATAGCCAGTGCCGACGACCACGTACTTTCCCTTCGCGTCAGTGCTGGCGGAGTTGGGGTTGGCCCTCGTCGTAGCCTTCCAAAGCTGCGTTAAGGCGCCGTCCTTATTCTGAAGCCCATACACCAGGCCGCCGTCGCCAACGTTACCCGCTACCGTAAGAAAGCTGCCGTCGGCTGACACTGAGACCCATCTCATTCGGTCGCTATCGTCGAGGTTAAGTGTGGCCGCATATTTATTTTGCTTAACCGAATCGAGGTTGAAGAGATATACGCTTTGCGAGTCGCCGACGGCTGCGAACCAGTTTCCATCGGCCGAGAACGCGACCGAATGAACCGGTCCAATGGCTGTTTGTCCGGCCCAGGTATATTTACTCCCAATCGCGCCGCCGTTGTTCTCCACGTACGTGACATTGCCTGTGTGATCGCCCATGACAAAAGCACTGCCATCTGAGGGCATAGCTATCGTTTCAACAATGGTACCCGCGGCTAAACCGACCGCTGCGGGTTTGGCAGGAAAGACGCCACTTGTCTGCCCGGCGAGATAGGCATCATTGGCGGCGGCCGCCAGCACTGATCCATCTGCCGACAACGCGAGGCTGTTTACGCGTGAGGGAATGTCGTACGTGACAAACTGCTGTCCATCTTCAGCGTTGTAGGCGCGAATAAACCCCACGCCCTCTTGCATCCAGCCACCAGCGGCCGCCACTGTGCTATCACCTGAAATAGCCACGGCAAAGGCCCCCTCGAAACCCGTCCATTGGTCACGCCAGAGTCGCTTTCCCAGACGGTCCCAGCAGTAGACGGAATACGTGTTGAGGACCGGAGAAGAAAAAGATGGAGATTTTGTTCCGTAATCTCCCAGGAAGGTGGCTGCTACCGCTCGTCCTCCGTCGTCAGAAATCGCGGCTCCATTAATGGGAAACTGCGGCTCCGGGATGCGGTACCAACGAAGGTATGGGAATGTGCGTAACTCATCCGGTAGCTTTTCTCCTTCATCCATTAGCCTTCTCCTTTTGAGACTGAGGTGGAAGTGTATTAACGGAAGTTGGCGATCATGACGGCGTCGCTGCGCGGCGTGCCCCGCACAATTGCGACTTGCCGGCCATCGCGCGTCCATTCGCGGAGAAGAATGCCCTCGCCCTTAAAGTCAGTTAACTGTTTCGGCGTAGCACCGTTGATTGGTTGAAACCAAAGATTGGTGATGCTGCCCCGTTTGTCGATATAGGTAAGCCCCTGCCCATCCGGCGTCCAACGCACACCCATGCTCCATTGGACTGTCTGCGGCAGGGCGAGGGTCTTAATAGGGTCGCCGCCCGCGAAATCAAATAGGACCAGCCGGGCTACATTCTGTGCGTCGTTATGAAAAGAAGCAATTAACTTTCCATCGGGGAGATATCAGGATCGCTGGAAGATACGTTTGTCAGTTGCGCGGGTGACCCGCCACCAAGCGGAACCTTCCAAAGAACCAGTTTTCCGGAACTGTAGGACGAGTAAACGACCCACTGGCTATCAGGTGAAATGCGCGGGTTAACGTCGTAATTTCCATCTGTCAGTCGCGTCGGATTACCGCCGTCCACGTTGATACGCCACAGATGAACTCCGCCATGCTCGGAGACATAGACCACGTAGCGGCCATCAGGCGAAACAGCTGGTGCAAACTTGGTATGCGTGTCGTTTGTCAGTTGTTTCTGTTCGGCGCCGTCAGCTTTCATCGTCCAGATTTCCGTGTTACCGCTGGCGCTCGAGATGTAAACAATGCGTCCGTCCGGGCTCCAGGTGATGCCGGCAGCGCCCTCGTCGCGGCCGCTGGTTATCTGCGTGGCGCGGGTAACGTCACCGCCAGCCCAAATGCTTGAGGTGACGTCTGTTTGCGTGGCGACCAAAGTATTCGAGTCGGCCGTTAGAGAAACATCTTCATAGGAATTGAGATCATTGGTGATCCGGCGTGCTTCGCCGCCAGGATAGGAGATCTGCCATATTTGCCGTGCCGCCGTCGTGCCGTTATCGCTGGCGGAAAACACGATCGCTGAGCCGTCGCTTAACCATACCGATCGTCCGATACTATCCCAACGCTGCGCAGTTAATTCTTTAGCGCTGCCGTCGTTTACGTTAATTATCACCATGGCCATCTGCGGGCTCTTGCGATCGTCGCCGGCGCCACAGGCGATGAAGCTCGAATTGGGAGACCAAGCCACGCCACGTGATGCAAACCATTCGTGGCCGCTGCGCGTTGTGAGTTTGCGCTCGTTCGAACCGTCGGCGTCAGCAACCACGAGCGTAGCTTCCGAAGAACTTGCGTCATAGCGTTGAAACGCGATCTGTCGGCCGTCCGGCGAAAAGGCGATGGCCTCGCTCACCTTGCCCAAAACCTTCAGCGGTGTGGCTCCCAGCGTGGGGATGCGAAATACCGATCCCGTTTCATCATTCGGATCTCGGGCGACGTAGTAGACGTAATTGCCGTCTGGACTGAAAGTCAGATTTGCATAAGTACGAGGAGCGGCAGCGACGAGCTGAACGGCGCTGTTGGTGGCGATTTGCTTCGTCCAAAGACTCTGTTTGTCGCCGTCATTTTGCGCGTAAGCCAGGAACTTGCCATCCGGCGAGATCACTGCCGACTGGACACGGTTCGTTGCGGTCAACCGGCTAACTTTCATATCCGCTGCCGGGCGCGCTATTGGACCGGGTGCTGTGGCAGGCCGCAGTCGAGTCATGAAAAAAATGGCAGTAGCAATTGCGACAAGTAAACTCACTACAATTATTCCCACTCGTTTTTTATTACTGCCAATCGCCGTCGTGAGACTGACGGTCGGTGCGGTCGACGGCCCGTGTGACCGCGTTTGCGATGCGGCTGAGGTTGGCGAGCCTTGTTGCGAAGGGATTGATGCGACGGACCTGAGGCTGCCGGTCGAGAGTGAATAGCCCGATGACTCAGAGTCGAGCACTCGCAGCTCGTGTTCCAGTTCATCGAGCTCAAGGGCGACGTCCTTGATGTTTTGATAGCGGCGCTCGCGATCCTTTGCCAGACAACGACGAACGATCCTTTGTAATTCCTCGGGCGCCTGCGGATTTAACTCTCTTACAAGCGGAGTTGGTCCATGCACGATCTTGTGAAGTGAATCGATGGAGTCTTTGCCCTTGAACGCGCGGTGTCCAGTCGCAGCTTCGAAGAGTATGCAGCCGAACGAGAAGATGTCTGAACGGTAGTCAACGTCCTGCACTTTGCCTTGCGCCTGTTCCGGCGACATGTAACCGACAGTACCCATCACGGTGCCGGGCAGTGAGTGTTGGGGAATGATTGCCGTTTCCACCTCGCTAAAAGTGTCACCGGACGTAAAAGCGCTTTGTGGCTCCAACAATTTCGAAAGACCAAAGTCGAGTATTTTCGCGTAGCCATCAGTAGCGACCATTATGTTCTCGGGCTTGAGGTCGCGGTGAACAATTCCGGCTGCGTGCGCTTTGGCCAAACCTTCCGCCACCTGCTGGAGGTATTTCAGTCTCATTCTGAGGTCGGCGCGATCGGTGCGAAACAAATCCCGCAGCGTTTGTCCTTCTACAAATTCCATAGCGATGAACTTCGCCTCGTTGGCCTCGCCGATTTCATAGATGTGGGCCACGCTCGGGTGATTTAACGCGGCCGCCGTCTGGGCTTCCTGAGCGAACCGGCGCATGCGTTCGCTGTTAGTAGCCAGCGCTGCCGGCAGAAGTTTGAGAGCTACCTTGCGATGAAGCTGCGTATCTTCGGCCAGATAAACTTCGCCCATACCACCCGCACCGATTTGCGAGTGAACCTGATAGCGGCCAAGACGTGTGCCGGGTTCGAGGGCCATCAAGAGATTGAGACTGCGTTTAAGAACTCAGGGATGACGCGACGGAAATAGTGAGCGCATTCTAATGGAGTTCGAATTGGTTCGCCATGATTTTTCGGCGAACTGCCTGGCGCTAATCAGCGCACTGGATCAGTAAACGCAAGCTGCGCTAGAGTGATGTTAATGAAATCTGAGAAATTGAATTGCCTGGCGCTCGCGTTCGCCGTGGTCTTTGTTTGGACGACTGGCGTACAGGCGCAAGACAATCCCAGAGTTTCCGATCCCGCGGAAGCGACTCCGAGAAAGGCAAATCCCAGAACCCCTGAAGTATTGGCCGTTGCGCCCGAACCGTTTGCGGGTGCGTCAGTGGAAAAGATGGCCCAACAATGTGTCACACTACAAACTGAAGCAGGCAACATCGTGGTCGAAATGTTGCCCCATTCAGCGCCGGAAAACGTTCGCAACTTTCTAAATCTCGCGGGTACGGGCGCGTTCGATACCACGACCTTCAGCCGCATCGTTAAAGATTTCGTCATTCAGGGAGGCAATCTGTCGACCAGCGAGAAATGGGGTATCGAGTTGGCAAAGAGGATGACGCATAAACTGCCGGACGAGCCGAGTCTTATAAAACACGAACGCGGCATTGTATCGATGGCGCGGCCGGACGAGCCAAACAGCGCCACCACCAGTTTCTTCATACTCGCCGGCAATGGCTCAAATCTTGACGGAAAGTTTTCAGCGTTTGGTAGAGTAACCAGCGGTATTGAAGTTGTTGATGCAATTAACCATGCACCTACGGAAGGCGAAAAACCTTCAAAGCCTGTGCATATTACTCGGGCAATGGTAGCGGCCTGTAAATAGTGATCGCTCATGACAAGGTTTAGTTTTAACAGCCATCCTTCAGCAAGGACGATCCTCTCTTTTGTCCTTTTGTTCAGCTTGCTCGCCTGCAGCGAACCCGAGAACAATAAGCCAACCCCCGAAGCAGCAAAGCAGTTCCTAAAGTTGCGCGGTTACAATTACGACGAAGAGTCGTTTCTCTCAGTCGCAGCGGTTGGTGACGTAGGTTCCGTTAATGCGTTTCTGGCGGCCGGCATTGATCCTAATGCCAAAGCCAAAGACGGAGGCGCCACCGCGCTCATCTCCGCGGCAGCGCGTGGCGACCTAAAGATAGTCAATGCGCTTCTTAAAGGCGGTGCCGACGTCAATCGAAAAGATGAGGGCGGCGGTACCGCATTTTTGCGAGCCCTGGAACACAAGGAAGATGAAGTGGCGCAAGCGGTGTTGGCCCGGCAGGAGCTGGACTTGAATGCTCAGGCAGGAAACGGAGTAACCGCGTTGATGCGTTGCGTGTGGAGTGACCGCGACGACATCGCAACGCAACTGCTCGAGCGGGGCGCAAGGGTTGATTTGGCGGATACCGGCGGCGAAACGGCATTACACGGCGCCGCGCAACGTGGAAATGTGAAGCTCGTGCAAATGCTGCTCGCAAAAGGTGCAAACCCTAATGTCCAAAACAAGGTGGGCGGCACCCCTTTGATGTGGGTTGCTGTTTACGACCGCGAAGAAGTCGCACGTATCCTTCTCGATAACGGCGCGAATCCGGGACTAAAAGACGAAGATGGCCTTACCGCGTCGGCCTGGGCCGCCAAAAACAAGCGAGATCAAATGGTCCAACTGCTGAACGAGGCCATGAAAAAAAGAAAATGAGTTTCTGGTAGGAAAGTCTGGCCATCGCGCGTAGCAAAATTTCTGGCATCAATATGAAAGAAGGCGATACAAGCAGCGCGGGCATTCAGCCCGGAGCCTTAGTTATAATCGCCCTGCATTCACCTCGCGAAAAATGTTGGGGCCTGCTCGACGAAATTACGCCTACCGGAGTATTCTTACGCGGCCTCGACTTGAATGCATTTGATAGTTGGGTACATGCAGTCGCCCATGACGAGCCCTTTATCGGTATGGGCGATCTGTTTTTTCCTCTGTGGCGCGTCGAACGCATTTCGAAGGACGAAGCCTCCGGCGAGATGCCCTCGCTGAACCAACAGGTCGAACGCCGCACTAACCGCGCGGCCGCAGAGTTAATCAGGCAGTGAGCTCCGATTTTTTGAGTCGCATATAAGGTTTTGTGCGGAAAATTTTCACCCTGCGTAGGGGGCCAGAGAGGGCTGCACCCGCACGCCACCGGATTATTCAATACCACCCTCTAAAATAATTGCTGTTGCAAGTATGAAACACTGTTCCATTCTCGCGTCCGATGTGTTATGCTCGGCGCCAATCTGGGCACCAGCGTTGAGAAAAGGAGCGGAAGAAAGAGATGAATGCCATGGCATCTGAAGATCGAATAATTGCAGACCGCGGTAAGGCGATCGAAGCGGCTCTATCAGGTATTGAAAAGAGATTTGGCAAGGGATCAATCATGCGCATGGGCGAGCGTGAGGTCTCAGACATACCGGCCATCTCAACCACCTCACTAAGTCTGGACGTGGCCGTGGGCATCGGCGGTGTGCCGCGTGGGCGCATTATTGAAATCTATGGCCCTGAAAGTTCGGGCAAAACGACCCTGGCCCTGCACATCGTTGCCGAGGCGCAAAAAGCTGGCGGCGTGGCTGCTTACATCGATGCCGAACATGCAATGGATTCGGATTACGCAGGGAAACTCGGAGTCGATATCGACCAGTTGCTGATTTCTCAGCCGGATTCCGGCGAGCAGGCCCTGGAGATTGCCGAAGCGCTAGTGCGCTCGAACGGAATCGACGTGATCGTCGTCGACTCTGTCGCCGCTCTGGTTCCTCGTGCAGAACTCGATGGTGAAATGGGCGATTCGTTGCCCGGCTTGCAGGCGCGTCTGATGTCCCAGGCGCTGCGTAAATTGACGGCGATTGTTGCGCAGTCGAATACGTGCTTTATCTTCATTAATCAGATTCGCGAAAAAATCGGCGTAATGTTTGGCAGTCCCGAAACTACGACTGGCGGCCGCGCGCTGAAGTTTTATTCCTCCATGCGGCTCGACATCCGGCGCATCGGCGCCATCAAGGACGGGGACCGCGTGGTTGGCAACCGGACTAAAGTCAAAGTTGCAAAAAATAAGGTGGCGCCGCCGTTCCGCGAGTGCGAGTTTGACATCATGTACGGCGAGGGGATCTCGCGTGAAGGCGATGTTCTGGATCTGGCAGTCATGCAAAATGTCGTCGATAAAAGCGGCGCGTGGTTTTCCTACAAAGGCGATCGTTTGGGACAGGGCCGGGAGAATTCAAAGGTTACTCTGAAAGAGAATCCTGATCTTCTCAAGCGAATTGAAAGGGAAGTGAAGGTAAAACTCGGAATGCCCGTGCGTGAGGAGAAGCCTGAGCCGGCGCCGGCAGCTAAGGCTGCGACTGCCGACAAAAAGTAAGGCACTACAAACGAAAAAGGCGTTCGGCCGCTGGTATTAATTATTACCGGCCGAGCGCCTGTTTTGTGTTTTGCTTAAATGCTTTAGAGTTAGGTGTCGGGTGTCAGGTGCCGGGTGTCGGCAAATCAAAACGCTGCCAGCAGCTGACACTCGACATCTGATAGCCGGCACCCGATACCCGGTACCCGATACCCAATCATGGAATCCATTCTCATCAAGGGCGGCATACTCCTGACCATGAACGCGCAAGACGCGATTCATGAAGGAGATCTGTTGATTGAGAACGGCTGCATTACCAGGTTGGCGGAGAGCGGAATGACGGCGGACGTCGTAATTGACGCGACAAACTGCGCTGTATTACCGGGATTTGTCCAAACTCATATTCATCTTTGTCAAACTCTTTTTCGCGGCTCTGCCGATGACCTTTCGCTGCTTGATTGGCTGAAGAAGCGAGTCTGGCCGATGGAGGCTGCCCATACGGCCCAATCAATCCGGGCTTCAGCTCGCCTCGGCATTGCTGAGTTGATTCAAGGCGGGACTACCTGCGCGTTGACGATGGAAACCGTCAACCACACGGAAGAGGTTTTCAAAGTAGTCGAAGAAACTGGTTTTCGCGCCACCGTCGGCAAATGCATGATGGACCGCGGCGATGATGTGCCCGCAGGCCTACATGAAAAAACAGAAGAATCCATAGCGGCCTCAATTGATCTGCTTGAGCGTTGGCACGGCGGGGCTAATGGTCGCATCCGTTATTGCTTTGCGCCGCGCTTCGCGCTTAGTTGCACCAGTGAACTTCTTGCTCGCGTCGGGCAGCTCGTGCGCGAGCATCAGGTCATGGTGCACACGCATGCATCGGAAAATCGGCATGAGTGTGAGTTAGTGGAGCGCGATTCCGGCTTGCGCAACGTGGCCTATCTCTACTCGCTAGGATTAACAGGTAGTCACGTTGTGCTGGCCCACTGCGTTCATCTCGACGAGACTGAACTTGAAATTCTGGCGCAGACGAAAACCAATGTGGCGCACTGTCCTTCATCAAACTTGAAACTCGGTTCAGGCATCGCGCCGGTTACGAAGATGCTCGATCGCGGTATATCGGTCTCGCTTGGCGCTGATGGAGCCGCTTGTAACAACCGGCTCGACATGTTTACAGAGATGCGCACCATGGCGCTATTACAGAAAGCTCTGCATGGACCGGAAGCTATATCGGCGAGTCAGGCGCTTCGCATGGCGACCATCGCGGGTGCGCAAGCGCTTGGGTTGGGAAATGAAATTGGCAGTTTGGAAATTGGCAAGCGTGCGGATGTGATCGTAGTAGCGCTCAATCACCTTCACTCAATTCCACGGTCACGGCAGTTAGCCTCGTCCCTGGTTTACTCGGCTCAAACGAACGACGTTAAGGATGTCGTCATAAATGGCGCAGTGGTTTTACGTGAGCGAAAGTTTACAACGAGTAACGAAGAAACGATTTTGGTTGATGCAGTATCGGAGCAAAAGGCATTGGTGCAGCGAGCAGGAATTACGGAGTAGGAAGTTGGGCTTTCGAGATTAATTTAGGGTGCCCTAAAATGGCTGTGCCAGCTCGAAGGTAGCGACTGCGGGGGGCGCGATCGGCGGCCGAGCTGGCACTGGCGGGCACTTTCAATTTTGAATCGGATGTCGTCTTTTAAACCGGACTGACGTTTGGGCGCCAACCCCATCCTCAACGGCACGAATTATACACAGACCTCCGAATCCGTCAACGCTTTTCTGTAACTAATCTGACAAATTCACAACTTCCTGTGTAATTTGACAGTTCTTTTCACAACTCCCTATACTACGCGTTCTTTCCTACCCGATTGGCCAGGTAGCTCAGTTGGTAGAGCGCGGCCCTGAAAAGGCCGGCGTCGGCGGTTCGATTCCGTCCCTGGCCACCACTATTT